>JAYSFT010000114.1:0-10257 GCA_041913245.1 Rhodospirillaceae bacterium | reverse complement strand
GAGAACCTTTGCACGCGGTGGAAGGTTTCCTGCGCCACGTCGCGCATGATCCGCAGGGTGAAGGCGATGATGGACATCCACGCCGTATGACGCAGCACGACCATGCCGGCGCCGAGCGCGGCCATCGCGAGGAACAGCGGCATGATATTGCCGCGCGCGTTCTGCACCAGCGCGTCGATCAGACGGCCCGCCACCACCGGCACGAAAATCTCGGTCAGCGTGGCGCCGCACATGGCGAGCGCGATGAACGCCGCGGAACGGGGCTGCTTGGCCCAGTGGCGGAACGTGAAGGCGAGGACGGCGCGCATCGCATCGGCGCGCGGCTTTCTTTTGACGGACATATGATGCGTCCGGCGCGCGCGCCGGCTCCACTTCGGTATCTGTTCAGGAAGACCCGGCAAACGCCGGGAACGGCGGTTCGGTTCCGGATGCGCCGCAGGGAGGACCCCGCGCGCGGTTTAAAGCGTGCTAACGCCGCTTTCGGACCTTGTCATGGATGCTGCTCTGCATGGTCAGCCACCCGTCGTTGTGAACGAAGGCGCGCAACATACTGCGGCGGCGCGGGCGTTTCAACCGAAGGTATGCCGCGAAATTCAACCACTTGATGAGAGGCGCGGCAAAAGACAACAGAAAAACCTGCGGTTTTGGCGGGTTTTTCGCTCACCGCCCGGCCCCCGCCCGCGCTACGAATTGGAGACGGGGATCTACAAACGGGGACTTACACGGTGTTACCGCTCCAAAGCGCCCTTGGGCTGTTCGCCCTGGTTGGCCTGGCCTGGCTTGTGCGCGACCGCTCGCGCACCGTGATCTGGCGTCCGGTGATCGTCGGGATCGGGCTGACCTTCGTCCTGGCGGTGCTGCTCCTCAAGGTTCCGCCGCTGCGCAACAGCCTGTCGGTGCTGAACGACGCGATGAACGTGCTGACCGATGCGACGCATGCCGGCTCGTCGTTCGTGTTCGGCTATCTCGGCGGCGCGACGCCGCCGTTCGACGTGACCCCGGCGGGATCGGCGTTCATCTTCGCCTTCCAAGCGCTGCCGATCATCCTGGTGGTCGGGGCGCTGTCGGCGCTTCTCTTCCACTGGCACATCATCCAGCCCGTGGTGCGCGGTTTCGCGTGGGTGCTGCGCCGGACCATCGGCCTGGACGGCCCCGCCGGCGTGTCGAGCGCGATGAACATCTTCGTCGGCATGGTGGAATCGCCGCTGGTGGTGCGTCCGTACCTGCGCCGCGAGACGCGCGCGGGGCTCTTTGTGATCATGACCGCGGGGATGGCGTCGAGCTCTGGCAGCGTGCTCGTGTTGTACGCCACCATCCTTTCCAATGCGATCCCGAACGCCCTGGGACAATTGATCGCGGCCTCGATCATCTCCTCGCCCGCCGCCGTCGCCGTCGCGTTCCTCATGATGCCGCCCGACGCGTTCGAGCTGAGGCAGAACACCGACCCCGGCGATGTCGCCATCGAAGGGCGCCGCGAAGGCGAGAACGCCATGGCCGCCATCGCGCGCGGCACGCTCGACGGGATCCAATTGTGGCTGAACGTGATGTGCATGATCCTGGTGCTGGTGGCCCTGGTGTACATGGTCAACGCGACGATCGACGCGGTGACGCCGGACATCGGCGGCGCGCCTTTGACGCTGCAGCGCATTTTCGGATGGGTCATGGCGCCGCTGGCCTGGCTGCTCGGGATTCCCTGGAGCGAGGCGGTGACCGCCGGCGGCCTTCTCGGCACGAAGACCGTGCTCAACGAAGTGATCGCCTACGACGAAATGATCCGCCTACCCGAGGGCGCGATCTCGCCGCGCACGGAGATGATCATGCTCTATGCGCTCTGCGGTTTCGCGAACTTCGCCTCGCTGGGCACGATGATCGGCGGTCTTGCGGCCATGGTGCCGGAGCGGCGCAACGACATCGCGGCGCTGGCGCCGAAAACCATCATCTCGGGCACGCTCGCCACCTGCATCGCGGGCGCCATCGTCGGGATCCTGACTTAGAGCGCGTTCCGGCGAAGGAGAAGCCGGTTCGCCGAAGCGATTTAGCGGTTGCCGGCGGCGGTCGCGGCCGGAGCCGTATCGTTGGCCGCCACGGCTTTCGCCGGATGCTCGATGTAGACCTGAATCCAGTCGCCGTCGAGCGCCGCGGAGAGCGCGGTGTTCTGGCCGGTCCGATCCGGATAAGCATCCGCGAGACGATACATCGCACGGGTCAGGGACTGGGACGCCACCTGGCCGTAGGCCGCGTGATGCGTTCCCCAGCTGGTCTTGAACTGAAGCATCCAGCTGTAGATGTCGGCATAGCCGCCGATGAGACCCGACGCGCGCTCCGGGGTCAGCTTGAGATGGAACTGCATGCCGCGCAGCAGCTGGTGACTGCTGGTGTCGAAGGCGATCGAATTGGGGATGAGGCCGTCCACCGGCTCGGTCGTGACCAGGACGCCGTCGACGATCTTCCCTTTGAGCCGGGCCTGATAGATCTTGCCGAAACGCTCGTCGATGCGCTGTGTGCCGCCCGGGACGAACCCGTCGCCGGTGGCGTCCGACAGCAGCGGATCGAGGCCGCGGTAGGTGGTGACGACGACGTCGGGGTCGTTGACCAGATCGTCGACTTCGCTGATCTCGAACATGTAGCGGTTCGAGATGTGGCGGCGCAGATACGTCGTGTCCTGGAAGTTGATGAACGGGATGCCGTCGCCGTTCCAGCCCGCCAGGCAGCCGAGCGCGCGGAAGAGCTGGTTGTCGACGCCCTTCACGCCGTCGGTGTCGGTGAAGTCGTTGGCGTCGGTCTTGCCGTCGAGATTGAGGCCGGGCGCGATCTTGCCCTGGGCTTCCTTGAAGACGAAGCCGTCTTCGGCGCGCGCCGGGAAATAGATGTCGGCTTCGCGGGCAAGTTGGCTCTGCTCGAGCGTCCACTTCTGGCCCTTGTCCTGCGGAAAGAGCTGCGCGAACTGTTCGCGCGGACCGTCGTTGAGACCGTTCGGGCATTCCACCTTGAAACCCGGCGTGCGGTGCACGGCCCAGGCGCGGCGCGTCATGGCGTAGCCGATTCGCCGGTCTTTAATGCGCGGCTCGATACTGTCGGCGCCCGCCGTCGGCGCGAAAACCGCGCCGGTGAAAGCCAGTGTAACGGCGGCGAGGGCCGCTCTTGCCAACGTGTGCATACCCGAGTTCCTTAGAGGTTGCTCCCAACCTAATAAGGGCGGCCGCAGGGTCAATGCGCCCGCTCCCCACCGCATTATATACGCCTCCTGGGGATGAGCCGCCTCCTTCGAAAAGCGCCGTCCGGGGAAGAATTTTCCCTTTTTGGAGATCGCGGCGGGTATAGGGTCAAGCGCCGGACCGACGCCGCGGCATAAGCCCGTTTCACTTTTCGGCCTTGAGGGCGCGAGACAGGCCGGTATTCTCGGCGCCCAGCCTCGGGGAAAAAACCCACTATGAACGACCCACTCGCCATCGCCGCGCGCGGGCTTATCAAGCGCTTCGGCGAGGTGCATGCCGTGGACGGCATCGACCTTGCGGTGCCGCGCGGCATGATTTTCGCCATCCTGGGGCCGAACGGCGCCGGGAAAACCACGCTGATGCGCATGCTCGCCACGCTGTCGCGCCCGGACGGCGGCTCCGCGACCGTGATGGGACACGATCTGATCGCCGCGCCCGCCGACGTGCGCGCGGCCATCGCCATGACCGGCCAGTTCGCCTCGCTCGACGAGGATCTGACGGGCCGCGACAATCTCGTGCTGCTGGCGCGCCTGTGGGGTTTCCGCGGCGCGGGCGCCAGGAAACGCGCCGACGATCTCCTGGCCGCCTTCGAACTCACCGACGCGGCCGCGCGCCAGGTGAAGGATTATTCGGGCGGCATGCGCCGCCGCCTCGATATCGCCGCCTCGCTGGTGGTGACGCCGGGCGTGCTGTTCCTGGACGAGCCGACCACGGGCCTCGATCCCTCCGCGCGCCAGTCGGTGTGGAAAATGATCCGCGGCCTCGCGAACGCCGGCGTGACCATCCTTCTGACCACGCAGTATCTGGAAGAGGCCGATCAATTGGCCGAGCGCATCGTGGTGATCGACAAGGGCAGGAAGATCGCCGAGGGCACGAGCCGTGAATTGAAAGCGCAGGTGGGTTCGGGCTTCCTGCATGTGCATGTCGAAGACCCGGCGCGCATCGGGGACGCGGCGCGGATCCTCGAGCAGCGCCTGGGACACAACGTGCGCCGCAGCGCCGAGGGCGGCCAGCTTGCCGTGGTGGCCGGATCGCCCGCCGCCGCGGCCGAGGCCGTGGCGGCTCTGGCGGCGCAAGGGATCGCGGTGTCCGACTTCGCGCTGGGGTCGCCAAGTCTGGACGAGGTGTTTTTCAGCCTGACCGGCCGTGAGCGCGCCGAAGCGGAGAAAAAACAATGAACGACGCATCGTCCTCGGTGCTGCTGGGGGTGACCCGCCCGGCGAAACCATCGGGCCTGTCCAACGCCCTGGTCTTCGGCTGGCGCGCGGTCTTGAAATTCCGCTACGTGCCCGAGCAGATGTTCGACCTGGTCATGACGCCGATCATGTTCACGCTGCTGTTCACCTTCGTCTTCGGCGGCGCGCTCGCCGGAAGTCCCGCGCAATATCTGCAGGTGTTCATTCCCGGCATCCTGGTGCAGACCGTCAGCTTCAACGCGGTCTACTCCGGCATGGGTCTGTCGACCGATCTTTCAAAGGGCCTGTTCGACCGCTTCCGCTCGCTGCCGATCTGGTCGTTGTCGCCGTTCGCGGGCCTCATGGTCGGCGACGTGATGCGTCACCTGATCGCCGGCGCGATCATCCTGTCCATCGGTCTCGCGCTCGGTTACCGGCCGGGCGCGGGCATCTTCGGTGTCGCCGCCGCGTTCCTGATGCTGTTCGCGATCGGTTTCGGCATGGGTTGGATCTTCATCGTGCTCGGCCTTCTGATCCGCACGCCCATGACGGTCATGACCGCGGGCTTCACGTTTTTATTCCCGCTGGTGTTCGCGTCCAACATCATGGTCGATCCCGCCACGATGCCCGGCTGGCTGCGGGCTTTCGTGAACGTGAATCCGGTGACGCTGATGACGACCGCCGTCCGCGGCCTGATGAACGGCGGCGCGACGGCCGCCGACGTCCTGATGGCGCTGCTCGCCCCGGCGATCCTGACCGCCGTGATGGCGCCGCTGACGCTGTGGCTCTACCTGCGGCGTTGATGCGCGCCTACTCGATCATCGCGATGGCGCTGATCTCGACCATGTAGTCGGGATGCGCGAGCGCGGTGACCTGCACCGTGGTGCTGGTCGGCTGGGCGTCGCCCAGATACGCCTGGCGCACGTCGATGGCTTCGCGGAACCCGGCCCAGTCCGTGACGAAGGTCGACGTCTGCACGACGTCCTCCAGCGTCGCCCCGGCCGCGGCGAGGGCGGCCTTGATGTTCTCGCACACCTGGCGCAGTTGCGCGCGCATGTCGCCGGCGCCGACGACTTCGCCGTTCCGTCCGGTGGCGAGCTGGCCCGCGATGAAGATCATCTTCGGGCGGCGCGAGGCAGTTGCGGTCGAAAAGATGGACTTGCCGCCCATCTGGAAACTGAACACGCCGGGCACGGCGCTGTGGCGTTCGATTGTCATTGGGTCCCCCTCCCCTTGAAGCGCCGAGAGACTACGCGGAATCGGACCGGTTAGCGACAGCGTTTGCGCCGATTCGCCCGCACGGGTCCGGACTCCTCGCGCATGGTGATGCGCGAGCGGCACACAGCCGCGCGCCCATGTCACACCCTCGCGCCGCCGCCGCCGATCAAAAGACGTGCTCGTGTTTTTCGTGATCAACGAATGCGAAAGCTTACGGCGAGCGTCTCATTTTTGCCCGATTTGGCCGCGATAGCGGAGCCCGGCACCAGTGCCGCCGATTCTTTTGTTGTTCACATGAGGGGAGAATCCGCGCATGAGACAGCGCCTGTTCTACAAGCCGCCGAAAAAATTGCCGCGCATGATCTGGGGCGCCGTCCTCGGCCTTTTTCTCGTTCTTATTTACCTGCGCGCCGGCCTGGAAACCGGTCTGCCCGACACCGCGTGGTTGCCGCCGCTCGGACTTTCGATCCCGGCGGGCGCCGTCGGCGGATATCTCTATACGACGCTGGACCCGGTGCGCGCGCGCGGCCACGGTTTTGTCGCCAATATCGTGGGCGGCGCGATGTATCTCGTGCTTCTGAGCGCGGCCTTCGCGGTCGGCATCAACGCTTAGCTCAGGCGTCGATGGGCGCGGCCGGTCCGCTCGGCTTTGCCCGGGTGGACACGGCAACGCCCAGTCCGAGCGCGCAACTCGTCCCGGCGAACGCGGCGACGGCGGTCCACCCGCCGCGCTCCCAGAACCAGCCGCCCGCGGTGCCGCTGACGCTGGAGCCGAGGTAGTAGAACAGGAGATAGAGCGCGGAGGCGTGGGCCTTCGCGCCGTCCGCGAGCGGCCCGATGGAACCGCTGCCGACGGCGTGCGCGATGAAGAAGGCGATCGTCATGATCACCAGTCCGGCGATGATGAACGCGAGACTGCCGGCCAGCGTGACGAGAACGCCGGCGAGCATGACGGCGTAGGCGACGATGAGCAGCCGGCGCCCGCCGAACCGATCGGCGAGGATCCCGCCCATGGAGGAGGACACCACGCCGAATCCGTAAATCAGAAAGACCATGCTGATGACGGTTTGACTGAGCAGATAGGGAGGCTCGGTCAAACGGAAGGTCATGTAGTTGTAGAGCGTGACGAAAACGCTCATGGACAGGAAGGCGCTGGCGTAGATGCGCAAGAGGCCGCGGTTTGCAAGGTGATGGCGGAAGGTCCTGAAGTGGAAGGCCGGATCGAAGCCCGTCCGCCGCACGAAATTGCGCGAGGGCGGGAGCAGCAGGCGAAACCCGACTGCGGCGGCGAAACAGCAGGCCGCGAACAAGGCAAGCGCCGGACGCCAGGACACCCATTCGGTGAACACACCCATGCCGATGCGGCCCATCATGCCACCGAAAGCGGTGCCCGCGACATAGAGCCCCATGGATTTACCGAGATGCGCCGGCTCGATTTCCTCGGCCAGGTAAGCCATGGCGACGGCGGGAAGACCGCCGAGCACGAAACCCTCCAGCGCGCGCGCCGCCAGCAGCATGCGCCAATCCGGCGCGGCGCTGGCGACCAACTGGAGCAGCGCCGCGCCGCTCATGGAGGCGAACATCAAGCCGCGCCGGCCGATGCCTTGCGACAGCGCGCCCGCCGCCGCGACCGAGAACGCGAGGGCCCCCGTCGCCAGCGAGAGGGTCAACGAGCTTTGCGCGGGCGAGACGGAGAATTCCTGAGCAAACAAGGGCAGCAAGGGCTGCACGCAATACAGCAGCGAAAAGGTCGCGAAACCCGCAAGGAAGAGGGCGATGCCGGTGTGGCGGTATTCGGACGTACCGAACTTGATCCAGACGGGTGCGGGTGTGCCGTGAGTCACACACTATATGGGCCGCGTGAGACGCCCTTTTGCAACGTCAATTTTAGGACGGGTTTGCGAAAAAACCGGCGCGCTGGAATTGCCGTGCGAGATAGCGGACGACCTCATTGCGCCCGATGAGATCGGCGCGGCCGACTTCCACGAATCCGAGCGCCGCGTGGAAAGCGTCCGAACCCGGGTTCGACGGCACGCAGTTCACCTCGCACACCACGAGATCGAAACCGGCCCTTTGGGCGTGTTGGAGCAGATCCTCATATAGTTCGGGCTGTCGTACGAGCCAGGAGAGTTCCCGGGCGTTGAGATTGTTGAGCGCGAGGACGGCGGAGAGGGGCGCCGGGATCATCGGGCCGCTTTCAGGTGATCGAGCGGCAGCGACCCGCGATGGCTGATTTCCTTGAGCACGAAGCCGGAGCGGACCTCGGCGACGCCGGGCAGCGAGATAAGCTTCCTGGTGGTGAATTCGGAGTAGGCCTCCATGTCCACCGTCACGACGTCCAAGAGGTAGTCGTGGGACCCGGTCATCAAATAGCAGGAGATCACCTCCGGCAGGCGCTTCACCCGGGCGATGAATTTCTCCGTGGCGGCTTCCGACTGGCGTTCGAGCTTGAGTTCGACGAAAGCGCGGATGCCGAGACCGATGGCGCGCCGGTCGATGAGCGCCTGATAGCCCCGAATGACGCCCTGCTGCTCGAGCGCGCGGACGCGGCGCAAACACGGCGACGGCGACAGCCCCACCTTCTTGGCGAGTTCGAGATTGGAGAGGCCGCCGTTCTCCTGAAGCGCGGCGAGAATCTTGAGATCGAATGCGTCCAGCGCCATGATTTCTCCAATTGCGCTGCTTTTGCCTTATACGCAATTTTATGCCGCAATTTCGGCGACGTGGACCGATCTTAGCAACAAAGTAGCGGGGCCGCAGCGCTATTATTGTCGGCTCATTCAAATCCCTTCCGCGGAGGTTTCATGCTCGCCCCCTCGTCCCTCATCTCGACCGCCAACCCCATGGGCACGGACGGCTTCGAATTCGTCGAATACACCGCGCCGGATCCGAAACGCCTGGGCGAAGTGTTCGAGGCGCTGGGCTTCGCGAAGGTGGCGCGGCACCGCTCGAAGGACGTGACCCTGTACCGTCAGGGCGATATCAACTTCCTGGTCAACGCCGAACCGAAAAGCCGCGCCGCCCGTTTCGCGCGCGAGCACGGCCCCTCCGCGGTCGCGATCGCGTTCCGGGTGGAAGACGCCGCCTATGCGCACAAGCGCGCCCTGGAACTGGGCGCCGCGGACGTCCCGAGTTCGGCCGGCCCGATGGAACTGAACATCCCGGCCATCGAGGGAATTGGCGGCAGCCTGATCTATTTCGTCGACCGCTACAAGAAGGGCTCGATCTACGACGTCGACTTCGTGTTCGACGAGAGCGTGAAGGACACGGCCGGCGCCGGCCTCACCGAGATCGATCATCTGACCAACAATGTCTACAAAGGCCGCATGGACTTCTGGGCGGAATACTACGAGCGCCTGTTCAATTTTCGCGAGATCCGCTACTTCGACATCGAAGGCAAGCAGACCGCGCTGAAGTCCCGCGCCATGACCGCGCCCTGCGGCAAGATCAAGATCCCCATCAATGAATCGATCGACGACCAGAGCCAGATCGAGGAATATCTGCGCCTCTACCGCGGCGAGGGCATTCAGCATATCGCGATGTCGACGAACGATATCTTCAAGACCTTCGACACCCTGAAGGCGAAGGGCGTGCGCTTCATGGACCCGCCGCCGGCAACCTACTACGATATGATCGAGAAGCGCTTGCCGGGCCACGGCGAAAACGTCGCCGAACTGAAAAGCCGCGGCCTTCTCCTGGACGGCACCACCGAAGGCGCCCCGCGCCTTCTGTTGCAGATATTCACCGACACGATGATCGGGCCGATCTTCTTCGAGATCATTCAGCGCAAGGGCGACGAAGGGTTCGGCGAAGGCAACTTCAAGGCGCTGTTCGAATCCATCGAACAGGATCAGATTCGCCGCGGCGTGCTACAGCCCAAATAAAGGACCGTTCCATGACGATGCTGAAGGGCATTCACCACGTCGCCTACCGGTGCAAGGACGCGAAAGAGACCGTGGCGTTCTACAAGGATCTTCTGGGCATGGACTTCACCACGGCGTTCGCGGAGGACCATGTGCCGTCCACCGGCGCCTACGATCCTTATTTCCACGCCTTCCTGGACGCGGGCAACGGCAACGTGCTCGCCTTCTTCGAACTCCCCGAGCAGAAGACCATGGGCCGCGACGAGAATACGCCGGCCTGGGTGCAGCATATCGCCTTCAAGGTCGACAGCCTTGAAACACAACTGGCCTTGAAGAAAAAAGTGGAAGCGCGCGGGATCGAGGTCATCGGGCCGACGGACCACGGCGTGTTCATGTCGATCTACTTCTTCGACCCCAACGGTCACCGGATCGAGCTGGCGGTGGACACGGGAACGGCCGAGGAAAACGCCGAACTGAAGCGCGTGGCTCCGGCCATGCTGGAAGAATGGGCTCGCACCAAGAAGGCGCCGCAACACGCCGCCTGGGTGCACGAGAAAGCACGCCAGGCCAATCAAAAAGAGTCTCGCCAAAAATGAAGTTAGCGTCCTTGAAGCACGGCCGCGACGGGCGGCTGGTGGTGGTTTCGCGCGACCTTGCCTGGTACACGGAGGCGCGGGTGATTACCCCGACCATGCAGGGCGCGCTCGATAACTGGGCGGCGGTGGAGCCCAAGCTTCGCAGCCTTGCCGACGCGCTGGAGCGCGGCGCGGCGGACCGCAAGCCGTT
>JAYSFT010000113.1:0-10262 GCA_041913245.1 Rhodospirillaceae bacterium | reverse complement strand
CGGTGGTGAAGCCCTTGATCTGCGTCGTGGTCAGATGCGCGAAGGTCGTGGTCGACAGCGCATTCACCGTTCCGCTCGCCAGCGCGCCGATTTGCGCCGACGACAGGCCCGAAAGCTGCGTGGTCGAGATGTGGCTGAATGTGGTGGAGGAGAAGGCGTTGATCTGAGCGGTGGTCAGGCCGCCAAGCTGCGACGAGGTGAACGAGCGGAAGGCGGTGGTGGACAGCGCGGCGATCTGGCTGGTCTTGACGCCGTCGAGCTGCGTGTTGGTGAGGTTCGCGAGCACCGTGGTGCTCAGCGCGGTGAACTGGACGGTCGTCAGGTTGCCGATTTCGGTGCCGGTGAAGCCGCTGATCTGGCCGGTGGAGATATGGCCGATGGCGGTGGTGGACAGCGCGCCGATCTGTGTCGCGGTGAACGCGGCCAACTGAGTCGACGAGATGCCCGAAAGCTGCGTGGTCGAAAGACCGGTGAGTTGCGTGGTGGTGAACCCGACGATTTCCGCCGGATCAATCACGCTGAGCTGCGTTGACGTGAAATGGGCGAACTGAAGCGTGGAGAAATACCCCAGCTCAGTCGACGTGCGGCCCGCCATGAACACGGTGGTGAGGGCGGTGATGTCCGTCGTGGTTAACGCAGCAATCTGCGTTGAGTTCATCGCAAGAGTAGCCATTACACGTCACTCCGTTGCGAAGCGTGTGAGAGAACGGCACCAAATTGCGGGAAATGCAGCGCGCGAAGGCTGCTCCGCGCGAACGCGGAATGCGTGACGTCAGACATACCCCAATCTCCGTTCTAGAGACGCTTCAAACCTAATGAAGGGCATTTCACCCTTCTGTCACCCGTAGGTGTTTTAGCTCAGACGTCGAATATCGACAAGCAAAAGTTGAACGCGTTTTTGTTCCGTTTGACGCAGTTTTCAACTCGGCCGAAAAACCTCTCTGACTCAATACGTTGGGGGACCCTTCCCGTTCGAAGTACATATGTAGTCGCCCTATTGCGCGAATACGTCTGCAACCCGAACCGCAACAGACCGGCGAAAAAATCCCCGCTTTCGAAGTCGAATCGCCCACTCACCCTTCAAGCGGACGATTCGACGAAGCCGACCTCACTCACGCCCGACTCGGCTCCCACGTCGTAAACCCACATCCCCTACGGTTCGCGAATGCTCTCGCTGAGCCCGCGCGTGATCGGATTCAGGAAATATCCGAGCACGCTGCGCGAGCCCACCTTGATTTCCGCGCTCATCGTCATGCCGGGAATCAGGCGCGCACCTTGGGGTAAATCCTCGAGTTCCGTCTTGGTCAGTTCCACGAAGCCTTTATGAAAAGCGCCGCTGGCGTCCGAGGTCGCCGGCGGAACAACGGCGTTGGCACCGCTGACGGCGCCGCCGATATAGGATTCCTCGCTGACCGAGATCAGTTTGCCTTCCAGCATCCCGTGGCGCTGGTAGGAGAAACTGTCGACCTTGATGACCACATGGTCGCCCGGCTTGGCGTAACCGACGTCTTTTGAATTCACCATGATCTCGCCGATCATCTTGGAGTTGCTCGGCACAATGGTGATCAGCGGCTCTCCCTCGCGCATGATCGAGCCCACCGAGCGCTTGGGGATCTCCACGATCACGCCGTCATCGGGCGCCGTCACCGTCACAAGGTCATTGAGCAGGCCGGCCTTCGAGATGCCCTCGCCCACCTGCTCGGCGTTGGTGCGGGCGCTCACCAGGTCTTCAAGGATCTTCTGGCGCCAGCCGTCGACATAGGCCTGGCGTTCGGCGCGCTTGGACTGAAGGTCGTGTTTCTGCTCGGTCAGGCGGTTCGCGGCGTCCTGCACGGCCTGTTCGATCTGCATGCGCGCGGACTGGGCGTTCAGGAAGTTGAGGCGCGAGCCGACCTCCTTGGCGAACATCTGCGAGCGCATCGATTCGACTTCCTTGGCGATCACGAGCTGCTTGGCCTGCGATTCGCGCTGGTCCTCGGTCGTGCGGATATTGGCTTCGCGCCGCGAGACTTCCTCGTCGTAAACCTTCAACTGCGCGGCGTATTGCGATTGACGCTGGTTATACAGCGTCAGTTGAAGCTGATCTTCCTGCGTGAAATTGCCCGAGGCCGTGAACGGCTGGTTGTTGAGTTCGGCTTCGAGGCGGCGCACCTGGGCGACCAGGGTGCGTTGCTGGGCCGTCAGCGCGCCAAGATCGGCCTGGGCGAAAGTCGGATCCAAGGTGGCGAGAAGCTGGCCCTTCTTCACGGTGTCGCCGGGGCGCACTTTCAGCTCGCGCAAAATGGTACGGTCCATCGGCTGCATGACGATGGGCGGCGCTTCGGTGAGCAGGCGGCCCGTGCCCACCACCACGATGTCCACCTTGATGATCGCGGCAAGGAAGATCGTGAGCAGGAACATGCCCACCATGACGTAGTGGATCGAACGCATCGCTTTGGGAGGAAGCTCCTCGGCGATCTCGTCGACGGGCTCCTGGTAAGGGATCGCGTCCGGCAGCACGGCCGGCGTTTCGATCAGAAGTCCGGCCTGGTCGAGGGCGCGGCGGCGCAGTTCGCGCGCGCGGTCGGTCAGGGTCTTGATGGGCGGGGCCAGCAGCTTAAGCATTTTCGAGATGCCCCATCTGTTGGTCCCACAGATGCTTGTAGATCGCGCAGCGTTCGAGCAGCACGCCGTGCGGCGCATAATCGACGACCGCGCCGCGTTCCAGCACCAGGATGGCGTCGGCCTTCACCAGCGACGACAGGCGGTGCGAAACGACGATAAGGGTTCGGCCGCGCGCGATTTCGGCGAGGTTGCGCTGCACGATCGCTTCGCTTTCCGGATCGAGCGCGCTGGTGGCTTCATCGAACAGAAGCAGGCGCGGGCGCATCAGCAGCGCGCGGGCGATGGCGATTCTCTGGCGCTGGCCGCCCGAGAAGTTGGTGGCGCTTTCCTCGACCAGCGTTTCATAGGACAGCGGCAGACGGTCGATGAATTCATCCGCGCCGGCCATGCGCGCGGCTTCCATGACTTCGTGCAGCGACGCGTCGGGTTTGCCCGCCGCGATGTTCTCGCGGATGGTGCCGCGAAACAGCATGTTGTCCTGGAGCACGACGCCGATCGAGCGGCGCAAGTGGGTGAGATCGACGTGACGGATGTCGGTGCCGTTCAGGCGGATCAGCCCGTCCTGGGCGGTATGGATGCCCTGGATCAGGCGCGTGATCGTGGTCTTGCCCGAGCCCGAGCGGCCGACGATACCGATGTACTGGCCCTCTTCCACCGTGAACGAAACCCGGTCAAGCGCCGGCGTGACGGTGTTGGGATATTTGAAGGTGACGTTGGAAAGCTCGAGCTTGCCGGTGATGAGCGGGCGGATGCCGCGGAAGTTCGGATCGCGCTCCTCGGCGTGGTCCATCACCTTGCCCAGCATCTTCACCGACAGCGCGGTTTGCTGATACTCGTTCACCAGCGAGACGATCTGCAGAAGCGGACCGGTGACGCGGCCCGACAGCATGTTGAAGGCGACCAGCGCGCCCATGCTCATGTTGCCTTCGAACACCTGGAACGCGCCGAGGCCCAGGATGGTCATCTGCATGACCTGCTGCAGGCCGTTGGTGAACACGCCCGCGGCGGCGCCGAAATAACCGACGGCGGCGCGGCGGCGTACGGACGCGACGACCTTGTTGTCCCAGGAGCGCAGCCGCGGCGTCTCCAGCGCGAGGGATTTGACCGTGCGCATACCGTGGATGGTCTCGACCAGGTCCGCCTGCCGCGCGCCTTCGGCGGTGTAAAGCTCGCCCAGGTAGCGCCGGTAAAGCGGCAGCAGACCCGCGATCACCGCGGCCATGGCCGCCGTGAACGCCAGCACCACGAACGTCAGCGTGCCCGAATACATGAACAGGCCAACCAGCATGATCGGCATCGTCACGGTATCGAGCAGCGTCTGGAACAGGCGGCCGGTGAGGAAATTGCGGATGCCTTCGGTCTGCTGCATATGGCGCAGCAGCACGCCCGCGGACGTACTCTCGAAGAAGTTCATCGGCAGGCGCAGCAGGTGCGCGAAGGTGCGCGAAGCCAGGCGCGCATCGACCTTGTTGGTCGCGAACACCGTCAGGTACATGCGCATGTATTGGAACACGCTGTCGAAGATCAGCGCGACGACGAAGGCGACCACCACGGCCAGCAGCGTCTGATAACTGTGATGCGGGATGACCTTGTCGATCATGATCTGGAAAAGCAGCGGCGTGGCGAACGCGATCAGGCTGGTCATCACCGCGGCGATGGCGATATCGCGGAAGTATTTCCCGTGCTTGATGATCTCGGGCATGAACCAGAGCAAGCCGAACTTCTGCGTCTCGTCGACCAGCTTGTACTTCTTTTTGCAAAGGATCAGGCGACCGGTCCAGGTTTCCTCGAACCGGTCGCGGCGCTGAAGCTGTACGCCGGTCGCCTCGTTCACCGGGTTGAGCACCGCCACCTGGTTGCCGCCGTCGTTGGTGGGCAGCGTGCTCGCGACGATGACCCATCCGCCGCTCCGCTGCTCCGCCATGACCGGGAACGCGCTGCCGAGCGCGAGAAGATCTTCCCACGAACGCTTCTTCAGAATTTTCGCCGAGATACCGAGATCGGACATGAGCCGCAGCACCGAGCCCACGCTGTCGGACTCGTCCGCTTCAGCCAATTTTTCCGGCGGAACCTGGACGCCGTGATGCAGTGCCACCAGAAACAGGCACCGAAGCGCCGTCAGATGCGGCGCCATTTGAACATCAGGAATATGGTTCATTCTGCGTTTATGGTTTGCAAAGGTTAAGAACCCGCCAAACCGGTGCGGTTATAGCAAGCGGCAAACACAGGCGGAAAGAACGGGGCCATGGCCTGTTGAAACGCTTGAGGATTTTGACGTTAAGCTTTCATTAAGGAAGCTCAGCCGCCGGCGAATTTCGCCCTGAGTCGCTCCGCCGTGGTGCGCAGAGTCGGACCCCAGTCGTGGGTGTCGGTGTGCGACTGGCGGATGATTCGCGGGCTGTCGTACCAGAGCGTGCGTTCGCCCTCGTAACCCCAGTACCAGAACTTGCCGAGCTTGGCGGGCAGAAGCACCCAGGTTTCGACGCCGACCGCGCCGGCGATATGGGCGGTCGTATTGGACACCGATATGACGAGATCGCACGCGCCGATCAGCGAGGCGAGGCCGTCGATGTCTTCCTTGAGATCGAGCCCGTCGATGTGATGAAGGGTGATGCCGAAACGCTTTTCGAACTCGGCGCGTTCGGCCTCGGTGTTGCCGTATTGCAGATCGACGAACTTGATGCCGGGCGTTCTGAAAATATCGATCCAGTCGGCCAGATTGATGGTCTTGTTGCTGCCGATGGTCTGGTTCTTGCTGACCCACGAGATGCCGACCAGCTTTTCGCCCGGCGCGACGTTCATGTGGGTGCGGAAAAATTTGGATTTCGCGGGATTGACCAGGAGATAGCGCGAGCGGTTCTTGGGGAATTTCGATATGTGGTTACGCAGGAAACGCCCAAGGCTCGCCGACGGGCTCTGAACGGTGATGTCGTCGGTCATGGTCTCCGGGCGCGGCGGCTGGATGCCGACGCGCGGGACGACCTTCATCGTCGGATACGAACGCTGCAGCAGCGCCACCAGGCGATAGTCGCACTCCCACACCACGTTGCAGCCGCGTTTGAGCAGGTCTTCGGCCATGCTCATGTGCAGGATTTCGTCGCCGACGCCCTGCTCGCTCCATACCAGCATCGTCTTGCCGCGCACGTCCTCGCCGCACCAGCGGGTCTTCTTGCTGCGCTGGAACAAATTGTCGGCCAGCCAGCGCCACTCGTAGTCTTCCCACGCGGTCGCGAATTCCTGCATCAACAGCGACACGAGGCCGAGATTCTTGCGCACGGACGCATGGTCGATCTTGAACGACAGCGCGCGGCGGAACGACTGAATCGCTTCGTCGAAACGCGCGAGGCCCCACAACGCCATGCCGCGGTTGCTGTGCGCGTCGACATAGTCCGGCTCCTGCTCGATGGAACGGTCGAGCATCGCAAGGCCCTCGTCGAAGCGCCCCAGCTTGGTGAGCGAATCACCGTAGTTGTTGATCGCTTTGGGATTGATCGGCTGGATCTCGACCGCCTTCTTGAACGCGGCGAGCGCCTCTTCGTGGCGCTCCATGGAGTTCAGCTCGACGCCGAGATTGTTGTAGGCCATGGGCCGCGTCGGATCGAGCTTGATGGCCTTCTTGTGGACTTCGATGGCCTGCGTGGTTTTCTTCTGTTCGTAAAGACAGACGCCCAGGTTGTTGAGCAACATGGCGTCGTTGGGATTCATTTCCTGCGCTTTGAGATAGTGCGCTTCGGCGACCGCGAGCTGCCCGGCGCGCTGGGCCTCGAGCCCGGCGTTGAAGAGCCTCACGAACTCCTGAACTTCGGGCGGCATCTTGTTTGCCGTCTCGGCCCGGCGTTCGGCGCGGTTCTTGCCCGCGGGCGCCGCCCCCGCGGCGGCCGGAACCGCCGTCGCGGTCTTGGCCGGCGCGGCGGGTTTGAAATTCTTGGGCGGCTGGGTCTTGAGAGCGTTCATCTGCGAGGCCTTACGCGTCCAGAGCGGATTTGAAGTAAGCGATCGTCTGCAAAAGCCCTTCCTCGAGCGGCACCTTCGGTTCCCACGCGAGGGTCGAACGCGCGAGCGAAATATCGGGCTTGCGGCGTACGGGATCATCCTGCGGCAACGGCCTGTAGACGATGGTCGACTTCGATTTCGAAAGCGCGATGATCTTCTCGGCAAGCTCGAGAATGGTCGATTCCACGGGGTTTCCGAGGTTCATCGGACCGGTGATGTCCT
Organism: Rhodospirillaceae bacterium; assembly: GCA_041913245.1. Taxonomy (GTDB): domain Bacteria; phylum Pseudomonadota; class Alphaproteobacteria; order Rhodospirillales; family Rhodospirillaceae; genus SHVO01. The sequence continues at coordinate 3,443 of JAYSFT010000113.1, read as the reverse complement.
CGCCGGTCGCCATCAGGCGCACGAAGGCCTCGATCAAGTCGCTGACGAAGCAGAACGAACGCGTCTGATCGCCCTTGCCGTAGATGGTGATCGGTTCGCCCTTGAGCGCCTGGACGATGAAGTTCGACACCACGCGGCCGTCGTTCGGCAGCATGCGCGGGCCATAGGTGTTAAAAATGCGCGCGACCTTGATGCGCAGCTTGTGCTGGCGGTGATAGTCGAAGAACAGAGTCTCGGCGCAGCGTTTGCCTTCGTCGTAACAGGCGCGGATGCCGATGGGATTGACGTTGCCCCAATAGCTTTCCACCTGCGGGTGGACGCTGGGGTCACCGTACACCTCGCTCGTGGAGGCCTGGAAAATCTTGGCTTTCGTGCGTTTCGCGAGGCCCAGCATGTTGATCGCGCCGTGCACGCTGGTCTTGGTCGTCTGTACGGGATCGAACTGATAGTGCACCGGCGAGGCCGGGCAGGCGAGGTTGTAGATCTCGTCGGTTTCCACATAGAGCGGGAAGGTCACATCGTGACGGATCAGCTCGAAATACGGGTTCTTCAGCAGCGGAACGATGTTCTGGCGGCGGCCGGTGAAGAAGTTATCGACGCACAGGACCTCGTTGCCCGCGGCGATCAGTTTTTCACACAGATGGGAGCCGATGAACCCAGCGCCCCCGGTCACGATAATGCGTTTCACACCGCCCCCAACTCATACGGAAACGGGCCCGCCAAAAGCCACGGCCCCGATTGGAAAATATTTCCAACTGCTTTCCAAATGGTTACGCCCTGGCTGAGCAGCCCCCCACCCCTGCCCTTGATAGGGAGGGGTTGGGGGTGGGGTGAGCGGATAAGCGCTAACCCTGCGGGAAAATCTTCCCGGGGTTCATCAGGTTATGCGGGTCGAGCGCTTTCTTGATGGAATGCATCACCGCGACCGCCTCGGCGCCGTGTTCGGCGGCGAGGAACTTGGTCTTGCCGAGGCCGACCCCATGCTCGCCGGTGCAGGTGCCGCCCGCGGCCAGCGTGCGCTCCACCATGCGGTCGCTCAAGGCTTCGACGCGCGCGAGATAGGACAGGTCCTTTGGATCGACCGCCACCGCCAGGTGGAAATTACCGTCGCCCACATGGCCGACGATGGGCGCGAGGAAACCCTCCCGGTCGATATCGGCCTTGGTCGCGACGATCACGTCGGTCAGGTGCGAGATCGGCACGCAGACGTCCGTGATGAACAACTCCCAGCCCGGGCGCGCGGCCTTCACCGACCACACCACGTCATGGCGCGCCTGCCACAGCTTGGCGCGGTCCTCGGTCTGCGCGGTCCAGAAGAAGTTGCCGCCGCCGTTTTCGGCCGCGATGGCCTGCACCAATTCGGCCTGTTCCTTCACGCCCGCGGTCGTCCCGTGGAACTCCATGAACAGCGTGTCTTTATTGGGATAGGTCAGCTTGGAGTAGTCGTTGACGCATTTCATCTGCATGTCGTCGAGCAATTCAATGCGCGCGATGGGAATACCCGATTGGATGGTTTGGATCACCGTATTCACGGCGCCGGCCAGCGTGTCGAAGGAACAGACGGCGGCGGCGATCTTCTCCGGGATGCCGTGCAGGCGCACGGTCACTTCGGTGATCACGCCGAGCGTGCCTTCCGAACCCACGAACAGGCGGGTGAGATCGTAGCCGGCCGAGGATTTGCGCGCGCGTCCCCCCGTGCGGATGACATTGCCGTCGGCGGTGACGACCTGTAGCGCGAGCGTGTTCTCGCGCATGGTGCCGTACCGCACGGCGTTGGTGCCCGAGGCGCGCGTCGCGGCCAGGCCGCCGAGCGAGGCGTCCGCGCCGGGATCGATGGGAAAAAAAAGACCGGTGTCGTGAATATGAGCGTTGAGCGCCTTTCGCGTGACTCCGGGCTGCACCACGGCGTCCATGTCCTCCGCGTTCACCTGCAAGACGCGGTCCATTTGCATGACGTCGAGACTGATGCCGCCCTCGGCGGCCATCACATGGCCTTCGAGCGAAGTGCCGGTGCCATAGGGAATGATGGGCGTGCCGTTGACGGCGCACACCTTCACGATGCGCACGACCTCTTCAAGGGAGCGCGCGAAGGCCACGGCGTCGGGCGGCGCGGGCTTGTGATACGACAGGTCGCTGCCGTGGCGTTCCAGAACCGACGGCGAGGTCGAGAGCCGGTCGCCCAAAAAAGCCTTAAGTGCCGAAATGGTATCGGGAATTTGCCCGCGGGATTTGCGTACGGCGACCTTGATGGACATGACATGAACTCCAGCGCGTGTCTGCCTAAATGGTATCGTACCTTGACAGGGCGGGTCAAAACCGCTGCTTTGGCCGCCCTTTGCAAGCCGGAGTTACGTCGGTTTTGACGCGTGTTACCAACCTCAAGGGCGCTCTCGCGGACGCTTTCGGCGCCGCCGCCGACGCCTACCACAGCGCGGCCGACGTGCAGCGCGAGGTAGCTTCGCGCCTGGCGCGCCGCATCGCGGCGCTGACCCTCGCCCCCCGGCCGCGCGTGCTGGAGATCGGTTGCGGCACGGGGTTCCTTTACCAGGCGCTGGCGCCCGACCTGAAGGATGCGGACTGGCTGCTGACGGATCTCTCGGAGCCCATGGTGCGGCGCGCGCGGCTCGGACCCGCCGGAAAGAACGCGCGCTTCGCCGTCATGGACGGCGAGCGGCCGCCATTCGCCCCGGGCAGCTTCGATCTCATTTGCGCCAGTCTTGTGTTCCAGTGGTTCGAGGATTTGCCGGGCGCGCTCGCGGCACTCACGGATCTGCTCGCGCCGGGCGGCGCGCTTGCTTTCACGACGCTCACGGCGGAAAGTTTCCCGGAGTGGCGCGCGGCCCATCACGAACTGGGTGCGCGGCCGGCTGTGCGCGGCTATCCGACCATCCGCGAGCTCGCGCGCATGATCCCGAACGGCGCCAACGTCGATCTGGAAGCCGAAGCGGTCGAGCGATCCTACCGCAACGCGCGCGCTTTCCTCGCGCACTGGAAGGAAATCGGCACCAATGTCCCCGATACGAGCCGCGCGCCGCTGACGCCCGGCACCATGCGCAAACTTTTGCGTAAATTCGATCACGGCATCACCGTGACCTATCACGTCGCCTACGGCGTCACGATCAAGGCGTAAGCGCCTTGACCACCGCGCCGGTCAAACGCGCGAGGTTCTCCGGCGAGATCGTGAAAGCCGGCGTCAGATAGACGATATTCCCGAACGGGCGCACCCAAACGCCGGCTTCGACGAATTTCGCCTTCAGCGCTTTCATATCGTCGATCCGCGCCAGTTCCACGACGCCGATGGCGCCCAGCACGCGCACATCCTTCACACCCGGAAGATCGCGGCACGGCTCCAAGCCATGCGCAAGCGCGCGCGAAATGATCTCGACCTGCGCGAGACGCGGCTCCTCCTCAAAAAGATCGAGCGATGCATTCGCCGCGGCGCA
>JAYSFT010000112.1:0-10336 GCA_041913245.1 Rhodospirillaceae bacterium | reverse complement strand
TAGATATCGACGCCGATCTGCGGGATACCGCGCTCAGCCATGTATTTCTTGATCTCGAAGTAGCCTTGGTTGTTCCACACCAAGACAACGACCGGCAAGCCCAGTTCCACGCCGGTCGCCAATTCGGAAATAGTGAATTGCAGACCGCCGTCGCCGATGACCGCAACGGACGGACGATCCTTCTGGGCGAGTTTCGCGCCAAAGGCCGCCGGCAGCGCGTAGCCGAGGGTGCCGTAGCCGGTGGTGGAGTTGAAATAAGTGCGTGGGCGCTCCGCTTCATAAAACAAGTTGGCGCTATAGATAGGCTGCGTGGAATCGCCCACGATCATCGCGTCGGGCAGGGCTTCCTGGACGGCCTTCATAACGGTTTGATGGGCCCGCTGCGGCGGTGTCAGGCTCGCCTGCAGCAGATCGCGCAGGGCCTGCGCGCGCGCGGGGCCGTCGGGGTCCGGCGTGTGATTGCCGAGCGCGGCGGCCAGCGCCGTGAGCGCGAGGTCCGCGTCGCTATGGATGGCGATATCGGGCGACGCGTTGATGCTGAGCTGCGCGGATTCGATATCGATACGGATCACCTTGCCGTCGAAGCGCGGGTGCTTGCCCTCGAACAGCCATGTGTCGGTTTCGCCGAGCTCTGTGCCGACCGCCAGAACAACGTCCGCCCGTGCCATTTCTTCCAGAATCATCGGAACGCTGATGGTGCTGCCGATGGAAAGCTGATGACCGATCGGCAGGATCCCCTTGCCATTTACGGTGGTCAGCACGACGGCGCCCAGTTTCTCGGCGACCGCGCGCGCGGACGCGCCCGCATCCTGCGCGCCGCCACCCAGAACCATCATCGGGCGCTTGGCCTGTTTAAGCAGCTTGGCCGCTTCGTTGATCTTGGCGGCTTTGGCCTTGGGCCGCGCGGGCGTACGCAACGCCTTGCGCGAGATATGACCAGCTTCGGCTGTGATGACGTCGAGCGGGATCTCGATGTGCACCGGACGCGGGCGCTTGCTGCGGAACACCGCGAACGCCTCGGCGAGTACGCCGGGAAGATCGTGCGGACGACGCAGCGTGTGACTGAAGGCCGTGAGGCCGGACATCAACTTCTGTTGCGAAGGCAGTTCGTGCAGGCGCCCTTCACCCTTGCCGAGTTCGAACGTGTAATTGACCGCAGAGATCACGAGCATCGGGATAGAATCAGCGTAAGCCTGACCCATCGGCGTCGCGATATTCGTCAGACCCGGGCCGGTGATGATGAAACAGGCCGCGGGCTTACCAGTCGCGCGCGCGTAACCGTCGGCCATGAAGCCGGCGCCTTGTTCATGACGCGGCGTGATGTGCCGCAGCTTGGTGTTCCTGAGGCCGCGATAGAATTCGACGGTGTGAACGCCGGGAATGCCGAACACGGTATCGATGCCATAGAGCTCAAGCAACTCCACCAGCACCTCGCCGCACGTTTTCGTCGTCGCGAAAGCCTTTGCGTCGTCTCTCATCACTCACGTCCCGCCAGGCCGCCGTTCAGACGTCCCGGCTAAAAAAACTCACACTGAAAACTCAACGCGGACCGTTCGGTCCGCCGTCGCAGGCCGGGGGGAACCACATCCGTTCGCCGCTTCTTCATACCCAGTTGCCATCGCAAAACCTGTGCAAAACCTGCGTATTTCCGGCCTCGGCCGGATCCGTCCGGCCCCTCAGATATACGATCTAACGGGCCGCTTTGCTCATGAAAGCTTTTCACCTCAATGTTGAAAGGAACTAAAACGAGCACGAAAAAGCCCGGCGGTACTGGGTTTTCCGCGTACCGCCGGGCCTATTAATTCTGCGCTGCAAAGAAAAAGGGGGGCGTTTCCGCCCCCCTTTTCAGTCTTTACGTGCGCCCCGCGATTACATGCGGAAGCGGACGCCCACGCGGTACGTACGTCCGTGCGAGTCATAGTTGGACGGGTTGGTCGTGACCGTATCGGTCGCGAAGTTACCCGTGCCACCGACCATCACCGCATCCTTGTTGGTGATGTTCTTCACATTGAAGAAGGCTTCCACGTTGCCGTTGCCCTCGTCCGCCGCGAAGATTTCGTAGCTGGTGGCGAAATCCCAGTAGACAGCGCCCGGGATCCAATTGTTGTTCACCGTGATGTTCGGAGCAACCGACACCGGGCAACCCGTCGTACATTCAACGAAGTCGTTGTTATAGGTGCCGCCGCTGATGCCGCGCGCCGTGATCGTGGCAGTGATCGGCTTGGCGTCATAGGTCGCCGAAGCCTGCCAACGCCAGGTCGCCGGACCGCTGCCGTTGTTTTCACCGGCGGTGTCCGTCGGGCGGGTCAGGCCCGTGTCACGATAGTTCTTGAGGTAACGCGACGCGAGCGCGCGGATACGGAGGTTGCCGTCCATGCTTTCGGCGACGGAGGCCAGCGGGAACACGTAGCCAGCTTCAAAGTCGATACCGCGAGCGTTCTGACGCGCGAGGTTGAACGGTTGAATGAAGATGGTGTTCGTGATCGAGGTCGAGATCAGACGGCCCTGGTTCGCCGTGCCCGTGTTGATGGCGGCGCAGAAATTCGCGTTGCCCTGGGCGCAGAGGTCAACGATCTGCTGCGCGTTGATCGTGGTGATCGCGCCCTTCACGTTGATGTTCCAGTAATCAACCGAGGCCTGGAAGCCCTGAAGGAACGTCGGCTGGAACACGGCGCCGACACCGGTCGTGTCGGCCTTTTCCGGAACAAGGACCGGGTTGCCGCGCGTGGTGCCGACGTACTGCACCGACGACGTGCCGCCCGAGATGGTGTCGATGACGTTGTTCGTCACGACGGTGCCCGCGTTGTAGAGGTCGCCGATGTTCGGCGCGCGGATGTCGCGCGAACGGGTGACGCGCAGGGTCAGGTCAGCGACCGGCGTGTAGGTCGCGCCGGCCTTCCAGGTGGTGACATAACCGGCCGACGAGTAGTCGGTCGCGCGAACGGCGGCGTTCAGGTCGAGGCTTTCGGCCCAGGCCTGGCCACGGGCCAGCGGAACGATGGTTTCGAAGAAGCCTTCGGTGACTTTGTACTTACCGAAAGTCGGCTGATAGTTGCCGCCGAAGTACACGCGCTGCTGGTCGAGCAGGCTGTTGATGCCCTGCGACTCTTCAACACGGTGTTCGATACCCGTCGCGACGGACACCGGACCGGCCCAAGATTCAAACGGCTCGCCTTGGATCGAGGCGGCCATCACGTCCTGCGTGAACTTCTGGTAGCGGTAGGAGTTCTCAAGCACGTAATCGAGCTGCGCGGTCGAGTTCACGCCGATACCGAACGGATTGTACGGCACGCAACCGTCGTTCGGGTTGGTGAGGGTCGAGCGGCAAACGATGGTGCCGTTCGCGTTGCGGACGGAATCCAGCGAATTGCGGTAACGCGATTCGATACGGCTGTTGAGCGCTCGCTCGGAGTTACGCGAGATGCCCATCTGATAGTAGGCGTCCCACGTCCAATCCGTGTTGAAGGCTTCAAAGTTGCCGTTGAGGCCGCCGACGAGACGGTTGGTCCAGCGTTCATTCGACTGGCCGATGATGCCCATGTCGTAGTTGCTGGAACCGATTGTGATCGTCGTGAGGCCGAGCGCGGTGGCGCGGGAAGCGACGCTCGCGTCGAGATACGGATTTGTGACCGGTACGGTCACGCCGCCGAAATCTTCCATCCCGTAGCCGTTGGAGAAGAAGTTGTTGTGGTACCAGTTCCACTGACCATAGACCTCGACGTTTTCACCCAGCGCGTAGCTCACGCGTGTGAAAATATTCTGCGAGGACATCTCGGGTTCGATCGACTGGTTACGGTGAAGGTCCTGCGCCTTCCACTCGCCGCCGCGCATCAAGCCGCCCGAGACGAGGTCGCCGTAAGCGAAGTTGTACGCGGTGCCGCCCGGACCGAAAGCGATGCCCTTGAGCGGACCGGACACGATGATACCGCCGCGCGTCGCCTGCGCCGGGCCAACATTCGTCAGCAGCAGGCGCTGCGGAACGCCGGTGCTCTGACCGGCGCCCGTGCCGTAGGCCGGGTTGGTCATGAAGCCGTAGCCCTGTTCGTTCCACGGACGATCGGCGAAGAGGATGCCGTCTTGACGGCTCATCAGACCCGAGATGATGAAGTGACCGCGGTCGTTAGCGAACGGCGTACCGGCCGTGAGCGCGACCTTGAAGTTGGCGTTGTCGCCGTAGTCGGTGACGCCGCCCGAAACTTCGCCGCCGATACCCGTGTACTTCGTGTCGAGCACGAAATTGACGACGCCGGCCACGGCATCCGAACCATAGGCCGCCGAGGCGCCGCCGGTGACGACGTCCGTGCGCTGGATCAGCTGCGACGGGATCGCGTTGACGTCGACGCGGCCGCTGACGGTCGAGGGGACCGAGCGCTGGCCGTTGATCAGGATCAGGGTGCGTTCGACACCCAGGTTACGCAGGTTCACCGAGGCGGTACCGGCGGTGCCGGCGCTGATATTCTGCGTCGAGGACTGCGGGGTGTAGTTGCCCGAGAAGGTCGGCAGAGTCGTCAGGTAGTCAATGACGTTTGGAGCCGCCTGCTGCTGAAGCTGCTCGACGCCGATCACGGTCGTCGGGGTGGGAGCTTCGTAACCGTCGCGCACGATGCGGCTGCCGGTGACGACGATTTCGTCGACCGCCGGGTCCGCCGCGGCCGCAGCCTGCTGCTGCGCGAAGGCTTGTGAAAATGCGAGCATGGCCACAGCGCTGGTGGCGGTCGCAAGCAGGGCGCGCGTGCCGAAACGGCCGCGGGAAGTCTTGGTAATCAGGATCCCCTCCATTTTTGATGATGCCGGCCCCTTGGGCGGTGCCGGCACAGGTAATTTCCCCAGTACCACCGTAACGGGCGGCACTACTTAGTCCCGTGTATAGACCATGCTGCGACTGTCACCCAACGTTCGCAAATGAGTTTATTCCTGGGGCGCATTTGAGTATTTCTCACTATTACTGCTTATTTTTCTCGCGATGCGCTGCAATAATTTTAAGCACATTAACGATAGATGGCCAGCTTAATACTTGATTCAATAGATTATTTTGCGCTGCGGCAGCCTGCGATTTGAGCGCTCTCCGGTGATGACTTTTTTTAAAGCACCCCCCGAATCGGTGATGCACGAAGGTCACACGCTCACAGCAAATTGCATCATGGCCCGGCGCAAACGCCCGTCCAGGACCGCCAGGGCGGGCAGGTCGCGTGAAAGTTTCTCACAGGGGCCCAGACGATAACTCCCTTGCGCGCGCGCCGTGCCGGCACCATTAGAGCCTCACCCCTTTCTTATTCGGACAAAACACATGCGCGAGTCAGACCTTAAGGCGGCCAAGACCCTCAGTTACGTCAACGGACAGTGGATCGGCGCGGACAGCGGCAAAACCATTGCCGTGACGAACCCGGCCACGGGCGCCGAGATCGCCAAGGTGCCGGACCTCGGTGTCGCCGAGACTGAACGCGCCGTCAAAGCCGCCGCGGATGCCTTCAAGACGTGGTCGCAGAAGACCGCGCTGGAGCGCGCCAATGTCCTGATGCGCTGGTACGAGCTGATGCTGGAAGAGAAAGACTTCCTCGCCGCGCTCATGACCGCCGAACAGGGCAAGCCCCTCGCCGAAGCCGCCGGCGAAGTGGTTTACGGCGCCAATTTCATCCGCTGGTTCGCCGAGGAAGGCCGCCGCGCCTACGGTGACGTCATCCCGTCGCACCGCGCTGATGCACGTATCGTCGTCATGAAGCAGCCCGTCGGCGTGGTCTGCGCGGTGACGCCGTGGAATTTCCCGATCGCGATGATCACGCGTAAAGCCGGCCCGGCCCTCGCCGCCGGCTGCACCATCATCATCAAGCCATCGGAAGAAACGCCGTTGTGCGCGCTGGCGCTCGCCGATCTCGCCGAACGCGCCGGCATCCCGCCGGGTGTCTTGAACGTGATCACCGGCGACGCGCCGACGGTTGTCGGCACCATGATGAAGTCCGACGCCGTGCGCAAAGTATCGTTCACCGGCTCGACCGAAGTCGGAAAGATCCTGATGCGCCAGGCGGCCGACACAGTCAAGAAAGTGAGCATGGAACTCGGCGGCAACGCACCGCTGATCGTGTTCGACGACGCTGATCTGGATCTCGCCGTGAAGGGAGCCATCGTCTCGAAGTACCGTAACGTCGGCCAGACCTGCGTGTGCGCGAACCGCATTCTGGTTCAAGGCGGCATCTACGACCGTTTCGCAGAAAAACTGATCGAAGCCGTGAAGAAGATGAAAGTCGCGCCGGGCACCGAACCGGGCGCCGACCTCGGGCCGCTCATCAATGCCGACGCCGTCGAGAAGGTGGAAGCGCATGTCGCCGACGCCAAAGCCAAGGGCGCGACGATTGCGACCGGCGGCAAGCGCAGCGCGCTGGGCGGCCTATTCTACGAGCCGACGGTGGTCCTTAACGCAACCACCGACATGCGCTTCACAAAAGAAGAAACTTTTGGCCCTGTCGCGCCGCTGTACCGTTTCAAGGACGAAGCGGAAGCCATCGCGCTGGCCAATGCGTCTGAATTCGGCCTCGCCTCCTACTTCTTCACGTCAAACATCGGCCGCGCCTGGCGCGTGGCCGAGGCGCTGGAAAGCGGGATCGTGGGCATCAACGAGGGCATCATCTCGACCGAAGTCGCGCCGTTCGGCGGCTTCAAGCAGTCGGGTGTCGGCCGTGAAGGTTCGCATTACGGCCTCGATGACTATCTCGAGATCAAATACGTGCTATTCGGCGGGCTTTCCAAATAACCCCGCTCCACCTGAGTCCAGAAATGAAACACCCGGCTCAACGCCGGGTGTTTCATTTTTAGCGGTCGGTCGCCGCGTTTCGCGCCGCGGCCGGCGCTTCGGCCACCGGCGTCTTGTCGTCGCGCCCGATGATGTAGACCTGGGCCCACTTCGAGACGAGCGCGGAAGAGACGCTGTTGCGCTTGCCGGTAGCCGGATCCACCGGGCCGTCGGCGATCTGCTGCAGGGTCTGATAGAGCAGCGCCGACGGCAGACGGCCGTAGCTCTGATGGTGGGTCGAGTCGGAGCGCATGTTCTTCGAATGGAAGCTGGCGAAATCGAGATAACCGCCCATCAAGCCTTCGGCGTAGTCGGCATTCAGGTCGAGGCGCATACGCATCTGATAGACCGTCTCATCGGTGGGCGTGCCGAAGGTCTGCCACGGGAACGTATAGGTGCCCGGTTCGGTGATGAGGACGCCGTTCTCGATCTTGCCCTTGTACTTCTGGATGTACTTCTTGCCCCAGCGCGTATCGAGCTTTTGGGTTCCGCCCGGGATGCCTTTGAAGCCGATGGTATTGCCCGAAGCGTCGCGCAGCACGAGGTGCGTGCCGCGATACATCGTCACCGCGACGTCCGAATCGTTTTCGAGACTATCGAGATCCGTGATCTCGAACAGCATACGGTTGTACGTGCCTTCGAGGACTTCCTGCGTATCGTAGAAATTGTTGTAGGCGTCGGGACCGCGATAGCTCTCGATGCAGCCGAGGCCACGATAGAACTGGTTGTCGATGCCCTTTTCGCCCGCCGGGCTGATGAAATCGTCGGCATCGACCTTGCCGTCGAGGTTCATGCCGGGAGCAACGGGCCCGACAGCCTGCTTCAAGGTAAATGGCTCTTTGAACTTGTCAGGATAGAAGCCGGTGATTTCGCGCGACAGAACGGTATCGATGTAGGTGCGCTTGGTGCCGTCTTCCGGAAACAGGATCTTGAACTGCTCACGCGGTCCATCATTGAAGCCATTCGGACACTCCTTGGCTTCCTTGGTATACTGAAGCGCCCAGTTCAAATAGGTGAGCGTGTAGGCAATCGAGCGCGTTTTGGAGATGTCGACCTTGGCGACATCAGGATTGGCGGTACCGGCTGCGCCCGCCGTCGATGCGGCGAACACAATCGCGGCCGCACACGCGCCGCCGCGGAATGTCTTGGATGTGATCATGTGTCGCTCCCTCGCCGTATCAAGATGTTGAGGCATGTTCTTGTCGGAAAACCGCTCACACTTTTCCGGAACATGCCCTAGTTGGCGTTGTTCATAAAGTCGTCGCGCAGGAAGAAGGCCGAGAACCCATTGCGGTTGCCGATCCACTCACCGAACGAGTCACCTTCCGTATCGCCCGGCTTCTTGTCGCCGCTGTAGGTGTAGACGGGCCGTCCACGGAAGGCCCAGACGTGCATCGCGTCCGCCTGCCCCGGCGCGGCGTATTTGCCCGTCTTCGGATCGATGGCCACCACGCTCCACGCGCGGCTGCCGCTCTTGGCGTTAGGCGGCGCCGGAACCATCGGCCACGTCTTGAGGCACTGCTCCTGGCTGCCCGCGCCGCAGATAGCGATGCGGAACGCCTGCGTCGTATCCGGGTGATCGCAACGCAGCTGGTCGTAGCTGTCGTCGCCGCAATTGTAGCGGTAGATCGTGTGACCGCGTGCGTCGGCCAGGGTAAGACCGATGTTCGTTTCCTGGACCGTGAGGCCCGGCGGATGCGGCGGCGCCTTCTGCATATAAACGTTCCGCCAACCCGCTTCATCGCCGCCTTCCAGGCTGGCTTTGTACGAGTCTTCGGCATGCCGGTAGACGGGCTTGCCGCGGAACACCCATTGTTTAATGCCGTTCGAGCGCTCAACGGTCGTCCAGTCGCCTTGCGTACGCGCAAGTTCAGGCGCGATCATCGGCTGCCACTTGTCTTCGCACGCACCGGTGCAGGTCGCCTTGGCGGCCGTGTCGCGGTCGAAGGCGTAAAGCGAATAGCCATCGCCGGTGGTGACGAGAATGCCCGTCGCGGTGTTGCGGACGGCAAAGCCGGGCGGCACGTTCGGCGGAGGACCGACCGGCCGGCGCGCGGCCGGCGAACCGCCGCCCCCGCCGAAGCGGCCACCGCGGTCACCGAGCACGTCACCGGGCTCCTTGTCGAAATTCGACGTGTAAACCGCCTGTTCGTTATAGGCCCACTGCTTGTTGCCGTCGGTCCGGGTGATCACGCTCCACGCGCCGACCGGCTTGGCGTCGGTGGGGGCAAGCTCCGGGATCCACATGTCCGTGCAGGCCGGGCGCGTATCGAGGTCCGGCAGCAGCAAGCCGGGAGGCCATGGGCTCGCAAGTCCCGCCGTCTCGGTCAGGACCTTGCTGCCGCAACTGGATTTACCCTTGGCGTCGCCCGTCAGGCCGTTGCGCATCCGGGCGAAAGGCCAAACGTACAGCGTACGGCCGCGCGTGTTGGTAAACACCGGGCCTTCCAACTCGGTCGCCTGCACGCCGAAGCCGTCAGGCATCGGGACTTTCACATAATCCTCGGCGGCGGACACGGCGCCGGCACCCGCGAGCGCCGCGGCCAACAGAGCGATACTGAATTTCGTCAAACGAGCCATCACACCCTCGCGGCGCATCCGCGCCTAGACCAGAATTTCCCCGAACTCCTTGGACGTCGTGTTGCTGAGCGTGCCCCACGACGCGATATCGAGGCCCATCACCTTCATCAGCGTATAGCCGAGGCGCGTGCCCGGATCGCCGTTCCCCTGGATGTGATAGCCGGTCTTCACCTTGCCGCCGGCGGTGCCGGCCGTGAACATCGGGATGTTATCGAGCGAGTGGATCTTGGCGTAGGAGATGTCCGACATCGCGTAGACGAGACAGTTGTCGAGTAACGTGCCGTCACCTTCCTTCTGCTCGGCGAAAGCCTTCACGAACTCCGCCCAGTTATCCATGGCGCGGCGCGTGAACCACGACACTTCGACTTGGTAACCGAGCTTCGGGTCGGTCGGCTCTTCGTGGGTCGCCGTATGGTGCGGCTTCTCATAGCCGGGCTTGGTCGTCGCCGCGGTTTCGCCGGCGTAGCCCATGTTGAACACGCGCGCCTGATCGCAGGCGATCGCCATCACCATCAGCTTGGTCATAAGGCCATGACGCTCGCCCACGCGCACGGCATCGAGGCCAGCCGTCGGCTCATCACGGTCCGCCGACCCCGGCTTACAGGCCTTCAACGGTTGCGGCTTCGTAAGCTGCATGTCGAACTGCTTCTCGAGATCGCGCAGGCTGGTGAAGTACTGATCAAGACGCGCCTTGTCCTCGGCGCCGACTTCGCGTTGAAGGGTCTTGGCTTCGTCAAGCACGCCCGACAGCACGCTCTTGCGCACCATGGCCTTGGGATTCGGCTTGAATTCCGCGGCGTTCGGATCCTGGAATTCGGCGCCGAAAAGGTTCTGGTACATGCGGATCGGCGAATGTTCCGGCGCGTTGACCGAATTCTGGCTCTCGTAGCTGTAGGAATCGCGCACGTCGCCCGTGGCCGTCGCCGACAGGATCGAATAACGCGTGGCGTTGCCGATCTTCTTGGCGACGGT
>JAYSFT010000111.1:0-10373 GCA_041913245.1 Rhodospirillaceae bacterium | reverse complement strand
GGCCAGATCGTCGAAGCCATCAAAGGCATCGGCGAAGCCTGTAAGGAACTCGCCTATCCGGTCATCTCCGGCAACGTCTCGCTTTACAACGAAACGGACGGAAACCCGATCCTGCCGACGCCGGCCATTGGCGGCGTCGGCTTGATCGACGACCTCGACGCCATGATGACCGTGCCCTTCAAAGCCGAGAAGGAGATCATCCTCCTCGCCGGTCAGCGCGGCGGCGGCTGGCTCGGCCAATCGCTCTACCTGCGTGAAGTCTGCGGCCAGGAAAAAGGCGCCCCGCCGCCGGTCGATCTCAAACATGAATTGGCCGTAGGCAATTTCGTGCGCGCCATGATCCACGGCCGCAAGGTCACGGCCTGCCACGACCTCTCCGACGGCGGCCTGCTGACCGCGATCGCTGAAATGGCCCTGACGGGCGACATCGGCGCGGACCTCACGGGCATCGCGGGTCACGCGCGCCTCTTCGGCGAGGATCAGGGCCGCTATATCCTCACCGTGAAGCCCTCAGACCTTTCCGGCGTGAAGGCGGCCGCGCTCGCGGCCGACATCCCGCTGGAGGAGATCGGCGTGACGGGCGGCAACGCCGTCAACTTGGGCGGCGCCGGCGTCTCGCTCGCCGAACTGCGCAAGCTCAACGAGGACTGGTTCCCCAAGTACATGGCCAAACCGGCTTAAGGACACCGACCATGGCGATGGCCGCGACTGAAATCGAGAAAATGATCAAGGCCGCGTTCCCCGACGCGACCGTCGAGATCCAGGACCTGCGGGGCGACGGCGACCATTACGCCGCCGTCGTCACCTCATCGTCCTTCAAGGGCAAGTCGCGCGTGCAGCAGCACCAGATGGTTTACGCCGCGCTCAAGGGAAAGATGGGCGGCCAGCTGCATGCCTTGGCGCTGACCACCCAGGCTCCCGCTTAATTCGCGACCGTGAATTTCACGGTCGCATTCATCTCGTGGCCGTCGACGCCTTTATAGCGGCAGGCCAGGGCGTAAGCGCCCTTCGCAAGGCCGTTGACCGGCACATGGACTTTTTCACGCTCGGGCTTCGCCGCGCCCAGGCCGCTCGCCGGCTGCCCCGCGGCGTCGGTGGCCTTGCACGAGGCCTCGGCGATGAGACCGTCGAATAGCAGCACGACCTCCTTCGCGTCGGCCGCCAGCGCCGTTCCGTCCGCGGGAACCGACGACGCCATATGCGTATGCGCGAGGGCCGCGGTCGAGATCAAAACAGCCGCGCCGAAAACGAGATGACGGATCGCCATGACTCTTTCCTCCTCCTAGAGCACGTTCCGGCGAAGAGAAAGCCGGTTCGCCGTAGAACGTGCGACCAAACAAGACGCTCGGGCCTGTTGGCGCTTCGACATGACTTCAACACGCCCTAGAACCACGTCCGAAGACCGAACACAAAACGGGCGCCGTCGACGCTTTCGCCGGCCGCACGGGCAAAGCCGGCGGTGTGGCCCACCTTGCGCTCATAACTCACGCCGATATAGGGCGCGAATTCGCGGCGGATTTCGTAACGCAGCCGCAAGCCCAATGCGACGTCCGAGAGTCCGCTTCCAATCCCTTCTAGCACATTGTCCTGCGCCGCGAGGTTCACGTCCGCGCGCGCTTGGATCACCAGTGTCTGCGTCACGAGCTGATCGTAGGACGCCCCGAGGCGGGCCGAGACATCCCCTTTATCCGAGATAAACGCATGCGCCTCGACCTCGAACCAGTAGGGCGCGAGTCCCTCGACGCCGAGCACGGCGTAAGTCCGCGACGGGTTCGGCCTGATGTCGTGCCGCACGCCGGCTTGGAGATCGAAGTAGGGGCCGATGGCGCGGGAATAGAGCGCCTGGACCTCCGCCTCGTGAAGATCGCGCGCGCCCTCGCCCTCCGTCTTCACCACGGCGCGGTCGATGTCACCGCCGATCCAGGCTTCGCCGTCCCAGCGATAGGCGTCGGCGCCGCGCCCGGCGGTGAGTTCAAGCTCATCCACCATCACCTTCGAGAACAGGTGGCCGCCGTGCTCCTCCCGCAGCATGTGCCGCGCCGCGGCCATGGCCTCCGCGCCGAAGATCTTGTCCGCGGCGAAATCCCCCGGGGCCGCGGGCTCGCCCGAGGATGCCGGTTTCGCCCCCATGTCATGTCCGGCATGGGGATCGGCGGCGGGTTTCGCGGACGGCATCTGATGATGCGCGTGCGGGTCTTCGGCCGCGAGGGCTGACGTGGCCGTTGCGAGGAGAACGGCAATGAAGCTCCTCATGACGCGTCTCCGTCCAACGGACGGACGCTCATCACCTGTATCATTCCCGCGTGCATGTGGAACATGAGGTGACAGTGGAACGCCCAGTCGCCCGGCGCATCCGCCGTCAGGTCGAGGGTCACTTTTCCGCCCGGCGGAACATTGACCGTGTGTTTGCGCGGGTGATGACCGGGATGGCCATTCACCACCTCGAAGAAATGGCCGTGCAAATGGATCGGGTGAGCCATCATCGTATCGTTCACGAGTACGATGCGGACGCGCTCGTCTTTGCGGAATGCAATGGGCGCTTCGCCCAACGTCATCCCGTCGAACGACCACATGAATCGCTCCATGTTGCCGGTGAGATGGATTTCCTTCGTGCGCGCGGGGGGACGCGGATCGGGATTGGCCGTGAGGGCCACGAGGTCGGTATAGACCAGCACCTTGTGCCCCACGTCCTCCAGGCCCTGCCCGGGTTCGCCCGTGCGATCCACGGGCATCGGGGCGATGCTCTGCACGCCGGGCCCCATCTTTACCTGCGGCGCATTGGCGGGATCGCGCATGGACATGCTGTGCGCCATGGCCCGAGCGGGTGGGGACGCGGGCGCGGACGGCGGCGCGGCGGCCGTCATGCCCGGCATCGCATGGCCCATGGCGGCATGGTCCATCTCCCCCCCGCCTATATCCCCCATGCCCATATCCTTCATTGTCGCCGTGGGCCGCTTCCGCAGCGGCGGCACCGGCGCCGACAACCCCTCGCGCGGCGTCAACGTCGCGCGCGCCATGCCGGAGCGGTCGACTGCCTCGGCGACCAGGGTAAAGGCTTGATCCGGCATCGGCCCGACGACCACGTCATAGGTCTCGGCCACCGCGATCTGGAACTCGTCCACCGTTATGGGCCGTACGTTCTGTCCGTCGGCCTGCACGACGCGCAAGGCAATACCGGGAATGCGCACATTGAAGATCGTCATCGCCGAAGCGTTGATGATGCGCAGGCGCACGCGCTCGCCGGGCGTGAACAAGGCCGTCCAATTGTCGGCGGGCCCGTGGCCGTTGACGAGATAGGTGTAGGCAGCGCCCGTGACGTCCGAGATATCCGTCGGATCCATCCGCATCTCGGCCCAGTGCAGACGCTCTTTCAGCGAAAGCCCCTCGCCGGCGATGAGGTCCGCGAGAGTCTGTTTCTGGAAATTGAACACGCCGGGCTGCTGCTTCAGCTTCTTCATGATGGTGTGCGGAGGCGTGAAGCTGTAGTCCGACAGCACGATCACATGTTCGCGGTCGTACGTGACCGGGTCGGCCTCTCTCGGATCGATCACCAGCGGGCCGTAATGCCCCATCTGCTCCTGCAAACCGGAATGGCTGTGATACCAGTAGGTCCCCGACTGGATGACGGGGAATTCATAGGTAAAAGTCTCCCGCGCCTTGATCCCCGGAAAGCTGATGCCCGGCACGCCGTCGAACTGGAACGGCACCAGAAGTCCGTGCCAGTGGATGGATGTTTCCTCGTCCAGCGTATTGACCACCGACAGGCGGACGCGCTCGCCTTCCTTCAGGTGGATGAGCGGACCGGGAACGGTCCCGTTCACGGTCACCGCGTGGCCTTGCCGGCCGTCGATGGACCAGGACGCATGACCGACCGTGAGCTTGATGTCCGCTCCGCGCACGACAGGCAGCGCACGCACGATGCCGGGAGAGGCGCTCTGGGCCCAGCGGGGCAAAAGCGACACAAGGCCGCCAATCGAACCGTGCTTAAGGAGCGAGCGTCGGCTGGTCATGTTCAAACTCTTGTAAAGCGCAGGCGTAAGGCATTGCCGATCACGCTGACCGATGAAGCGGCCATGGCGGCGGCCGCGAAGATCGGCGAGAGGAGGATGCCGAAGACGGGATAGAGCACGCCGGCCGCCACCGGGACACCGGCGGCGTTGTAGAAGAAGGCGAAGAATAAATTCTGGCGGATGTTGCGCATCGTGGCATGGGACAGCGCCCGCGCGCGCACGATCCCGAGAAGGTCGCCCTTCACGAGCGTGACGCCGGCGCTTTCCATTGCGACATCGGTGCCCGTCCCCATGGCAATACCGACATCCGCCGCGGCCAGCGCGGGGGCGTCATTGACGCCGTCTCCCGCCATGGCCACGACGCGGCCCGCGGCGCGCAGGCGCGCCACCACCTCGGCTTTGCGGTCCGGGAGCACGCCGGCCTCCACATCCGTGATGCCGAGCCGCCGTGCGACGGCATTTGCGGTGGTGACATGGTCTCCGGTCAGCATCACGACACGGATTCCGGTCGCCGTCAGCGCCTTGACTGCCTGCGGGGTGGTCGCCTTGATCGGATCGGCGACGGCGAGAACGCCGCCGGGCTTTCCGTCGACGCCGACCAGGATCGCGGTTGCGCCGTCTGCGCGCAGATCGTCGGCTTGCGCGCGAAGCGCGCCGGTATCGATTCCATGGCCCGCGAGAAAGGCGTCGCTGCCGAGGACGACCCGATGTCCTTCCACGGTTCCAATCGCGCCTTTGCCCGTGGGAGAATCGAAACCGGTCACGGACGGAATGCCCAGTCCCGCGGCCCTCGCCGCTTTCACGATCGCGAGCGCGAGGGGATGTTCGCTCGCAAGCTCCACCCCGGCGCTCAGGCGCAAAATATCCTGCGCCTCGAAGCCCGCCGCCGGGACGATCCCGGTGACGGCGGGATTGCCTTCGGTGAGCGTGCCGGTCTTGTCCACGACCAGCACGTCGACTTTCTCCATGCGCTCCAGCGCTTCCGCGTTCTTGATCAAAACCCCGAACTGCGCGCCGCGTCCGACACCCACCATGATCGACATCGGAGTCGCCAGGCCCAGCGCGCACGGACAGGCGATGATCAGCACCGTCACGGCGGCCACCAGGCCCATGGCGAACCGTGGCTCCGGCCCAAAGCTCGCCCAGGCCGCGAACGCCGCCGCGGCAAACGCCATCACCAGCGGCACGAACCAGCCGGACACCTGATCGGCGAGTCTCTGGATGGGCGCCCGGCTGCGCTGCGCGTCGCCGACCATCTGCACGATGCGTGCCAGCATGGTCTCGCGTCCGACCTTTTCCGCGCGCATCACCAGCGCGCCGGTCTGATTGAGCGTGCCCGCGATCAGCCGCGCGCCGGGTCCCTTGACCACCGGCATGGACTCGCCGGTGACCATGCTCTCATCGACCGTCGAACGGCCCTCGGTCACGGCGCCGTCCACCGGCGCCTTCTCCCCCGGGCGCACCCGCAACACGTCGCCCGCCTGCACCAGGTCGAGATTGACCTCCTGTTCGCTTCCATCGGACGCGATGCGGCGCGCGGTTTTGGGGGCAAGGTTGAGCAGCGCCCGTATGGCGCCCGAGGTTTGTTCACGCGCCCTCAATTCCAGCACCTGGCCGAGAAGGACCAGCACGGTGATCACGGCCGCGGCTTCAAAATAGACCGCGACGGTTGCCGTCTCGCCGCGGAAGGCTTCAGGGAATAGGTCCGGCGCAAGCACGGCGACGAGGCTGTAGCTCCACGCGACGCCCGTTCCCATGGCGATCAATGTGAACATGTTCAGATTGCGCGTGAGGATCGACCGCCAGCCGCGCTGAAAGAACGGCCAGCCGGCCCACAGCACCACGGGCGTTGCGAACAGAAACTGTGCCAGGACCGACGCCCGGGGCGAAATCACATGATGCAGGTCGAAAAGATGCCCGCCCATCTCAAGCACAACCACCGGCAGCGTCAGCACCAGCGCGCCCCAGAACCGTCGCCGCATATCGGCGAGTTCCGGATTGCCGCTGTCCTCGGCGCTGATGTCCAAGGGTTCGAGCGCCATACCGCAGATCGGGCAGGCCCCCGGGCCGACCTGACGCACCTCGGGATGCATCGGGCACGTATAGATCGCGCCCTTGTCCGCCCCCGACTCCTTGGCTGACTCCGGGGCCGCTTTTGGCGGGGACACGCTTAGATACTTCCGGGGGTCCGCTTCAAATTTCGTCCGGCAACCCGCACAGCAGAAAAAGTAGGGCGTATCGTTGAACGCCGTGCGATGGGCGGTCTTGTCCGGGTCCACATCCATGCCGCAGACGGGGTCTTTAACGCCGCGCGCGTGCGCGTGGTGATGAGGGTGGTGGGCGTGATCGTTCATGACGGCTCCATGATACCCTAGAGGGGTATCTATTCGCCTTGCCTTATATACCCCCATAGGGTATATGGTCAATCCATGGCTCACAAATCGAAAGACGCCGTCCTGAAGCGCCTCACGCGCATCGAAGGCCAGGTGCGCGGCCTTGCGCGCATGGTCGAGGACGACCGCTATTGCATCGACGTCATCACGCAGATCGCCGCTGTCCGGGCCGCGTTGCGCAAGGTGGAGGAAGAGCTGCTGCATGACCACGTCGGCCATTGCGTGCAGCATGCCATCGATTCAGGCGACAAGTCGGAACAGCGCAAGAAAATCGCCGAACTCGTGGAAACCCTGAGCCGGACGAGCCGCTAGAAGCGTGTCCAGGAAAAGTGGACACCGGTCATAGCCCGGCGTCGGCCGGGAAAGCCTCGGATCGCACCCGACCGTTACAAAAAAGGCGGCGCCCGCGGGCACCGCCTTTTTGCGCGCGTAGTCCGAGAGGCCTATTTCTTCAGCTTCACTTCCTGGCCCATCAGCCTCGCCTTGTCGGCGCCCTTCTTGGGAGTGAACTTCTGGATCCGGTTGTTGTTGGCGTCGGCGACATACAGATTGCCGGCGTTATCCACGTCGTACTGGTGCGGATTGTCCATCAGGCCCGGCTCGTCGCCGAAGATGCCCCAGTAGGACAGAAGTTTGCCGTTGGTGTCGAACTTGGCGAAGCGGTTGTAGCCCGCCGCCGCCACCCAGATGCCGCCGTCGTCCGTCGCCACCACGCGCGTCACGCTGCGCACGTTCGGCCACTGATCGAGGAACTTGCCGTTCTCGTCGAAGATCTGGATGCGGTTGTTGACGCGGTCGGCCACGTACAGGCGCCGATTGGCGTCGATGCCCACCGAGTGCACAAGGTTGAACTGGCTCGGCCCCGAACCCTTGGTGCCCCAGGCTGCCAGATACTTTCCGTTCTTGTCGAACTTCACGACCCGCGAGTTTGTGTAGCCGTCCGCGACGAAGAAGGTGCCGTCGGGCAGGAAGTTGACGCTCGCCGGATCGTTGAAGTGATTCTGGTCGTTCCCGCGCACGCCCTTCTCGCCGATCTTCATCACCAATTGTTTTCCATCGTTGGTGAACTTCAGGATGCGGTGATTGAAGCGGTCGACCACCCACACATGGTGCTGGGGATCATACGGGTCGATGACGATATGGTGCGGGATCGAGACCTCGGCGTTCCACTGCGACCAGTTTTCGATCACCTTGCCGTCGGCGTTCAGCACCATGATGTTGTTCACGTCGCCCTTGGCGAGATCCTTCTCGTCCTTCACGACGACGGTCTTGCCGGTGACCTTGCCGTCGGCCGACAGCAGCGGATGGCCGGCGCGCGTATCGTTGCGGTCCACGAAGCCGACGAACACGCGGTTCGGATCCTCGGCGTTCACAGCCACGGCGCGCTGATCGAAGCCTTCGATGCCCGGCTTGAACCAGCCGGCGACGACGTCATACGGTCCGGTTTCATCCAGTCCCCCTTTTTCCTGCGCGATGGCAGGTCCGCCGGTCGTCAGCGCGGCCGCGAGCGCGGCGAACGAGATGCCCGCAAGGGCGTGTTTGAATTTCATGATTGTCCTCCCCGAAAAATCGATGCCGAAACGTAACGAGAAACCTGCCCCCGATCCATGACCATCTCCGCAACCGGCCTGGCGCAAGGCGTTTTTTTTCAACGTGCGCGGCTCACGCCTGCGTGAGGCTGCCCGGAGCGTGACCCAAACGGTCAAAACGTATAAGATCGCGCCATGAAATACGCGCTGTCCGCACTCGTCCTGCTCGCCTCCGGCGCCGCCTTTGCGCAAGGGATACCCACCCTGCCCGCGCCGGGCATGCCGGGGCAGTTCAGCAATCCCGCGCAAGGCGCGCCGCCGCCGCCGACCAAGAAGCTGCCCAACGGCGAATGCGTCACGACGGCCGCGCGGAATTACGACGGCATCCGCAACTTCATCCCTTTCGTGTCCCTGGAGGACTGCCTCAAGAGCGGCGGGCGGCCGGCGGCGCCCGGGCCGGCCATGGGCGCGCGCAAATCCGGCTAAAACGGGGCTTTGCCGGCCCTTGTACTCCCCGGCCCACCGCCTATATTCCCGATATCCGGGGCTTTCCCCATAAGGAACCATCATGACCAATCCCGCTCTTGAGCAGATCCAGAAGGACATCGGCGAGAACGACGTCGTTCTCTACATGAAGGGAACCCCGCAGTTCCCACAGTGCGGCTTCTCCGCCGCCGTCGTCCAGGTGCTCAACCACTTCGGCGTCCCGTACAAGGGCGTCAACGTGCTCGCCGACCAGGGCCTGCGCGAAGGTATCAAGGAATTCACCCAGTGGCCGACCATCCCGCAGCTTTATGTGAAAGGTGAATTCGTCGGCGGCTGCGACATCGTGCGCGAGATGGCCGAAAGCGGCGAACTCGAGACGCTGTTCAAGGACAAGCAGATCCCGACCGCGTAATGCTTTTTAACCCTCCCCCTTTCAGGGGACGGGAAAAACAAAAAAGGGCTCCCGGTGGGGGCCCTTTTTATTTGGAGCGGAGCGTTAGCGGCTTGTCGCCGCGCCGGGCGGCGCCTCGGCCACCTTCGCATCCGGATGCTGGATGAAGACTTGCGTGAACTTCACCACCAGCGAAGACGAGATCGCGGTGTTCTTGCCGTCCGGGCCCGGAATGCCATCCGCGTTGCGGAACAACGCGCGCGACATGGACGGCTGCGACATGTCGCCGTAACCCGAGTGATGCGTCGAATAGCCGCGCAGCAGCGTCTGGCGGAACGTGTCGATATCATTATAGCCGCCGAGCAGGCCTTCAGCCGTTTCACCCGAGGGATCGAGCTTCACGCGCAGGCGCGCCTGCTTGAACAGATAGCCGTACGGGTCCGAATACCACGACGACCAGGCCCAGTGGATGTCGGCCGGTTCCGTGGTCAGCACGCCGTTCTCGATCTTGCCCTTGAGGCTGGTCGTGTACTTCTTGCTGAAACGGTCGTCGATGCGATTAGAGCCGCCGGGCATCACCTTCTGTCCGTTGACGTCCATGATCAGCTTGTCTTTACCGCGATAGAGATTGACGACGACGTTGTCGTCGTTCTGAAGACTATCGACATCCGTCAGCTCGGCCAGGATGCGGTTGTTCTCGAATTCGCGCACCCACAACTCGGTGAAGTGCGCGTAGGACGCTTCGCCGCGGAACATGCGAATACAACCGATTGCGCGGTAGAACGCATTGTCGATGCCCTTCTCGCCGTCCGGCGAGGTGAAATCTTTCGTGCCGACTTTTCCGTCGAGGTTCAGGCCGATGCCGATCTTCCCTTCGATTTCGTTGTACGGGAAGCGGTCTTCCTTTTCCGTCGGATTGCGCACCGCGATCTCGCGCTCGAGCTGCGTGCCCTCCACCGTGCCGCCTTCCGGATACAGCGCCTTGAACTGGTCGCGCGGCCCGGCGTTGAAACCGTTCGGGCACTCCTGCTTGCCGTCCTTTGTTTCATAGATGCCCCAGCGCGTGCTGGTCAGCGCGAAGCCGATGGTCTTGTTCTGGAGGCCAAGGATTTCAGGAGCGTCCGCGGCAGCCGGCGCGGCGCACATTACCGTGCCCGCGAGACTCGCGGCGAGGACGGACGGCAGGGCGGTCTTATGGCGCACGAGGCGGCTCCTTCGGGAAAGCGGAACGCCCAAACATCGGAAAAAGCTCTCGCCGGCGCAACGGGCGCGTCATCCTATACCCGCCCACCCCTCAAGAAGCGGAATAACCATCTTCTACACATCGCATGGGAAGATAAAATATCTCTCTCCGTAACAAAAAAGGCCCCATCGCTGGGGCCTTTTTCGGTTCGTGTTCGGCGCCCATCTTAGCGCGAATAGAACTCAACCACGAGGTTCGGTTCCATCTGGACGGGATACGGAACGTCCTTCAGGCCCGGGATGCGCTTCAGTTCGCCCACATACTTGCTGTGGTCGATTTCGATGTAATCCGGCACGTCGCGTTCCGGAGACTCGGAAGCCT
>JAYSFT010000110.1:0-10413 GCA_041913245.1 Rhodospirillaceae bacterium | reverse complement strand
TCATCATGTGGTTCAACGTCTGGTTCGTGATCTGGCCGAACCAGAAGAAGGCCCTCGGGATCGTGCAGGTCGAGCCGGACGTGAAAGCCAAGGCCGCCCGCACAGCGATGCTGTTCTCGCGCGTCAACACCCTGCTGTCGCTGGCCATGCTGCTCTGCATGACCGGTCAGATGCACCTGGCGTAGAGGCGCGGACATCGGAGACGAAAACGGGGGCCGAAAGGCTCCCGTTTTTTTATGGTCCGTGCAGGACCTAAACCGCGATCAACGCAGCCGCCACGGCGCGCCCCTCGCCCGCGAGCACGTTGTAGGTGCGGCAGGCGGCGCCGGTGTCCATGGGATCGTGCGGGACGCCGGCCTCTTTCAGCTTGGTGCGCAGGGCCGGCGGAATCGGCAGCAGCTTGGCGCCGCACCCGATCAGGCAGACGTCCACGGCGCCCGCGAGGGCGAGGACGGGCGCAAGGGTCTCCAGGGACAGATCGGCGAAGCCGGTTACGGCCCAGGGGATGACGCCGCCCGGATGGACGATGATCGCGCCGCGATATTCCGCGTTGGCCACGCGGAAGCCGCCGCCGCCGTACTTCTGGATTTGCGGCTGCGCGCCGGTCGTCTGGCGGGTGAGGTTGACCGAAATAGGGCCTACTCGGCCGGCTTGGGCGCGCGCTCGTATTCCGGAACCGGCGCATTGCCGGCGCCCGGCGCGTCCTCGCGGCGCAGGTCGGTGTAGATCAGGATCGGCTTGGCGACATAGATGGTCGAATAGACGCCGATCACGACGCCGAACGTCATCGCGATGCTGAACGGGCGCAGCACGTCGCCGCCGGCGACGAGCAGCGCAAGCGTCGCGACGAAGGTCGACGCCGTGGTCAGCAGGGTGCGCGCGAACACCTGGTTCGACGCGAGATTCAGAAGGTCGGCGAGCGGCATCTTCCGGTATTTGCGCATCAGTTCGCGAATACGGTCGAACACCACCACCGTATCGTTCACCGAGTAACCGGCGATGGCCAGCACCGCGGCGATGACGGTCAGGTTGAATTCGAGCTGCAACAGCGAGAACATGCCCAGCACCGCCACCACGTCATGCGTGAGCGACAGGAGCGCGGCCAGGGCGAACTGCCATTCGAACCGCAGCCAGACGTAGATCGCGATGCCGATCAGCGCGAGCGCCACGGCCAAGGCCCCGTCGATCATCAGCTCCGCGCCGACCTTCGGCCCGACCACTTCCGTGCGCACGACCTTGATGTCGCCGGGCAGCGCGCCCTGGACCTTCTTCAGCGCCTCGTTCTGGGCCTGATCGCCGCCTTCCTGCTGCTGGACACGGATCATCAGGTCGCGGCCGTCGGCGCTGGCGGTCGTGATGCTGACCTCGCCGACGTTCAGCTTTGCGAAGTCGTTGCGGAGTTCTTCGATATCCACCGCGCGCTCGGCGCGCGTTTCAAGCAAAACGCCGCCGGCGAAGTCGATGCCGAGGTTGAACCCCTTGGTCATGATGGAGACCAGGGCGACGACGGTGATGATCGCCGAAATCATCATCGGGTAAAAACGCACCCCGATGAAGTCGAGATGAAACTCGCTCGGCAGATAGTGGATGAAGGGACGAACGGCCATGGGGGCGTTTCCTTAGATCGGCGCTGTCTTCGGCTTCGAATATTTGAACCACAGGGCGATGAGCAGCCGTGTGATCATGATCGCCGAGAACATCGAAGTTAAGATTCCGAGGACGAGCGTGACGGCGAAGCCGCGCACGGGGCCGCTGCCCAGGAAGAACAGAAGAACGCCCGCGATCAGCGAGGTGATGTTGGCGTCGGTGATCGTGGTGACCGCGTTGCTGAAACCCGACGTGAGCCCGTTCAGGAGCGTGCGGCCCGATCCCCATTCGTCGCGCATGCGCTCGTAGATGAGCACGTTGGCGTCCACCGCCATCCCCATCGTGAGCACGATCCCGGCGATGCCGGGCAGGGTCAGGATGCCGCCGACGAGGCTCATCACCGCCACCAGCAGGACCAGGTTCACGGCCAGGGCGAACACGGCGAACAGGCCGAAGGTGAAGTAGGCCGTAATCATGAAGATCGCGACCAGGATCATGCCGACGATGCTGGCCAACGCGCCGTCGTCGATGGAATCGGCGCCGAGGCTCGGCCCGATCGTGCGTTCTTCGAGCACGATCAGCGGCGCGGGCAGCGCGCCCGCCCGCAGCAGCAGCGCGAGGTCCTGCGCCGCCTTGACGTCGCCCACGCCTTCGATAAATCCGGCGCCGCCGACGATGGCGGACTTGATGCGCGGCGCGCTGATGACTTTGTCGTCGAGGACGATGGCGAGGCTTTCACCGACGGCCGCGCTGGTGGTGCGCCCGAAGGCCATGCCGCCGGCGGTGTCGAAACGGAAATTCACGATCGGCGTGCCGTTCTGGAAACCGGCCTGCGCGTCGACGAGACGCTCGCCCGACACTTCGATGCGCCGGCGCACGACGTAATTGTAGTTCGGGTCCTGGGAGGACGGCATCAGCATGGTGCCGGCCGGCAGTTCGCGTCCGGCCGAGGCGCCGGGCTCGACCAGATGGAAGGTCAGCTTCGCGGTCTGGCCGATGAGGTTCTTGATGCGTTCGGGTTCGTCGACGCCCGGGAGTTCGACGATGATGCGGTCGCGGCCCTGACGCTGAACGTTCGGTTCACTGGTGCCGAATTCGTCGATGCGGCGGCGCACGATCTCCAGGGACTGGGTGACCGCCGAGATTTCGCGGTCCCGGCGCACGTTGTCGGGAATGGAAATACGGATGCGCTCGGGATCGACGCTCTCGACCGTCATGCCGACGGCGGCCTTGGCGATGGCGGCGCGCGCGTCGGACGCGTCTTCCGGCTTGGTCAGGGTGACGAACACGCCTTCCTCGGTCGCCCGCAGCGTGCGATAGCCGAGCTTGGCTTCGCGCAAGGCCGCTCGGGCCAATTCGGTCAGGTCGTTGAGTTGCTCCTTGCCGACCGCCGTCGTATCCACTTCCATCAGCAGATAGGAGCCGCCGCGCAGATCGAGCCCGAGCGGCAGCGGTTTCATCCAGCCCGGCAGGCTCGCGCGAACGCTCGACGGAAGGAAGTTCGGGGCCGCGAAAACGAAGCCCGCGAGCGTCACCAAGATCACGATGGCCAGTTTGACGCTGCTGTATTGCAGGGAATTCGACGACATATCAGTGCCTCAGATACAGGCCGGGAGCGGGGATCGGCGACGTGGGGCCAACTACTCTTTCTTGTCGGCGTCGGCCTTGTCGGCGACGGGTTCGGTCTTGCTGACGACATTCGAGACCATGCTGCGGTCCACATGGACCCGCACGCCGTCGGCGATTTCGACGATCAGCTCGCGATCCTCAACCTTCGTGACCAGGCCAATGATCCCGCCGTTGGTGACGACGCGGTCGCCGCGGCGCAGCGCGCCGAGCATCGCCTTGTGCTCCTTCAGCTTTTTTTGCTGAGGGCGGATCAGGAGGAAATAGAAGACGACGAAGATCAGAAGGAGCGGCAGGAACGCCGTGAAGGCATTCTGCTGACCCGCAGCGCCGGCGGCCTGCGCGAAGGCCGGTGAAATCCACATTTAGGTAGCTCCCTCAATTAAGTAGGCCCCATTTTAGGGGCCAGAACGGGCGGAATATACCCACCCGGGCAGGTCTTGCAAACGTTATCCACCCCGGCAGGACCCACGGACCAGATAGGCGGGTCTGGCGCGTTCTTCAAGCGGAACAAGGCGTTAATGCGCCGCTTGTAACGGAAGCGTGACCGCCGTTACCGCGCGGCCAGGAATTCGACCGGATTCATGGCCTGGGTGCCCTTGCGCACCTCGAAATGGAGCTGGGGAGAGTTGACGTTGCCGGTCCGCCCCACGGTCGCGATCACCTGCCCCTGAGCGACGGTGTCGCCGCGTTTCACGAGGAGTTTTTCGTTATGGGCGTAGGCGGTCGTCCAGCCGTCGGCGTGTTTGACGAGCAGGAGGTTTCCGAAGCCGCGCAGTTCATTGCCCGCGTAAGCGACGACCCCGTTGTCGGCCGCCCTCACCTCGCTGCCGGCGGCGGCGGCGATATTGATGCCGTCGTTGTGCAGGCCGCCTCCCGCCGGACCGAAGTTCGCGATCACCTTGCCGGCGATGGGCCAGGCAAAACGCGCCGCGGCGCGCGGCGCCGGATCGGGCAGTTGCGACGGCGGAACCGCCGCGACCTGGGGTTCCGCGCCCGGCTTGGGCTCTTCGAGCGGCGGCGCGGCGGGCGAAGGCGCCGGGGGAGCGAGCGGCTTCGCCGCCGGAGCGGCGGGCGCGGGCGGCGGGACGAATGAACTCGCCGGCGCGGGCGCGCCCGGCGGCGGCGCCAAGGATTCAGACGTGATGATCGAACGGCGCGGCGGCGCGGCCGCGACTTCGGCGGCATCGATATCCGGGCGCTCGTTGCGCGTCGGCTGCGCGGCCTGGGTGAAGGGATCGGGGATCCAGATCTCCTGCCCCGGTTTGACCGCGTAGGGCCGGCGCAAGTCGTTCGCCGAGGCCAGCAACGCGAGATCCACGTCATAAATCTTCGCGATGGAGTCCAGCGATTGGCCCGCGGTGACGGTGTGCCGGCGGGCCGGATCGAGGATCAGCGTCTGGCCGACCGTCAGGGCAAAAGGCGGACGGATATCGTTGCGCGCGGCGATGGCCTTGGTGGGCACATCGTAACGCCGCGAGACGGTGTAAAGCGTGTCGCCCGGCTGCACGACGATGGTGCGGCTTTTGTCGCTGCCCCACAGGAACCCGCCGACATAACCCGGGGGCGGATTGAACTCGGGCGCGCATCCTGAGATCAACGGGGCTGAGAGGGTCAGGCACGCGACAATGAGGGTTTTCTTGATGCTCATTTGCGGGTCGCCTCCGGCACGCCTTGCACGAGCGGCACGAACCGCACGGGGAACAGGCGCTCGCTGGTGAACTTGTTGCCGTCCTTACGCACGCGGATGACTTCCTGGTTGAGTTCGCCGACATCGCCGACGGGAAGCACCATGATTCCCCCCTCGTCCGAAAGCTGCGCGACGAGGTCGGGCGGAACGATACGCGCGGCGGCCGTGACAAGGATCCGGTCGAACGGCTGCTGACCCGGCCACCCTTTATATCCGTCGCCCACCATTGTGGTGATATTGTGAAGCGAGAGCGCCTTAAATCTTTGTTCGGCTTCCGCCAGCAGGTCGCGGTGGCGCTCGATCGTGTAAACGCGGCGCGCCAGTTTCGAGAGGACCGCGGCCTGGTACCCCGAGCCGGTGCCGATCTCGAGCACCTTGTGCCGCTCGCCGATTTCCAGGGCCTGGCTCATGAGCCCCACCACCAGGGGCTGGCTGATGGTCTGGCCGCAGTTGATCGGCAGCGCCTGGTTGGCATAGGCCTGGTCGACGAAAGTCTCCTCGACAAAGGCTTCGCGCGGCGTGCGCTCGATGGCTGCGAGCACGCGCGTGTCCGTGACCCCGCCGTTGCGCAGGTCCATCAGCAGGCGGATCTTGCGGCTTTCGGTGCTCACAGGACCTGACGCAGGATGTCCATGGCGGCGCGGTCTGTCAGGTCGACGTTGAGCGGCGTGACGGAGATGAAGCCGTCGTCGACGGCCTTGAAATCGCTGTCGGCCGCGAAGGCCTCGGCTTCGAGCCGCGCGCCGATCCACAAGTAGGGACGCCCGCGCGGATCCTCGCGCAGGATGAGATTGTCGCCGACCTTGTTCTTGCCTTGCGCGGTGACTTTCACGCCGAACACGTCCTCGGGCCGGCGCGCCGGAAAATTCACGTTCACCAGAACGTCTTTCGGACAGGCCGCCGCGCAGACCTTGCGGATGAGGTCGGGCGCAAACCGTTCCGACGTCGCCCAGGGGATGTCCGCGCGGTCGACGAAGACCTGCGACAGCGCGATGGAGCGAACGCCGAGCAGCACGCCTTCGAGCGCGCCCGCGACGGTGCCGGAATAGTGCACGTCCTCGCCGAGGTTCGATCCGTGATTGACGCCCGAGAGGATCAGGTCCGGCGGATTGCCCTTCATGAGATGATGCAGCGCCACCATCACGGTATCCGTGGGCGTGCCGGTCACGCTGTAACGCTTCTCGTCGATTTTGATGGGCCGCAGCGGATGATGGATGGTGAGCGAATGCCCTGCCCCGCTTTGCT
Source organism: Rhodospirillaceae bacterium (assembly GCA_041913245.1). Classification (GTDB taxonomy): domain Bacteria; phylum Pseudomonadota; class Alphaproteobacteria; order Rhodospirillales; family Rhodospirillaceae; genus SHVO01. The sequence continues at coordinate 4,265 of JAYSFT010000110.1, read as the reverse complement.
CCAGCGTCGGCGCCACGACCCACACGTCGTTCGACAGCGAACGCGCGATGCGCTCAAGCACCGACAATCCTTGCGCGGAGATACCGTCATCGTTGCAAAGCAGGATGCGGCATCTGGCAAGGTCCGGCAGGGGCGCGAACATGGTGTCTACCGCTTGGAGATGACCTCGGTGCCGCCCATGTAGGGCTTCAGCACGTCCGGCACGCGGATCGAACCGTCGGCGTTCTGGTAGTTTTCGAGGATGGCCACCAGCGTGCGGCCGACCGCGAGGCCGGACCCGTTCAGGGTGTGCGGGAAGCGCGTGCCCTTGGTTTCGCCCGCCGGGCGGAAGCGCGCGTTCATGCGGCGCGCCTGAAACTCGCCGGTGTTCGAGCAGCTCGAGATTTCGCGGTAGGTGTTCTGGCCCGGCAGCCACACCTCGATGTCGTAGGTGCGGTTGGAGCCGAAGCCGACGTCGCCCGAGCACAGCGCGACGACGCGGTACGGCAGTTCGAGTTTTTCGAGGATGCCGGCGGCGCACCTGGTCATACGGTCCAATTCCGCCTCGGACTCCTCGGGCGCGACGATGCTCACGAGTTCGACTTTCTCGAACTGGTGATTGCGGATCATGCCCTTGGTGTCCTTGCCGGCGGCTCCGGCCTCGGAGCGGAAGCACGGCGTGAAGGCGGTCACGCGCATCGGCAGTTCGCCGCCGTCGAGGATGCGCTCGGCGGCGAGGTTCGTCAGGGGGACTTCCGACGTCGAGATCAGGTAGAGCCCCATGGTGGTCTTGAACAGGTCTTCCTCGAACTTCGGAAGCTGGCCGGTGCCGTAAAGCGCTTCGGGCTTCACCAGCAGCGGCACGTTCATTTCGGTGTAGCCGTTCTCGCGCGTGTGCGTATCCAGCATGAACTGGGCGATGGCGCGTTCCAGGCGCGCGAGTTCGCCCTTCAGGACGACGAACCGCGCGCCCGAAATGACGGCCGCCTGGGTGAAGTCCATGAGGCCGAGCGCGGGACCAAGGTCGGAATGTTCCTTGGGCTGGAAATCGAACGGACGCGGAGCGCCCCATTTGCGGACTTCGACGTTCGCGCTCTCGTCCTTCCCGTCCGGCACGTCCTTGTGAAGGATGTTCGGGATGGTGAGCAGCAGCCCCCGCACCTCTTCGCCGATCTTCTTCTCGTCGGCTTCCAGCGCGGTCATACGGTCCTTGATGGAGGCGACTTCGGCCATCAGCGGCGCGGCATCGCCGCCCTTGCCCTTCACCTGGCCGATCTGCTTCGAGACATCGTTGCGGCGGCTCTGGAGGCTTTGCAGCTCGGTGATGGTTTCACGGTGGCGCTTGTCCATGTCGAGGATGGAGGCGGCCATGGGCGCGGCACCGCGGCGCGCCAAAGCGGCGTCGAAGGCGTCGGGGTTTTCCCGGATGAATTTCAGGTCGTGCATACAAGGGCTTATACGGTGAGAGCCACACGGCGTCCACTCCCTCCCCGATCCCCTTGTCATCCCGGCGACGGCGGGGCGACAATTCGGATATAGCCCCTAGGCGTCGTTGAAGTCCGTGTCTTCGCCGCCGGCTTCGCTTCCGTCGGCGACGATGTCCTCGGGTTTCTTCTCGACCATTTTCGCGAAGAAGATCGAGATTTCGTAGAGGAACAGCATCGGGATCGCGAGGCCGAGCTGGCTGATGACGTCCGGCGGGGTCACGACGGCCGCGAACACAAAGACGCCGATGATGGCGTAGCGGCGTTTTTCCCGCAACGCCTTGGAGCTGATGATCCCGACACGCGCGAGAAGGACCAGCAGCACCGGCATCTGGAAGGCGATACCGAAGGCCATGATCAGGGTCATGACCAGCGAGAGATAGTCGCCGATGGCGGCTTCGAGCTGGATCGGGAGCGCGGTTTCCGCCGCCGTGGTCTGGAACCCCAGGAGGAATTTCCAGGCCAGCGGCATGATCATGTAATAAACCAGCGACGCGCCCATCACGAACAGGACCGGGCTCGCCAGCAGGAACGGCAGGATCGCCTTCTTTTCGTGCTTGTACAGGCCGGGCGCGATGAAGGCCCACATCTGGTTGGCGAAGATCGGGAATGTCACGAAGATCGCGGTGAAGAAGCCGACCTTCAGCTCGACCAGGAAACCTTCGGCGAGATGCGTATAGATCATGCGCTGCGTGCCGCCGAACTGGTGCATGGCGTCCGCGTAGGGCTGCATGAGGAAGTTATAGATGTGCTGCGAGACCGCCATGCCGCCGAAGAAGGCGAACAGCAGCGCGATCACCGAATAAAGCAGCCGCTTGCGCAGCTCCATCAGATGGTCGAGCAGCGGCATGGTGTGGTTATCCGGATCGTCCGGATTGGCGACGTCCTTGCTCGGGACCTGCTTGTTCATGTGGCCGCCGGCGGTTTCTGTTCGGCCGGAACGGCTTCGGCGGTTTCCGCGGGCGGCTCAACGGCGGCGACATCCGGCGCGCCCGGCGTCGCGACACCCTCATCGGCCGCGGGCGGGGCCTGCGCATCCGGATCCTGCAAGGCCGAGCTCACCTCCTTGGAGACTTCGCCCTTGGGATCGACGTAGTTGGTGACATGCTCGACAAGGCTGGTCTGGGAGAACTTCTGGACCTGCTTGCGCACCTCGTCCAGTTCCGCCTCGCGCAGCATTTCGTTGAAATGACCCTGAAATTCGGACCCCAGGTTCCGGACCTTCCGGATCGCCTTGGCGAGCGTCCGCATGGCCGTGGGCAGTTCCTTCGGTCCAAGGACCAGAACCGCGACCAAGCCGATGACCACTAACTCGGACCACGCGAGATCAAACATAGAAAGGGTCCGTTCCTTCCTGAGGCGGGCGTCCCCCTTTAGAGCGCCCGCCGAACGTCCGTTTTAGACGGGGTCTTTTTCCTTGGAGGTCGCATTGCCCTCGATGGTCGTGCGCGAGGCCGTCGGCGCCGGCGCGTCGTCATCTTCCTTCATGCCCTTCTTGAAGGATTTAATGCCCTTGGCCACGTCGCCCATGATTTCGGAAATCTTGCCGCTGCCGAACAGCAGAAGCACGACCACCAGGACGATGACCCAATGCCAGATGCTACCGAAACCCATGGTTCAACAACTCCAATGGCTTAGCGAGGAAAGCTCACCTTGCATCATCGCAAAAAGGGCCCCCGCCCGCAATATCGATGCCCCCTATCTAAGAGGGCGAACCTTTAAATACCAGCACCTTACGCGTTTTTATCTTCGCCTTCCGCGGGTTCGGCGCCGGCGGCGGCGCCCTCGTCCCCCTCGTCCCCGCTCATCAGCGGCTCAAGCGCCTCGTCGGACTCGTCGGTATCGAACAGCAGGGTATCGCTGCCGCGGGTGGCGTAAGCCATGCCGCCACGGCTGTCGAGCAGACCCGCCGCCCGGAGTTCGTCGATGCCGGGCAGATCCTGGATGGATTCCAGGCCGAAGTGATCGAGGAAGGCGTTGGACGTACCCCACATGACGGGGCGGCCCGGCACCTGCTTACGGCCGCGCGGCTTGATCCAGCCTTCTTCGAGAAGGATATCGACCGTACCGGTGGACACGACGACACCGCGGATTTCTTCGATCTCGGCGCGGGTGACCGGCTGGTGGTAGGCGACGATGGCCAGGGTCTCGATGGCGGCGCGCGACAGCTTGCGCGGCACCAGCTTTTCGAGGCGCAGGCGTTCGGTGACGTCGGGCGCGGTGCGGAACGACCATCGGCCGTTGGCTTGCAGGAGTTCGACGCCGCGGCCTTCGTAGTAGCGCTTCAGGTCTTCCAGCAGCGCCGGGATGTCCGCCTTCTCGCCCAGACGCTCGGCGATGGCGCGCTCCGTCACGGGCTCGCTGGAGGCGAACAAGAGAGCCTCGAGAACGCGCAGGTCCTCGGCCATGCGGGCCTGACGGTCGGCGTCCTGTTCGGCCACCTGTTCGGCGACCGCTTCGGGCATCACGGGAAGCGCGCCGGACTCGTCCGCCTGGACCTGTTCGTCGTCTTCGTCTTCTTCCTCGTCGTCGTCGCCGTTCATCTGTTCGGCGTCTTCGTCATCTTCGTCATCGTCGCCGTCATCGTCGTCCGAATCCTCGCCGCCGAAGTCCTCATCATCCTCATCGACGGTTTCGTCGTCGGCGAGGTCTTCGTCGCGGGATTCGGGCATGGCCGAAAGCTCGAAAAACTCCTGGTCCGGAGCCTCATCCAGAGCGGACGCGGAAAGGGTGTCGGTATCGATGTCAGTCATTGGCAGCAGGCCGGTCCGCAGGTTTCAAGTAAATGGGTGAGTAGGCGCC
>JAYSFT010000109.1:0-10429 GCA_041913245.1 Rhodospirillaceae bacterium | reverse complement strand
CGTTGCGTAGCGGGCGCTGACGGTCTCGGTCTTGCTCATGACGATCAGCCTCGCACGCCGCCAATCCAGGTCGCAAGCACGTCCATGCCGTCGCCGGACGCCCGATTCACATGGACGAGGTCGGCGGCAAGGCCCGGTGCGATCCGCCCGCGCGCTTTGTCGATCCCGAGGAAGGCCGCCGGCACGGCGCTGGCCATCATCACGGCGCGCTCGGAACTGACGCCGACGCCGGCGACCATGTTGCGAACCGCCTGCGCCATGTCGAGATGCGCGCCCGCGAGGGTTCCGTCCGGTCCGGTGAGGCGGCCGCCCTTCGCCGCGACGGGCGTGCTTCCGAGCATGAAGGTGGATCGGCTCCATCCTACGGTCGGCATCGCGTCCGTCACGAGAAAGAAGTGATCCGCCGGTTTCGCGCGCATCGCCACGGCAATCGCGGCGGGATGCACATGGTGCATGTCGGCGATCAGGCCGCAGAAACTGTGGTCGTCGCCCAGGGCCGCGCCCACCATGCCGGGTTCGCGGCTGGTGAAGGGCGTCATGGCGTTGAATAGGTGGGTGAAGCCGCGCAGTCCCTCGCCGAGCGCCGCGCGGGTCTCATCATAGGTGGCCGCGCTATGGCCTGCGCACACGATCACGCCCTTAGCGGTCAATTTGCGGACGGTTTCCGGCGGCGCGCACTCGGGCGCGAGCGTGACAACCGTGCGTCCGCCGCGCAGCCGCGCGAGCCGATCCAGATCGGCGTCCGCGATTTTCCGAATATGCGCGCGGTCATGAATCCCGGCGCGCGCGGGATTGAGAAAAGGTCCTTCGAGATGAATGCCGAGCACACCCGGCACTTTCCGCGCGATGGCCTGTTCGACCGCGTCAACGGCTTTGTCCATCACCGCGAGATCGTCGCTGATGAGCGTGGGCAGGAAACCTGTCGTCCCAAACCGCCGATGGGCCGCGCCGATGGCTTCGATGCCGTCGACGGTGGGTGTGTCGTTGAACAGCACGCCGCCGCCGCCGTTGACCTGGGCGTCGATGAACCCCGGAAGCAGGTCGCCGCCGCCGAGCGCGATCCGCTCGCAGGCGGCGGGCACGTCTTTTTCCGGCAGGATGGATTCGATCCGCGCGCCGTTGACGATCAGGGCGTGACCTTCGACAAAGGCGGACCCGGCCAAGATGCGCGCGCCGACGAGAGCTGAGCGGGTCATAGGGTCTCGGTCACTTTGTTGAGGAACGGCGGGCGATCCGGATCAAGGCCGCGGACGTGCGCCAAATGTATCACGGCCTTGTAGAAACTAGGCAGCCAGGCAATGGGCGCGAGCGACGCATCGATGCCCTGCAGGGCGGGCAATGCGGTCACGCCGGCCGACGACGCGCCGAGGCCCGCGCACAGCACGTTCGCGCCGCGCGCGGCGAACCGCTTCGCCAGCGCGATCACGTCGGGCCCCGCCTGATCCGGCGGAGCAAGCATGAGCACCGGCAGGCCATCTCGCACGAGCGTTGCCGGACCGTGCTCGACTTCGGCGGCGCTGAAGGCCTCGGCGTGGAGGGCGCAGGTTTCTTTCAGTTTGAGCGCCATCTCATGCGCGACGCCGAATCCCGCCCCGCGGCTGACGACGAAAAGGTTCCGCGCGCCCGTGAGCGCTTCGACCATCGGCGACCAGTCCAATGTCCCCGCCGCCGCGAGTTGATCGGGCAGCGCGATCATCGCCCGGTCAAGGTCCGGGTCCTGCGACCAGTGGTTTGCAAGGTCGGCGAGGGCGGCAAGGCTGGCGATGCAGGTCTTGGTGGCCGCGACGCTCTTCTCCGGCCCGGCGTGAAGCGGGATGACGAGGGACGCGGCTTCGGCGAGCGGCGAATCGGCGTCATTGAGGATCGCGATCACCCGAGCGCCGGCGGCCTTTGTCGCTTTCGCGGCCGCGACAATGTCGGGGCTGCGGCCCGACTGCGAAATCGCGATGACAAGGGCGTTGCCGAGATCGCGCGGCGGTGTTCCGGCGATGGAGACGACCGAGGGCGCCATGGAAGCGACGGGTACGCGCAGATGCTGCTCGATCAGATACTTTCCGAAGAGGGCGGCGTGGTCGGAGCTGCCTCGTGCGCATGTGAGCACCATCGCGGGAGGGGAGCGCCGCAGAGTTTCTCCAAGCCGCGCGAGCGCGCCATGGTTGGCCGCGCGCATGCGGCGCACGGCATCCGGCGCCTCGCGCGCTTCCGCGGCCATCAATGGCTTCTCGCCCGCCGTCAAATCGAGTACCCCTTTTGAACGAGGACCAATTTATTTGGCATCTTATCCGGGGATTCCAAGTGGAAGCCACCGCGACCGAGGGGGAGAGGCCAAAGGCCGGCACAATCGGGAACGCCCGCGTCGTGGCGCTCTTCGGACTTTTGGGCTTTTCCTCAGGTTTACCGTTCCTTCTGTTCTCCGCGGTCTTGTTCCTGCGCCTGACCAGGAACGGCGCGCCTTTGGGCGTGGTGGCTTTCTTCGCCTGGGTCTCATTGCTGCCGACCTTCAAGTTCGTGTGGGCGCCCCTGCTGGACCGTTTGACGATCCCCGGCTTCGGCCCCGTGTGGGGGCGCTGGCGCAGCTGGATCCTGCTGTCGCAGCTTGGCGTCGTCGTTTCGCTCGTGGGTCTGGCATTCGCCGATCCCGACCGGAACCTGCCCCTGACGGCTCTATGGGCTTTGCAACTCGCCTTCTGGGCAACGACATTGGAAGCCGCCGCCGACGGCTGGCGCTGCGAGGTGGCGCATGACGCGACGTCGCAAGCGCCGCTCGTTTCCGCCGTGCTTTGGGGCTACCGCTCCGCCATGGTCGCCGCCGGCGGCGCCGCGGTGGCGATCGCGGACTACGCGGGTTGGAGAACGGCCTATCTCGCCGTAGCTGTGGCGGCCTTTGTCGCTTTCCCGCTCGTTCTTGCGACCAGGGCGGAGGGTGAAGGCGCTAAAGCGCCGGCGCTTGCCGTTGGATTGGGTGTGACCGCCGGATTGCTGGTCCTCGGCCTTGGCGCAACGGCCCTTGTGGGCGCAGGCGCCCTCCAGGCCGCAGGCGCGGCCGGCATCAGCCCGCAAAGCAATGTCACGCCCGCGATCCTCCTGCTGTGCGGTTTGCCTTTTGTGATCATGATGCTCGCGATCCCGCGCATTCGCGCGCTCGCGCCCGACAATAAGCTTCTCGCCTCGCCGGCCCTCGGGCCGTATCTCGATTTCTTCCGGACCCTCGGATTTTCAGCCGTCGGCGTTCTCGCGTTCGTATCGCTTTATCGCATGGGCGACGTTCTCGCCCTCACGCTTGCCAAGCCGCTTCTGTCGTCGGTTGGCTACACGCTCACGCAGATCGGGATCGCCGACGGCGCGCTGTCGCTGATCGCCAATATCGCCGGCGTCGGCATCGGCGGATGGGCCGCCGCGCGGTTCGACGCGCGTCTCTCGCTCGCGCTTGGCGCGTTCTTTGCGGCCCTGGGCAACGCGGCCTATGTATGGCTCGCCCACATGCCGCCCTCGGACGTTGTTCTGTATCTCACCGTTTTCGCGGACAACTTCGGCAACGGCATGGCCGCGGCCGTGTTCGTGGTGTACCTGTCGGTGCTCGTGAACCCGAAGTATCCGGCGGCCCAATACGCATTTCTTGCCGGTTTCGCTTTCCTGCTGCCGCGCCTTCTGGCGGGGGCGTCCGCCTCCATCCAGCATGATATCGGTTATGACGGCTTCTTCGTCTTGTCGGGCGCGCTCAGCCTCGCTAGCGTATTCCTGCTTCCGCTCCTTGCGCGGAAAAGACAGTCATGAAAGCCGTCCTCGCCTTCGCCGCAGGACTTCTTGTGGGATCGCCCGACGCCATGGCTCAAACGCCGAACATCGAAGCCGCCGTCGCGAAGGCCGGCGTGCTCGTGGAGGCCGCCGTTGCGGGCGGCGGCATTCCGGGCGCGGTGATGCTGGTCGCGGTGGATGGGAAAGTGCTGGAGGAGCGCGCCTTCGGTTTCGCGCAGCTCAACGACTTTGAGGGACGCAAGATCGCCGCGCCGCGCGCCATGCGGACATCCACGGTGTTCGATCTCGCATCGGTGACGAAAGTGATGGCCACGACCATGGCGGTGATGATCCTCGCCGATCGAAAGAAGATTGGCGTGGAGGCACCCGTTTATCGCTATCTGCCCGACTTTCGTGGACCCGAGTTCGACAAGATCACGGTGCGTCATCTGCTGACGCACACCAGCGGACTCGCGCCATGGCAGCCGCTGTACTATCAGGCGGCGAATAAGGCCGGGATCTACGAGGCCATCCGCAAAATGCCGCCGCAGTGGCCGGTGGGCGAGGGGTACCATTACAGCGATCTGGGTTTCATGCTGCTCGGCGCGATCGTCGAGCGCGTGAGCGGACATCCTCTCGATGTTTTTGTCGAGGACGCGCTGTATCGTCCGCTCGGCCTGAAGAATACGGGTTTCCTTCCGAAGGCGCGCGGTCTTTCGAACTTTGCCGTGACCGAGTCCGGCAACGGCTACGAACGCCACATGGTTTACGGCCCCGACTTCGGCTACGGCTACAAGGGCGATCCAAAATCGTGGGATGGCTGGCGCCGCTATGTCCTCGACGGCGAGGTCAACGACGGCAACGCGTGGTACGGCAACGGCGGCGTCGCGGGCCACGCAGGACTGTTTTCGACGGCGGCCGATCTCAAGGTGTTGCTCGACCTCATGCTTAGCCGCGGCGTCGCCGCCGGACAGCGTGTGATCGGCGCCGAGACCGTGGATCTGTTTCTGAACCCGGACGTCCCTCTCGGCTGGCGCCGGCCCGAAGGCATGCCGCCCGGCGCTTTCGCGCATACCGGCTTCACAGGCACCTATGTTCTCGGAGTGCCGGAGGCGAAGTTCGCCTTCGTGCTGCTGACAAACCGCCAGAACGCGGGAACCGACGCCAAAGGTTATTTCACCGACGTCGGGCCGCTCCAGGAGCAAGTGTCGCGCATGCTCCTGGAAGCTTTACCTAAGCCCTAGCCGAACAGTTTGATCGCGGTCTTCGCGACCTGTTCGCCCTGATAGCGCGCGCCCGCGAGTTCCGTGTCGGACGGTTTACGCGTCCCGTCGCCGCCGGCGATGGTCGTGGCGCCGTACGGCGCGCCGCCGACGATCTCGTCGACTTTCATCTGGCCCTTGAAGCTGTAGGGCAGGCCGACGATGACCATGCCGTAGTGGAGAAGGTTGGCAATGATCGAGAACAGCGTCATCTCGTTGCCGCCGTGCTGGGTGGCGGTCGAGGTGAAGGCGGCGCCGACCTTGCCGACGAAGGCGCCCTTCGCCCACAGGCTGCCGGTCTGATCGAGGAAAGCGGCCATCTGCGAGGCCATGCGGCCGTAGCGCGTGCCGACCCCGATGATAACGGCGTCGTAGTTCTCAAGCTCGGCGACGGTGGCGATGGGGGCTTTTTGATCCAGTTTGAAGTGCGCGGCCTTTGCCACGGCTTCGGGCGCGGTTTCGGGCACGCGCTTGACGTCCACCTTCGCCCCCGCCGCCCGCGCGCCGTCCGCGACCGCTTCGGCCATGGTCTCGATGTGGCCGTAGGAGGAGTAATAGAGGACGAGGACTTTAGCCATGCGAACGTTCCTTCAATGCAGATGAACAGGTGCGTAGAGCGTAGAGTCTTATGCGCGCTTTGAACATACGCGGCAATCATGACGATTGCGCGAAACGCCGCGCGGCGATTCACGTATAGGCCGAAGGCTTAACCGCGCTTAAAGAGGCCGATCAGCGTTCCTTTGCCGAGGATCTTTCCTTCCATCGCGGCGCGCACGGCCGCTTCGGTGGCCGCGGGCGATTGCCCCACCGGAGCGATCTCCACTTTCGCATTCAAGGCGTAGAGCTCGAACGCATAGTGGTGTACAGGGCCGGGCGGCGGCGCGGCGGGGCCGCGGTACCAGGGGCCCGAGGAACTGATCTGGCGCGTGCCGTCCGGGAGTTCTTCAAGTTCGGGGAGTTTTTCCGCAAGCGTGCGTGCGTCCTTCGGAATATTCCACAGCATCCAGTAGAGATGGATGTCGGCGCCGTTGATGGTGATCGCGTCGAGGTCGCGCATGATCAGCACGAAGCTTTCCGTGCCGTCGGGGACGCGGTCCCATGCCAGCGGCGGCGATACGTCGTCGCCGGGCTGCGCGTGTTTGGGCGGGATGAGGCCGCCGTCTTTCCACGCGCTGGTGGTCAAAGTCATCGGTTGGGCGGGCGCCGGCCGTCGCTGCTGAGCGGAGGCCGCCGTCGCGATCAGAAGAGCGAGCGTGATGGTTCTGAACAACATGGCGGGCCTACTTGTAGGAAGCAGGTTGAAGCTTGCGCCATGCGTCATAGCGCATGCGCAAAGTCGTTTCGGCATTCAGGTCTTCGCCCGGTTTGATCTGGTTGGGGCCGCGGTCGGGACCCGGCTGGAGGACCGTCAGGAACAGGGAATACTCGCCGTTATTGATGGAATCGCCGTTCTTATCTTTCGGATCGGCCATGACGATCCACGCGGCATGGGCCACGCGGTTGCTGCACGCGATGGCCGGCTTGCCGCCGTCGGTCGGATACGGCGGGCATGTGCAGCGTACGTCGCCGCCGGAGCCATCCGCCGCGTCCATTGCCGCCATGACGCGGTCCGTCAGAGCGCCTTGCGTTTTCAGGAAGGCGGCGACGGCATTGGGCACCACTTTCCCCGGACGCATGGTGTTGGCCTGCACCGAATAGAAGATATCCGTTCCCGGCACCTGGCCCTGGATCACCTGCGCGACATAGCCGTTGTTGAGGCCGGTGTGCGAGGCCATGCGGCCCTTCATGTCGATGAGGCCGAACTGGCGCTGCTGGAAGTCCGGATCGTCGCGCGCGATCTGTTCGAGAATGGCGTGAGGGTCGGCGCCCTTCTTCATTTCCTCGAATATGAATTTCTGGTTTTTGAGGGTGCGGTCGGCGCCGGCCTGGCAGGCGGCGATGCCGATGCCTGGGATGATCACCGAGGTGACGTCGCGGTACTCGTGGTCGGTCTTCACGTCCACGCAGCTTGCGGTCGCCATGGAGATGCGCCCCGTCGCGCGATCGACGGCGACGATGGACCAGGTGGCGAAGGCCGGCGGCGCACTCAGGATCGCGGTCGCCAGGACGAGGGCCGATAAGAAACCCCGCGATGACAGTAAAGCCATGAGAACTCCCCCGCTTCGTGAGTGACGCGCGGGCCAGCGTCGCGCCGAACTTTCAAATTTTCAAGAGTTTAGCTTGCTCGGAATCCCTCTTCCCCTGGCGCCGTTGGAGGTGCACGCTACGGCCCGAACGACCGGTCAACGAATACTGGGGAGAGTACGATGGCCTCCAAGTTCCTCATCGCGACAAGCCTGATTTCGGCGCTGCTCGGCACCAGCGCGCTCGCGCAATCGAAAGCGCGGCCGGGGTTGCCGATCGATGCCTTGGCAAAAACGGTGTGGATCGAAGAGTTCGACGTTTCACCCGATGCCCGCCTTGTCGCCTACAAATCCGCCGAAGCCGGCACCTATGACATCTGGACTTCGCCGACCGATGGCGGCGCGCCGAAGCAGCTCACCAGAATGCCGGGGCGTGAGATGAACCCCGAGTTCAGCCCGGACGGCAAATGGGTCGCCTTCGAGGCCGACTATCGCGGCGTGAACGTGCGCGACATCTACATCATCCCCTCGGCGGGCGGGACCGCGATCCGCGTCACCGATAGTCCGTTGAACGACGCGAACCCGATGTGGTCGCCCGACGGCAAGACGCTCTATTTCGTCACCGACATGTTCTGGGATTCCTCGATCGCGGCCTACGATCTCGCGACCAGGAAGATCACGCGCGTAGGCCCCGGCGGCGGCAACGCCAGCCTGTCGCCGGACGGCAAGACCTTTGTCTTTACACGCAACCAGAAACCGAACGACGACGATCAGAGCAACAACGACGTCTATATTTTGCCCGTGTCGGGCGGCGAACCGAAGCTGATGACGCCGAATACCTTCAACGCGCTCGATTCCGCGCCGGCCTGGTCGCCGGACTCCACGTCCATCGCCTTCGTCTCGGACCGCAATGGCTTCAACAATGTCGGCGTGATCGACGTCGCGAGCGGTCAGGCGAAGATGCTGCTGACCGAGAATATCGAGGCGAGCGAGCCGCGCTGGTCTCCGGATGGCAAGTTCATCAGCTTCACGAAGAACCTGAACTACCAGTACCACATCTTCCGCATGCCGAGTTCCGGCGGCAAGGCGCAGCAGCTCACCACGCGCGGCGGCGTGAACGGCGGCTCGTCGGCCACGGGCCAGACGCGCGGCACGCATATGTGGAGCGCCAAGGGCGACGAGATCTTCTTCTATCACTCGGACCCGACGATGACGGGCGACGTGTGGGCGATGAAGGCGGCCGGCGGTTCGGAGCGTCAGATCACGAACCATCAGGACCCCGCCATCCGCGACGCAAACCTGTTCGTGTGGCCCGAGTTCATGGAATACACCAGCTTCGATGGCCGCAAGGTCGCGGGGCTGGTTTATAAGCCGAAGGGCACGAAGGCGGGCGACAAGCTGCCGGCGCTGTTCTTCTTCCGCGCCAATTCCAACGGCCAGCATCCGCAGCAATGGCACCCGTACATCCAGTACTTCGTCAGCCGCGGTTATCTCGTGTTCGCGCCGAACTTCCGGGGTTCGACGGGGCGCGGCAAGGAGTACCGTCAGGCGGTGTTCACGCGCGGCGGCGAGGATGACATCCATGACGCCTTCATCGGCATGGACATGCTCGCGGGCCAGGGCTGGGTCGATCCGAAGCGCGTTGGCGCCTTCGGCGGCTCCACCGGCGGCTTCTTCACCACCGCGGCGGCCACCAAGGACCCGACGCGCCTGAAGGCGGGCGTGGTGTGGTACGGCGCCACCGACCTCGTGACGCTGTCGACCTACGCCGGCATGGAAGGCTGGAACAAGTTCCTCATCGGCAAGACGCCGATGGAGAACCCCGCCAACTACTACGGCCGCTCGCTCATCTATCATGCCGACCGCGTGAAGACGCCGCTGCTGTTCCTGTACGCGCAAGGCGATTCCGCCGCGCGCTTCCAGCAGATCGAACAGTACGGCATCCAGGCGGAGATCCACGGCAACTGGTACGACTGGGTCGTCTATGCCGAGGAGCCGCACGGCTGGTATCACTTCCGCCCCGACAGCACGAAGAAAATGCTGACCTCCATGAGCGCCATGTTCGACAAGTTCGTGCTCGACGACACCGGTGCGCCCGACGTGAAAGCCATCGCCGCCGACCAGCGCAAGGGCACGCGTGTCATCCGCAATCCGAATATCGAATTGTGGAACTCGCTTGCCAACGGCAAGCCGCCGGCGGATGGAAGTGCCGATCAGCCGAACTAGGCTGTTAGAGCACGTTCCGGCGAAGTGGAAGCCGGTTCGCCGTAGAACCTTCAACACGCCCTAGGTCATTTTGTGGATCTAGAAGAACAGACCAAAGCCGATGGCGGTGAGATACGCGCCGATGATCAGCGCGACGCCGCCGCCCACGACATAGGCGACGGGCTTGTTGAGCATCGCGATCAGCTTCGCGAGTTGTTCATCAGGCAGGGCTAAGTACACCAGCGCTTCGAGCACGACGGCCCCGCCGATCAGAGAGATGATCACCGACGGCGCCGTCTGCCACAGCGTGTCATAGACCGCGAGGCACAGTCCGCCGATCAGCGCGAAGGTCGCGAACACCATCCGCGTCATGCGCTCGGTGACGATCGAGGGATACACCGCGATGTAATAGTGACGGCGCACCACGAGGATCGCGCCCAGGAAAATGAGCACGAGGCCGAGGACGCGGGAGAGATAGAGGGTCGGAATCATGACGTTGCCGCTCCGAAAAGGCCGCAGCAGACGCAACCAAGTCCCCGCCCGAATTGTTCCGGTTAGGCCTGAATTCCTTGACAAAAATAAGGGTTTGGGCGCATTCTCATAAATGTACCTTGGGCCTTTTGAGCGCCCGTTCTCCTAAGACCGAACCCGAACGGCCCGCCCGCACCCCGCGTGCGGGTTTTGTGCATTTGCCCCCCAAATTCGCCAACATTCTGAAAGGAGATTGCTATGGCTGGCAGGCCAGGCTTCCATTAGAAAAATGCGACTCTAAAAGCCCTGCGGTCGATGCGGTCGATGCGGACAAGGCAAAAACCTCGTCTGCTCAGGTGCTTCGGGCGCCTTTCTCATGCGGACCTGCATGCGGACCTTATGCGGGCGAAAATCGCCGCCGCCCTGTTAAGCCGGGTGGGCAAATCCCTGATTTTCATGCCACCATTTGCCCCCGGGGTTTGTCATATCAGGGGATGCTCATGACCAAATTCGGACGTTTGGCTTTCACGGCGCTGCTCGCCGGCACGGCGCTTTCTCTGCCGCTGACCACGGCGCGGGCCACCACTTCGGGCCAGCGCGCCCAAGCCACCGAAGGCGTGGAATCGCGCGCGA
>JAYSFT010000108.1:0-10460 GCA_041913245.1 Rhodospirillaceae bacterium | reverse complement strand
GGCAACGTCAAGGAAACGGCGGTGGTGCTGATCGCGCACGGACCAAACGTGGAGGAAGAGAACAAGCTGTGGCTGAAGGACATGGCCGCGCACGCCGCCTTTCTCAAGGACAAGGGCGGTTACGGCGCCGTGGAAGTGCTCACGCACCGCAATGACGCCACGGCGGAAATCAAGAACAAGGCGCGCGATGAATTCCGCGCGCGCGTGTCGCAGAACGGGCGCACGCGCAAAGTCGTGGTCGTGCCGTTGTTGATGTCGGCCGGCGGGATCGAAGGCGAGGTCCAGGGCGATCTCGAAGGCATCCCGCACGCCTTCGCGGCCCCGCTGCTGCCGCATCCGAACATCGCGCGCTGGGTGGAAGCCGAGGCGCAGGAGTTGTGGCGGGGAATGAAATAGCGCGCCGATCCTGCGAGGCGTTTAGGCCTTTAGATTCAGCTTTTCCAGCACACGGCGGCGTGCGACGCCCCGGTCGAAATCGGAGACGTATACAAGGCCGGCGACACGGCGGATCATCGCGTCTTCGTGGGGGTCGAGCACGCCGTCCGCGTAAGCGACTTCCCACAGCATCTCGATGACGTGCACACGGTCGGCCTCATCGAGTTCCTTGACCACCTTGTTGGTAAAGCCAAAAAGCTGACCTGAATTGACGCTGGTCTGCTCGGCGACGTCGAACAGGTCCTGCGTATCTTCCGGCGAAAGATCGAATCGCTCGGCGAGCAGGCGCTTGATGGCGTCCTGTTCGTCGGCGTTGAACATATCGTCGCGCCGCGCGGCCTCGACGAGCAAGGCGCCAACGGCAACCTGCAGGCCGCTCGGGGCGCGCGCTTCGCTCTTCGCGGCTTTCACGTCGCCTTTGAGCAGAGAGAAAATCCGGTCGATCATCAGGGACGCCCTTAACCCAGCCAGTAACGGAACACCGCGGTGGTGGCGCGGGGCCGTTCGAGGGGCGGAAGGTGCCCGCATTCCTCGATGAATACCAGCCGTGCGTTCGAGAGGCGCGCGGCCATTTCCTCCTGCACCTTGGGCGGACAGAGCAGGTCCTGGCGCCCGGCGAGGATCAGGGTCGGGATGCGAATGGCTTCGAGATCGGCGCGGCCATCCTTGCGCGCCATGATCGCCCGCTGCTGGCGCACGAAGGCCTCCTGCCCGACCCGTTCGGCCATCTCCATGACCACCCCCGCGACGCTGGGGTCATTCAGGCGGTCGGGATGGACGAAGCTGGGCAGCAACCGCGGGGTCACCCCTTTGAACTTGCCGATTTCCGTCAGTTTGATGAGGGACGTGCGGTTTTTCTGCTGTTCCTCGTTATCGGCGCGGGCGTTGGTGGCGACCAGAGCGAGCCTTTCGACCCGTTCCGGGGCCTGACGCATGATTTCCTGGGCCACGTACCCCCCTAAAGACAGACCGGCCAGGGCGAAACTGGGCGGAGCATCGGCCAGAACCCGTTCGGCCATGGCCGGGATGGTGCCGTCCCGGGTGACGTCGGCCACGGTGACCTGGACCGTATCCTTCAAATATTCGGCCTGATGGCGCCAGAGAACCTCATCGAGCAGGAGGCCGGGGATCAAAATCAGGTGCTGGGGACGCGACATAGGGCTCTTTTACAGGCTTTTCCGGGCCTGCCGGCAGAGTTCTGCGCGGACGTGCGGGCCCATGAATTTCCCTGCATTTACGGGGTTTTACATTGACAGTGTCAAACGAATACATATGATGCCGCGCCATGAGCCGGCCGCGTGCTGCCCTCGTTGCCACCGCCTTCGTTGACAGCGAGAAAATGCAGCCCATGTATGAACGCGGCGGATAATTTTTTCCGAACCAATGGAATTTGCAGACCTCGGCCTTTCGCCGGACACTCTTAAAGCCGTCACAGACGCCGGATACCTGAACCCGACACCGATCCAGGAGCAGGCCATCCCCGTGATTCTCATGGGGCGTGACGTGCTGGGCGTGGCGCAAACGGGCACGGGCAAGACCGCCGCCTTCACGATGCCGATGATCGATATCCTGTCCGGCGGACGCGCGAAAGCGCGCATGCCGCGCTCGCTGATCATCGCGCCGACGCGCGAACTCGCCGCGCAGATCTCCGAGAATTTCATCAAGTACGGAAAGTACCACCCGCTCGCCATGGCCCTGCTCATCGGCGGCGAATCCTTCACCGACCAGGAGAAGGCCCTGGACCGCGGCGTGGACGTGCTGATCGCGACCCCGGGGCGCCTGCTCGACCTTTATGAGCGCGGCCGCATCCTGCTCAACGACGTGAAGCTCCTCGTCATCGACGAAGCCGACCGCATGCTCGATATGGGGTTCATCCCCGATGTCGAGCGCATCGTTTCGCTGCTGCCGAAAATCCGCCAGACCCTGTTCTTCTCCGCCACGATGGACAAGGAGATCAGGAAGCTGGCCGACACGTTCCTGATGAATCCGAAGGAAGTCGCGGTAAGCCGCCCGGCGCAGGCGGCGACCACCATCGAGCAGGGCATCGTCACCGTACGCTTCGACGACAAGCGCGAAGCGCTGCGCCGCATCCTTCGCGCCAAGGACATCCACAACGCCTTCATCTTCTGCAACCGCAAGAAAGACGTGGACATCCTTTTCAAGTCGCTGACCAAACACGGCTTCAACGCCGTGGCCATGCACGGCGACATGCCGCAGTCCAAGCGCAACGAGATGCTGGCGAAGTTCAAGGCCAACGAAGCAGAACTACTCGTCTGCTCCGACGTGGCCGCGCGCGGCCTCGATATCTCGGCCGTCGGTTTTGTCGTCAACTTCGACGTTCCGGTGAACGCCGAAGACTATGTCCATCGTATCGGCCGTACCGGCCGCGCGGGCCTCTCCGGGCACGCCTACACAATCGCGACCCGTTCGGATTCGAAGCAGGTCGCCGCAATCCAGAAGATGTTGAACCAGACCATACCTCCGCTCGTCATCGACGAGCTCAATGAACTGACCGGCGCCGCCGCGAACGGCGACGACAGCGAAGACCAGAATTCCCGTGGCCGCCGCGGCGGACGCGGCGAGCGTGATCGTGGACGTGGCGGACGAACCCGCCGCGGCGGACGCGGTGAGCGCAAGGAGCGCGGCGGTGAAGACCGCGCGCCGCAGGCCGCACCGGAAGAAAATGTGAGCGTCGCCGCCGAAGCCGCAATTGAACCGGCCACCGTCGCCGAAGGGGTCGCCGAGAGCGCGCCGGACACCACGGCCGGCGCGACCACGCCGCCCCCGCAGGATCAGGCCCGCCAGAGCCGCCGTGAGCGCGAACGCTCCTGGCGCCGCGACCGCAACGACTACAACCGCGACGCCCGCGCCCCGGAAGAACGCGCCCGCAAGACGCGCCGCAACCCGCACGGCATCGCGGAAATGGACCATGGCGACAACGTCGTCGCCTTCGGCGGCTTCACGCCGGCGTTCCTTCTGATCGAACCGTATGTGGCCAAGCCGTCCGCGCGCGGTGAAAAAGCCGACGACGCCGTCGAAGATCAGGTCGACGACGAAGCGGACGCGCCGGAAGAGTTGGAAAAAAGCGCGTAGGGTCCGGACGGCCCGCGCCGGCGGGACCGCCGAACCGCGAGACCTATTGCGGCACGGAAGATCCGGCGCATAGGCGGGTCAACGTCGCCGAAAGCTCCCTCCAGTCGATCGGCTTGGAGATCAGGGCGTCGGCGCCGGCCTTCAAACAGTCGCTCGTTCCCTCGCCAACGACGTCCGCCGTGATCGAGATTATAGGAACCTTACCGTTCTCGCCGGAAAGCTTACGTATCGCGCGGGTGGCTGTCGCCCCGTCCATATGCGGCATGTGCATGTCCATGAGGATTGCGTCATAACGCCGCGCGGTTGCCGCCATCACCGCAGCCTCCCCGTCGGCGACCGCCTCCACCTCGTGGCCCCATTTCTCCAGCATTGTCGCCATGAGGAAAACAATCGTCTCGTTATCTTCGGCGACCAGGATCTTCAATCCGGGGACTTTACTCGGCGCGTTTTTCTGCGGCGGGACCGCCGCTGAAAGCTCGGCCGAGGATGCCGAGAATGGAACCCTTATCGTAAATGTCGAACCCTGGCCGACCACCGAGCGCAAGGTAATGACGCCGTGCATGAGTTCGATGAGCCGCCGGCTAATCGAAAGACCGAGTCCGGTCCCGCCGAATCGCCGCGTTTCGCCCTGATCGATCTGATAGAACGGCTGAAACAAAAGCGCCTGTTGCTCCGGCGCGATGCCGATGCCGGTGTCTTCGACATCGATCACGAGAAACGGCCGAGAAGAAGAATCTTTGTCCACCGCCACGCGAACGGTCACACCGCCGCGCTCCGTGAATTTGACGGCATTGCCGAGGAGATTCAGAATCGCCTGCCGAATGCGGCGGGCGTCGGCGACGATAACCGCCGGAAGATCGGGCGCGAAATCGACAGCGAGGGTCAAGTTTCGCTGCGCCGCCGAGGGCGTAAACAAGCCGCAAATCTCCTCGACGAGAGTGCGGGGGCTAAACGGCCCAGGCTGGATCACGACTTTGTTTGATTCGATTTTCGAGAAATCCAAAATATCATTCAGCAGATCAAGCAGCAGCTTTCCGGCACCGGCGATGCGGGAAACCTGTTCTTTTTCCGCGGCCTCGAGGCGGGCCGACGCCAGAAGTTCAGTCATGCCCAGAATGGCCGCCATCGGCGTCCGTAACTCGTGACTCATTGTCGCGAGGAAATCCGACTTTGCGCGGCTCGCGGCCACAACGCGTTCACGCTCCAAACTCAGCTGCCTGCGGAAGCGATTGATCGCGAGCAACGGGGCCATCGCCGCGACGACCATCGAAGCCGCATTCGCCAGCCAATTGGTGGGCGATAGGGCCGGGAACTGGATGGGCTCGGGGATCAGGCCGGTATAGAACCCGACGAACAGGACCCCGACCGTCGCCACGCAAACCGCGGCCAACAGAATTCCGAATTTCTCGCCGAAAAACACCGCGCCCATGACGCTCGCGGCGACAAAAAACTCGATGCGCATCGGCGAGCCGAAATAAAGATGACCGCCGACCGCTATTGCGAACATGGCCGAAATAATCGTGCCGGAACGAACGACGAAGGGAATCCGCTTTCGCAGCGCATAGACCGCGGTAACAAGCGCCACCAACGAAACATGGAGCACCATGACCGGCAGGAAGCCGAATTCAACGGCGCGAAAAAGCGTGAGACCAAGCGCGACGGCGCCCGTCAGCGCGGTCCACTTCAGCACTGTATCGCAGACATCGGATCGGATGTCCGCGAGGACATTGTCCATCCGCTCTATCATGAGAGTCTCCCCGCCGGCTCGTGCCCCCGGCACATTACTCTCATTGCGCGAATACCGCTTACGCAAAATCGGGTGTTTTGGGGAGTCGCGCGGCTCTACGCCTTCTCGGCCCACTTGCCGGCTTCATCCTGCTGCCAATAGTGCAGCTCGTGGCCGCCGGCCTTCGCGGCTTTCCAACGCTCGCGCGCGGCGTCGCGCAAGGGTTCGGCGTTGCCGTCGAAGATGTCGAGGCAGCGGTCGTAGTCACCCAGGCGGGACGACGCCATGCCGTCCGTCAGCACCAGGAACTTGGCGCCGTTGGGGTTCTCTTCGGTGTCGGTCAGCCATACGGGCTGCTCGGCGGCGAAGCCATCCTTGACCGAGCCGTGCGGGAGCCAGCTGTTGGGACTGTAGGTCCAGAGGGTATTGGACAGCGCTTCGAGCCGGTCCTGCGAGGCGGCCATGACCACCGCGCGTTCGCCGGTCTTCAGGATGCGCTCCAGAAGCTGGGGCAGCGTCCGTTCGACCGGCGAAGACGACAGATGATAAAAGTCGACGCGCATAAAAGAAGCCCCTCACTCCGGCCCTCTCCCGAAGGGAGAGGGCCGGAGACAGAGATTATCCCGCCACCTTCACCGGCACGTAGCGGATGGCGCCCGCGCTGACGACACGCAGGAGCACCACGTTGCGCGATTCCTTCTTGGCGCTTTCGAGGGCCTTGTCCGCGTCCGCCATGGACGCGACGTTGGCCTGCTGGATGCCGTCGATGACGTCGCCCGGACGGACGCCTTTCAAGGCGGCGTCGCTGGTTTCGTCGACTTCGACCACGACGAGGCCCTTCACGTTGGCCGGCAGGCTGTATTTCTCGCGCGCCGTGTCGGTGATTTCCACGACGGTGACGCCGAGCGGCTTGATCTCGCTGCGGGCGAATTCCTTGCCCGCGTCGGACTTGGACGGCGCCGCCGAAGCGACCGCGGCCGCATCGTCGGGAAGTTCGCCGACTTTGAGTTTCAGCGTCATCTGCTTGCCGTTGCGCCACACCTGCACGTCGACGGTCTTGTCGATGGAGGTGCCGGCCACGACACGCGGCAGTTCACTCATCTTGTCGATCGCACGGCCGTCGAAGGTCAGGATCACGTCCTGGCTTTCGATGCCCGAACCGATGGCGGGGCCTTCCGGCGTCACATCGGACACAAGCGCGCCGCGCGCCTTGCCCAATCCCAAGGTCTGCGCGATCTCCTCGGTCACGCCCTGGATGCGCACGCCGATCCAACCGCGGCGAACGCGGCCGTACTTGCGCAGGTCCTCGATCACCGGGCGGATGAGGTTGGAGGAATTGGCGAAGCCGACACCGACGCTGCCGCCGGACGGCGAGAAGATCGCCGTGTTCACGCCGATGACCTGGCCGGCCATGTTGAACAGCGGACCGCCGGAGTTGCCGCGGTTGATGGCGGCATCGGTCTGGATGAAGTCGTCGTAGTTGCCGGCCTGGATGTTGCGGGCGCGGGCCGAGATGATCCCGGCGGTGACGGTACCCGAGAGACCGAACGGATTGCCGATCGCCATCACCCAATCGCCGACGCGCGCGCCGTCCGAGTTGCCCCAGCCGACGGCCGGGAGCGGCGATTTCGATTCGACCTTCAGAAGCGCGATGTCGACCTTGTCGTCGCGGCCGACGACCTTGGCTTCCAGGACGGTGTCGTCCTCGAGGATGACCGAGATCTGGTCGGCGTCTTCGACAACGTGGTTGTTGGTGACGATGAAGCCGGCCTTATCGATGATGAAGCCGGAGCCGAGCGACGCCTGACGCTGGCGCGGACGCTGCTGCTGTCCGCCCTCGCCGCCTTCCTGGCCGCCCTGGCCGCCCTGGCCGCGGCGATTGAAGAACTCGCGGAATTCTTCCAGCGGATCGCGCTGGCCGTCTTTCCGCTCGGCGAATGTGGTGGTGGAGATGTTCACCACCGCCGGGCTGAGTTTCGCGGTGAGGTCGGCGAAGCTCTCGGGCGCGCTGCGCGCAAAAGCTTGCGGCGCGCCACCCGCAACAAAAAAGCCGATGGCCGCCAGAGTGGCCGCCGAATGCAAAATCGATCTCAAGGCCGAAACTCCCAAACCGTTACGCGTGAAAGAGATTGAATATGATACCCGGGTTTATAACACGGGGGACCGTAAAAAGGCTCACCCGGCGGGAGAATTTCTCCTCGCCGGGTGCACCCAGATTACACGGCTTTTGCGCCAAAACCGCTGAAATGGCTGTGAGTTATGAACTCAGGGACGCGGCGGCGTATTGAAGTAGCGGAAGAACTCGGAATCCGGGCTGAGGACCATGGTCGTGCCTTCGCCGAGAGCGCCCCGATAGGCCTCCATCGCGCGGAAGAAGCCGTAGAACTGCGGATCCTTGCCTTGCGCCGCGTTCAGGATCTTGCGGCTCTCCGCCTCGCCTTCCCCGCGCAGGGTCTGCGACTGCTTTTCCGCCTCGGCGAGAATGATGGTCCGCTCGCGGTCGGCGTCGGCTTCGATGCGCGACTTCTGTTCCTGCCCGCGGCCACGAAAGTCCGCCGCCTCGGCCATACGGTCGGAGCGCATGCGGTTGAACGTGGCTTGCGTGGTGTCGGCGGTCAGGTCGGCGCGGCCGATGCGGACCTCGACGACCTCGATGCCGAATTCCGGCGCGCGGCGGCGCACGGCCTCGGTGATCTCGTGCATCACCGCGCCGCGCTTGGCGCCCAGCACGTCGGCGAGGTCGGCGCGGCCGACGGCGTCACGAACCGAACCGTTCAGGATATTGCCGAAGCGGTCGCGGAACGAGACTTCGGTGCCGACCGCCTGATAGAAGCGCAACGGATCGACGATGCGATAACGCGCGAACGCATCGACGTTGATGCGGCGCTGATCGATCAGGGACATGTCCTGGCCCTGCGGATCGAGATCCAGGATGCGCTTGTCGTAATAGAAGACGCGTTGCGCGAGCGGGATCTTGAACTTGAGGCCCGGCTCGGCGATCACACGGCTCGGATTGCCGAACGTCAGGACGAGCGCCTGCTGAGTCTGCTGGACGGTGAAGAAGGTGCCGGTGAGCAGAACGAGAATGACGACGCTGACGGCGACGCCGAGAACGAGACGCGGGTTCATTGCGGAGCACTCGCTTGACCTTGGGACCGCCGCTGGATTTCAGGCAGCGGCAGATAAGGAACGACGCCGGGGCCGCCCTTGCTGTCCATGATGATCTTCTCGGACTTCGACAGCACTTCCTGCATGGCTTCGAGATACATGCGGCGGGCCGTGATGTCCTTGTTGGCGACATAGGTCTGGTAGAACGCCGTGAAACGCGCCGCCTGACCTTCGGCTTCCTTCACCAGCCGCTCTTTTTCGGCGGTGGCGTTCTGCACGAGGCGGGCCGCGTCGCCTTTGGCGCGAGGAATGATGTCGTTGCGGTAGGCGAGCGCTTCGTTCTCGAGCCGCTCGGCGTCCTGCTTGGCGCGCTGGACGTCGTTGAAGGCGTCGATGACTTCCTTCGGCGGATCGGCCTTCTGGATGCGAAGGTCGAGGATGGTCACGCCGGCCTTGTAGCCGTCCATGATGCCTTGCAGAAGCTCGCGCGCCTGCTGGGCGAGCTGATCGCGCTGATTGGTGATGACGGCGGTCAGCGGATTGCTGCCCACCACTTCACGCAGCGCGCTTTCCGCGGCGATCTTCACGGTCGCTTCGGGGTCGCGCATATTGAACAGATAGTCGCCGGCGTTGCTGATGCGCCACTGCACGACGAACTGGATGTCGACGATGTTCTGGTCACCGGACAGGATGTGACTTTCCTGCGGGACTTCGCGGATGTTGCCGGGCGAACCGCGGAAACCGATGGTGAGCTGATTGGTCTGCGTGACCTTCGGCTTCAGAACGGTACCGACCGGAGCGGGGAACCAAAAGTTCGGACCGGGCTGGGTGGTGCGAACGTAACGCCCGAACATGAGTTCGACGCCCTGCTCGTCGGGCTGCACGACATAGACGCCGGAAAGGCCCCAGAAAAACAGGATGATCGCGCCAAGCATGTAGAGGCTGCGCGGGCTGCCGAAGCCGCCGGGCATGATACGGCGCAGACGTTCCTGCGAACGGCGCAGCAGTTCTTCGAGGTCAGGAGGGGGACTGCCGCCGCCACGGCCGGACCAGGGGTTTCCACCGCCGCCGCCGCTACCGCCGCCGCTGCCCCACGGACCGCCGCCTCCGCCGCCGCCCCAGGGGCCACCGCCGCTGCCTTGTTGTTTATAAAACAATGGAATAATCCTTCGTCAGCAAGACCATGAACGCCGGTCCAAGCACGTTGGGGTTATAGGACAACCCCGCCCCCCTCGCAATGTAGGGACGGGTTTCGCGCGGCGCACTATTGTAACGCTAAAAATCGGAGTATCGCCTTGTCCAGCCTTACGGAAACCCTTGTGATCGACACCCTGAAATCGGTCGATTCAGGCACCGCCGGGCTCGACATCGTGGCCCGAGGATGGGTCAAAAGTGTGCACATCAAGGACGGCCGCGTCACCTTCGCGCTGGAGGTCCCGGCCAGCCTGGGGCCCACGCTGGAGCCGGTTCGCCGGGCCGCGGAGAGCGCCGTCGGGCAACTGGCCGGTGTCACGGCGGTAACAGCAGTACTGACGGCCGAAGCGCGCTCCGCCCCGGCCGCGCCCGGCCATGCGCCCCGCGAGCGCCTCGCGTTGCCGACGGTGAAACACATTGTCGCGGTCGCCTCGGGCAAAGGCGGCGTCGGCAAATCGACAACGGCGGTCAATCTCGCGGTCGCCTTGGGCCGCCTCGGCAAGAAGGTCGCGCTGTTCGACGCCGATATCTATGGGCCGTCCGTGCCGCGCCTGACCGGGCTGGCGGGCCAAAAGCCGATGTCCGACGGCAGCCGCGTGACGCCCCTGGAAGCCCACGGCATCAAGGTCATGTCCATCGGCTTCATGATGGCGGAAGACACGCCGGTGGTGTGGCGCGGACCGATGGTGATGGGCGCGCTGGAACAGATGCTGCGCGACGTGGACTGGGGCGATCTCGACGTCATGGTGGTCGACATGCCGCCGGGCACCGGCGATACGCAGCTCACCATGTCGCAACGCGTGCCGCTGGCGGGCGCGGTCATCGTCTCGACTCCGCAGGACATCGCGCTGATCGATGCGCGCAAAGGCCTCGGCATGTTCCGCAAGGTGGAGGTGCCGATCCT
>JAYSFT010000107.1:0-10475 GCA_041913245.1 Rhodospirillaceae bacterium | reverse complement strand
CAAAGAATAAGCCCCTCCGGGGGGAACGGAGGGGCTTCGTGGTCCTGCACTTGTTGGCTGGGGGGCTGGGGGCGCAGGACCTAGAGATAACGGTAGCCCCGGCCGGAAGTTCCAGAGGGGGTCAAAAAAGTTTTGGAAAGCGAGCCCGTCGCCAGCAGCGCCCCCTCCTTTTCCCGCTTTTCCAGGGCGTTAGGAGGGCGATGGTGTTGCGAAACACTTTCTATCCCAAGTCGTTGATCCTTCGGTTTTCACAGCTTCCGGCTGAAAGCTCCGCTTGCAGGGCCGCCCGAAATTCGGGACATTCCCCCGCCAAGTCCCTGTTGCAATTGTTGAAGGTGAGGAATGGCCTGCCGCGTCCTGATCGTCGAAGACGAAGCCATCATCGCAATGGACCTGGAGATGATGCTTGAGGACGAAGGCTGCGACGTGGTGGCGACCGTGGCGTCGGTGAAAACCGCGCTGGAGCAGATCGGCAAGCAGGCCATCGACTGCGCGTTCCTCGACATCAATCTCGGTCACGAACAGGTCTTCCCGGTCGCCGACGAGCTGGCGCGAAAGGGCGTGCCCTTTGCCTTGCTCAGCGGCCATACCAAGGCGGTTGTCCCGCCGGCGCATATGAGCCGCCCGGCCCTGCCGAAGCCCTATCTCAAGAAAGACGTTCTGAAGATCCTTGAGCAGCTGCGCGGAAATAACGCGCCGACATAAAAAAGGGGGCCCTTTCCGGACCGCCCTTCTTCATTTTGCCGGCCTAGCGGTTTCTGCGCGCGCCGCCGCCGCGGCCATAGTCCTCATCGCTCTCGAAACGATTGGACATGCTTTGCCGGCCGTAGTTCCGGCCGGCGCCCTGGTCGTCGTCGTCCTGATCGCCATAGTTCTGGCCGCGGCCATACCGCGAGGCGCGGTTGTCGTCGTAGAAATCCTCGTCTTCAGTGCCGTACTGCGATCCCGCGCCGAAGCCCTGGGAGCGGTACTGCGCGCCCATGCCGCGGCTGCCCTGGTACATGCCCTCGTCTTCCTGCCAGCGGTTTTGGTTCTGCCCGCGCCCCATATCCTGACGGCCGCGTCCGCTCGTGCGGCCCTGGCTCTGTTGACGGCCGCCGCCGTCGTCCTCATCGGTATCATAGGTTTCGTAGGCGCCGCGGCTGCCGCGGTTCCGGTTGCGGTCCTCATAGCCGTACGCGTCGCGATCCTCACGGCCGCCATAGCCCTGGCTCTGCCGGCCGTAGCCGTCGTCCTGCTCGTCCTGCCGGCCCATATACTGCTGGCCGCGGCGGTTGCCGCTGCGATCGTACCGGTCCTGGCCGTCGCGATCGTAACGGGCCTGCTGGCTCATCTGGTCATATCCGCGGCCATACTCGTTCTCGCCGTAGAAGCGCGACTGCTGCTGCCGGCCCCGGCCGCCCGACATGCGGTGATTCTCGTCGTTCCAGTTCTGCTGGCTCTGCTGATTGCGGTTCCAATTCATGCTGCTGCTTCCCTTGCTGCGTGACTGCTTCTGAGTGGATGCCTGAGTGCGGCCGCGGGTCTGCGTTTCCCCCCGGCCCTTGCGCTGCGTCGTATCGGTTTCGCCGCTCGATTGAGACTGCTGCTTCTGCCCCCGGCCGGACCGGCTTCGCGCGCGCGAAGCGGCTGGGCGTGCGGTCTTGGCTTTCGCCCCCCGCATCGTCGAGGTACGGGAGCGCGCGCCGGCCTTTCGGCTTTTTGCCATCATCTCCTCCTGGATGTGATTTCGAATTATTTCAGAAAGGCCGGCAGAAGCGCCGCCGGCCCCGAAAGCGCAACGATGCATCTTCGGAACTGTTCGCCGCGCGCGAACATTTTTTATCAGCTTCAGCGCCGCGCTTCGCGGCGGCGCGGCGGCGTTTCGCCGAGAGCGGCCGCGCGCGCCTGTTCCGCCAGGTCGTAGTAGTAACGCTGGCGCGCCAGCAACTCGTCTTCATCCATCTTTTCGAATTCGATGGCGTCGTTGCGCGCGCCTTTCACGGCGCGGATGATCTCGTCCAGTTTGAGATGCATCGCGGTGGTGTCGTGCGCCTGGGCATGCTGCAACAGGAAGATCATCAAGAAGGTGACGATGGTGGTGCCGGTATTGATGAGAAGCTGCCAGGTCGTGCCCCAGTCGAAGAAGGGGCCGGACACAATCCAGAGCGCGACGATGGCGCAGGACGCGATGAAAGCGACGGGCCGCGAGGAATAGTAGCCGGCCCTGCACGCGACACGCGAGAACAGGTTATTCAACGGACGCACCTCGCGACCAAAACATACACTCCCCAAACGGCTGAGGCGGGCCAAGGTTTCGCGCCGTGAAGAAGAGCCAGGCGCGGCCGGTAAATAATGACATGGGACTCATGCGCGAAGCGCCGGCACTCGCGGAAGGTCCGTCCCAGGCGGGGACGCTGGGCCAGGAGCCCGAAGATCTCTTCAAGCGCGGCAAAGCAGGCATCGGCCCGGCAAGTTTCCCCTTGAGGTGGAGGGGCGAGGCGCTCCATTCTAGTGTCATGAAACGCATCTCTGTTTTCCTGCTGACTCTGCTTTGCGCCGCCTCTTTTTCACATGCCGACGCGCAAGCCAAGGCGGTCTATGCCTGGGTGCCCGACGACCGCGCGGGGTGCTGCCGCGGCATTCTCGAAATCAGCGACGAGGCTTACCTCGCCGGCCAGGCCGCCTGGCAACACGACAAGCCCGCGCCGGCCGTTTCCGTCGAGCGTTTTTTCTTCGAGGGACGGTTCACCGTTCTCGATGAACTCAAGCGCAATCCGGAAAATCCCACGATGGAAGTCACGGTGAGCACCAACCTCGCCGCGCAGGACGGCGAACATTGCTGCGAGTGGGACCTGCAGGTGCGGGTCAACGAGACAGGCGGTCTCGACGGACATCTGCGCCTGAAGACCAAGAGCGACGAAATCGTCATGTCCGGTGAAGGCGACCAGTGGAGTCTCGAGCGTGCGCGCAGCGACGTGCTGCCGTCCGGGGTCGTTTGCGGCCTTGCGCCCAAAACCTCCTGCTCGCGCGCGGGCGGACGCTGGATGCTGGTGTCGGCGCCGAAGAAATAGCCTCATCCTCTTTTATCCACAGTCCGGGCCGGGCGGATTGTTCCGGGCGGGAGTGCAAACTTTCCGTGCGCGTGCGCCCGATTTTTCCCGGCGCTTCCGGAACCCCGGGCGGGACCGGGCGTTTATCCTGTGTTCCCGCGCCCGAAGCCCCCTCCCCCCACGATATCCCCAGGGCACGGAACAACTTTCAAAGGCCCGCGGTTCCCCCACCGCGGGCCTTATCCTATCATGGGAGCGGTATCGTTCTGGGGAGCTCGCATATGTTGAAAGAATTCCGCACCTTTGCCCTGCGCGGCAATGTCATCGACCTTGCGGTCGGCGTGATCATCGGCGCCGCCTTCGGCAAGATCACGGCCTCACTGGTGAACGACGTCATCATGCCGCCGATCGGCCTGCTGCTGGGGCGCGTCGATTTCTCCGACCTGTTCGTGAACCTGTCCGGGGCCGACTACCCCAGCCTGACCGCGGCAAAGGATGCCGGCGCGCCGGTGATCGCTTACGGCGCGTTCGTGAATACGATCATCGAATTCACGATCATCGCCTTCGCGGTGTTCCTGCTGGTGCGCCAGGCGAACCGCTTGCAGGCGCGTTTCAAGGACGCCCCCGCGCCCGCCACCGAAAAGAATTGCCCGCGCTGCGTCTCGGCGATCCCGATTGCCGCGACGCGGTGCAAGTTCTGCACGAGCGACCTTTAGGGTTTGACCGCGGGATCGAACAGCCGCGAGTGCTCATCGAGCGCGAAGCGGTCGGTCATCCCGGCGATATAGTCGGCGACGCGGCGCGCGGTGCGCGCGGTATTCGGGGCTTCGGTGCCGTCGCGCCAGTCGTCCGGCAGCAGCAGCGGTTCGGCGAGAAGCAGCGAGAACAGGTCCTTCACGACCCGGCGCGCCTTGCTGGTCATGCGATTGACGCGCGTATGCCGGTACATGCGCGAGAACAGAAAGGCGCGGATCGCCGCTTCGGCTTCGGTGATCGCGTCCGAAAAACCCACGAGCGGCGTGCCCATCGCCCGGACACCGGCCGCCGTGCCGGGCTTCGCCGCCGACCAGCGGCGGTGCGTTTCCGCGATCACGTCATTCACCATCGCCGCGATCAGGCGGCGCAGGGATTCATGGATGAGGCGCGTGCGCTCGATCCCGGGATGACGGTCCATCACGTCTTTGAAGATCGGCCCCACCAGGGGAAGGGTGATGACGTCCTCGAGCGGAAACAGGCCGGCCTTCAGACCATCATCGAAATCGTGAGCATTGTAGGCGATGCCGTCCGCGAAGGCTGCGATCTGCGCCTCGGCGCCGGGCCAGGTTTCCAGTTCGAGATCATGCCCGGCGTTGTACTCGGTGATGGCCAGCGGAACAGGCTCGCCCTTGCGCTTCACTTCGGCCGCCGGACCGACGACGGGTCCATTATGCTTCACCAGGCCTTCGAGCGTTTCCCAGGTCAGATTGAGGCCGTCGAAAGCGGCGTAGCGATGCTCAAGCTTGGTCACGATCCGCAATGACTGCGCATTGTGGTCGAAGCCGTTGTAGCGGGCCATGCATTCCTGCAGGGCGTCCTCGCCCGCGTGTCCGAAGCAGGTGTGGCCGAGGTCATGGGCGAGCGCGAGCGCTTCGCCGAGGTCCTCGTTGAGCCCCATGAAGCGGCACAAGGACCGCGCGATCTGGGCGACTTCCAGGCTGTGCGTCAGGCGCGTGCGGTAGTTCTCGCCCTCGCTGTAGACGAAGACCTGGGTCTTGTACTTCAGCCGGCGAAAGGCGCCGCAGTGGATGATGCGGTCGCGGTCGCGCTGAAACGCGGTGCGGGTCGCCGATTCTTCTTCCGGATGAAGCCGCCCGCGCGTCCGCGACGGTTCGCAGGCGGCCGGTTTCAGAAAGCCTTGCAGTTTGGCGATGTCCCCCATGGCCGGCAAAGTAGCGACCCCGCCGCTTGAGGGCAATGATCTCGCTCCATGATCCAAGAACGGGACGCCTGCCGGTTGGTTCCGCGGTCACACTCAGGACGTGCCCCCGCGCGGGTCGTTTCCAATTCGCGCACGCGAAAGTAGCGCGGCGCGCGCAATCGGAACAAAGCCCTACACGCGACGTTGGCTCAAGGACGGCCCTTCCCTCACCGCCGTCATTTCGCAATCAAGAATCGGGAGACTTTCCTCATGGCGCAGAACCAGGATCAGAACCAAGGTCAGCAGAATCAACAGCGGCAGCAGAGCCAGAGCCAGGACCAGCAGAAGCAGCAGGGTCAGCAGGGCGCGCGGCACGACCAGTCGGGGGACAGCGAAAGCAACGCGAACCAGATGAGCGGTTCCGACCGCCATCAGCAGGGTTCGCAGCAGAGCCAGCAAGGCTCGCAGCGTTCGGGTTCCCAGCAGAACCAGGGCAATCAGAACCAGAGCGGGCGCAAGAACCAGCAGCAGGGCGGCGCGATGGACGAGGACGAGGAGAACGTCCGCGGCGCCGGCCAGAACCGCTAACTGAAAGCGGGCGGGGGCGCGCAAATGCGCCCCCGCGTCATTTTCTCCGGGCTCATTTTCTCCGGGACAAGCAATGCCTCCAAAAACAGAAGCAAAAGGGCGTCGTAGATCAGCGCCGTCCCGCGCGCAGCCCAAGGCGCGCACCTCCTCCGACCTCGCGCGCATGGTCAAGATGCTGGAGGACGATCACGACAAGGTCGACAAGCTGTTCAAGAAATTCGAGAAGCTGAGGCACGCGGACGACCGCAATCGCTACACGCTGGTGCCGCAAATCTGCGCCATGCTGAGGGTTCACATGAACCTGGAAGAAGAATTGCTCTATCCGACGGCGCACAGCCTGCTCGGGGACGACGCCGACATGGTGGACGAAGCCGAGGTCGAGCACGGCTGCGCCAAGCAATTGATGACCGTCCTCGAGCGGATGAATACGGACGAAGTGCTGTTCGACGCGAAAGTCAAAGTTCTCGGCGAATATATCACGCATCATGTCGAGGAGGAGGAAGACGATCTCTTCCCGAAACTGAAGAAGAAAGCCGCCGATGAATTCGACGGCGTCTTCGGCCAGATGCAGGAGATGCGCCGCATCCTTGAAGGCGACGCCGCCGGCGGGGCGAAAACCGAACGTACGAAACGCCGCGGCCAGGCCGCACAGGATGCGGCGACACACTCATGAGTTCGCCGCAAGACCTTTGAACGGCGCCGGCGCTAGCGCCGAAAACGGATACGGCGGTCCCGATGAAGGGGCCGCCGCACCGCATTCCGGAAAATCAGGCCCGCACGGCAGCCTAATCACTCATAAAAAAGCGCGTAGAGCATTAAACATCCAGCAATCCCAAAAAGACGCTGCCGCACCGGAACCCGTGCGCCGGGCCCCGGCCCGTAACGTGTTGCAAGGCCCTTGCCAACACGGCGGAGGGCCTGTTTACAGGCGCTTGCGAAGGCCCGATGACGGGCGGCGTAAAGCAATCCGACAACCCTGTATTGCCGGATCGGCGCCGGGTGACTTGAACCCGGCGAGCCGCCCTCCTAAATTCAGCCTGTTCCCGAGGAGAGCGCGTCCCTTGAATCAGATTGCCGAAGCCCCGCCCGTTTCAATGGTTTCAATGACCCCCGCCGCCGCGGCCCGGGTCCAGGAACTGCTGCGGGAGGAGAACAATCCGAACCTGATGCTGCGCCTGGCGATCTCGGGCGGCGGCTGCTCGGGTTTCTCCTATGGTTTCAGCCTGGACGGCGAACGCACCGCGGACGACCGCGTGTTCGAATTCCACGGCGCCAAATTGATCGTGGACGAAAGCTCCCTCGATCTCCTCAACGGATCACAGATCGACTTCGTCGATGACCTGATGGCCAAGTCGTTCCGGGTCGTCAATCCGAACGCCGCGTCGACCTGCGGCTGCGGTACGTCGTTCTCGCTCTAGGGCGCGCTACTTCGCCCCTGCCCCGTCCCAGTTCCTACACAGCGCCGTCACCGCTGCGTAATTCGACGGCGTATCGATCCGCGCGTTCCGCGCGCCATGAAGCGCGTTGAACTCCTGCCGAAGCGCGGAGAGTTCGGCGTTCACAAGGCCCAGCGCGGTCTGCACGGTTCCATTGCGGCTTCGCGACGCAAACGGTTTCGTCCGGGCCAGCGCGGCCTCGATCCGCGCGCGGGCGCGCGGCGCAAATTCGGCGAGCGAGGCCCGGAATATGGAAACATGCTGGTTTTCATGATCCCTCACCGCCCGATATTCACAGGATCCCTCCGGGAACTCGGTGGGGACGTAGACGTCCATCCTGTTCCACCCGAAATCGATTTCGACCGAGGTGAGACTGACGCAAAAGCCGCTGCCTTGCGGCGCGAGCGCAACCTCGCCCGCGACGCCGTAGAGGATATTCGCGAGCGTTATCCCCACCGGCCGGCTGCCGCCGGCAACCTGCCCGCCCTGCGAACGGGCGAGGTTGGCGATGCCGGCGAGCGTGAGACGGTGATTGTAGGTCGCGGGCGACGCGATCGTCTTGAAGTCGAGTTTTATGGGCGTCTTCGACGGCGGACAGGACGGCGCGGCGGCGGCCAGCGCGGTATGCGCGGAAAAAAAGCATAGGATCGACGCGGCGAACGCCGCCCGCTTGCTGCGCTCGATCCCGCGTGCCAGCATAGCTGTAATCTTGAACTTCACCCGCAATCGCCCAGGGCCCCGTGAACGCCATTTCCACGCCTCAACGTACGATAAAGATCGCCACCTGGAATGTGAATTCCTTGAAGGCCCGCCTGCCCAACGTTCTCACATGGCTGAAGGAAGAAGGCCCCGACGTGGTGCTGATGCAGGAGATCAAATGCATCGACGACGCCTTTCCCCGCATGGAGATCGAGGACGCCGGTTACAATATCGCGAGCCACGGCCAGAAGACCTACAACGGCGTCGCGATCCTTTCCAAATCGCCGATCGAGGATATCGCCCGCGGCCTGCCGGGCGGCGAAGGCGACGAACAGGCCCGCTATGTGGAAGGCACCGTCTTCGGCAAAGTCCGGGTGGCGTCGATCTACCTGCCGAACGGCAATCCCATCGCCACCGAGAAGTTCACCTACAAGCTCGCGTGGATGGACCGGCTGAAGACCCATATCGCCAGGACCGTGCTCGACGACGAGATCCGCGTGTACGGCGGCGACTACAACGTCATTCCGACCGACAGCGACGTTTACAGCGCCAAAGCCTTCGCCGACGACGCGTTGCTGCAACCCGAAAGCCGCGCGCGCTTCCGCGCGCTGCTGCACCTCGGCCTGACGGACGCCTTCCGGGCCTTCAACACCCTGCCCCATCAATACTCTTTCTGGGATTACCAAGGCGGTTCCTGGCAGAAGGACAACGGCCTGCTGATCGACTTCCTGCTGCTCTCGCCGAAAGCGGCGGACGCGCTCACGGCCAGCGGCATCGACAAAAAGCCGCGCGGGCAGGAAAGGGCCTCGGACCACACGCCGGTGTGGTGCTGCCTGAATATTTAAGAAAACAAGCCGGCTAAAAGCTAAGCCGGGCGCTTCCACAGCTTCGGATCGGTGTGCACCACCACGCGCGGCGCGGCGGCGGGGGCGGCCGCCGGCGCGGCCACCGCCTTCTCTCCGCCCAGATAGGCGCGCGCCAGGCGCTCGAACGCCGCGAAGTCCTCGGCGTCCGTGAACGCGCGGCCCGGAACGACGTGCGCCAGATAGGGCGAAATCCAAAAGGACAGATAATCGCCGCGCCGGGTGATGCGGTGGACACCGGGCCACCGCGTCAGGGAGTCGGTCACCGGCGTCGTATCGCGAAAGCCTTCCGGCAGAATCTGGATCTCGTGCGGGCCGACCACGCCGCTGGTATCCCTCACGATCACCACGGCGTTCAGGAGGTTGACTATCAGGAACAGGAGAAAAAAGGCGACGGCGAACAGCACGCCGCCGGCCACATAGATGAACCAGGCGCGCTGATCCGCCGGCATGCCCAAGTCGGAAATGAGGTAGGCGCTATAGGCAAAGGCGATCAGCACGCACATCACATAACGGGCGCGATTGGAGACATAGTTCCGCACATTGACGGCAACGATGTCGGAAACTTTCAGCTCGGTCGTGACCTTCATTCCATTCTTCCCGGCCCTTTGGAGCTCTGTCCTTTAGATATCCGCGTAAACGTGGGTTTCTGCTTCCGCGCCCGGATGGGTCACCGCCCCGTCGCAGGCGTCCCCGACCAACCGGGCGTACTTCCACAGGACACCCGACTGGTAGTCATTCCTGCGCGGCTTCCAGGCGGCGCGGCGGCGGTCGAGTTCTTCCTGGGAGACTTCGAGATCGAGAGTTCCCTTGGCGGCGTCGATGGCGATGAGATCGCCGTCTTTCACCAGGGCGATCGGACCGCCCACGGCCGCTTCCGGCCCGACGTGGCCGATACAAAGACCGCGCGTGGCGCCCGAGAACCGTCCGTCGGTGACCAGCGCGACCTTATGGCCCATGCCCTGCCCCGCCAGCGCCGCCGTGGTGGCGAGCGTTTCGCGCATACCCGGCCCGCCGCGCGGGCCTTCGTAGCGGATGACGATGACATCGCCTTCCTTGTACTGGCGCTTCTGAACCGCGGCGAAGGCCGCGTCTTCGCTGTCGAAGCAGAGCGCCGGGCCGCGGAACTGGAGGTGATCCATGTGGGCGATCTTCACGATCGAGCCTTGCGGCGCGAGCGAGCCCTTGAGGCCCGTCACGCCGCCGCGCGGCGACATGGCGCGCGAGGTCGGATAGACGACGTCCTGGTCCGTGGGGAACACGACACTCTTCATGTTCTCTTCGAGAGTCTTGCCGGTCACCGTCATGCAGTCGCCGTGCAGATAGCCGCCGTCGAGCAGCGCCTTGATGAGGACCGGGATGCCGCCCACGCGATAAAGATCGGCCGCGACATATTTACCGGCCGGCTTCATGTCGGCGATGTAGGGCGTCTCGTCGAAGATTTTACAAACATCGTCGAGCGAGAACTTGATGCCGCATTCATGCGCCATGGCCGGAAGATGCAGGCCGGCGTTGGTCGAGCCGCCGGACGCCGCGACTACACGGGCCGCGTTTTCAAAGGCTTTGCGCGTGCAGATGTCGCGCGGGCGCAGGCCCGTCTTCAACAGGTTCATGACCGCCGCGCCGGCTTCGCGCGCATAGCCATCGCGCGCTTCGCGGATCGTCGCCGGGATGCTGGCGGAAACGGGGATCGCGAGGCCGATCGCCTCGCTGACCGTCGCCATGGTGTTGGCCGTGAACTGGCCGCCGCAGGCGCCCGCCGACGGACAGGCGACGCATTCGAGCTCGTGCAGGTCCTTGTCCGACATGGCGCCGGCCGCGTGCTGCCCGACGGCCTCGAACACGTCGGCGATGGTCACGTCCTTGCCCTTGAAATGACCGGGCATGATCGCGCCGCCGTAGAGAAAGACGCTCGGGATGTTGAGGCGCAGCATGGCCATCATCATGCCGGGCAGCGACT
>JAYSFT010000106.1:0-10564 GCA_041913245.1 Rhodospirillaceae bacterium | reverse complement strand
CGGCGCGGTTCTTGCGCAGCCAGTCGACGCACTTGCGCGCCATGGCGATATCGAACTCGGTGATCAGCCCGGTTTCTTCGGCGAAGGTGATGTACTTGTAGGGGCTTTCCTCGAATTTCCCGTTGAAGCGCACGAGCGCCTCGTAGTGGTGGACGGCGCCGGTGCGCGCGTCGAAAATCGGATGGAACGCCACCTGGAAGTCGTTGCCGCTGACGAGGCTGCGGAACTTGTTCAAGGACTCGACGGTTTCCTGAACCAGCTTGTTCATGTTGGCGGCGATGTCCTTGACGTTGAAGGCATCGCCGACCTGCTCCTTGAAATGGTTGATGGTGTAGACGAGGCCCTTGGCGAGATCGCCCTCGTTCACGCCGGCGATATCGACTTCGACGGTGCCGGCCTGCGCGACAACGCCCTTGCCGGTCGGATCGAAGGCCTTGGTGGCTTCGGTCAGCTTGGCTTCGAGGGCGGCGACATCGATGCCCTTTTCGGCGACGATCCCGAACTTGCCCTCGCCCACTTCACCGGCCGAATCCCCGCCGAGCGAATTGGCGCGCAGGGTGGTGCCGACGGTGGTGAGCAGGTGTTCGCGCTCTTCCTCGTCGAGGCTGTCGGCGAGGGCTTCGAAGCCCGGCAGATTGACGAGGGTCAGCTCGGCGTTGGCGCCGGCGGCTTTAAGTTTCTCGACCGCGAGCTGGGAGAAGGAATCGCCCGCCAGAAGGCCCGTGCCCTTGTCGCGCGCCACGCCCTGTTCGGCTTCGCCCTTTTCGGTGAGATGAGCCTGGGTGCGGAACGCCAGGAAGAAATGGTCTTTCAGGTCCGGCATGACGTAGCCGGCGAAACCCAGCGGCGGGGTCAGGCCGTTCGCGCCCTGGAGCTTCACTTTGACGTTGTCGATGCGGCCCTTTTTGGCCGTCATGCGCAG
This sequence comes from Rhodospirillaceae bacterium, assembly GCA_041913245.1. Lineage (GTDB taxonomy): Bacteria > Pseudomonadota > Alphaproteobacteria > Rhodospirillales > Rhodospirillaceae > SHVO01. The sequence continues at coordinate 9,642 of JAYSFT010000106.1, read as the reverse complement.
GAGCTGGTCGACCAGCACGCGGTCCTTGGGCGACACGACATCCATGAAATTGCGCCCGATCAGGCCTTCCGGACCCAGACCCAGCAACGCCTTGGTCGCGCCCACGGCGAAGGAAATCCGCTGCTGCGGATCCAGCTCGATCAGGATATCGGCCCAACAAAAGGCGAATGCGACAAAACGGTCGCGCGCGGAATTCATGATGTTATCGAGTTCAAGAGATGTCTTTGAGGTTCTTAGCAATAATAGTCCCCCATGCCTACCCGTCGCGTGAGGCGCGGGCTGGCGATTTCGCTTCCCGGTGGCGGCCGCCTTTTGAAGGACCCGCCCGATAGTTGAGAGAGGACGCACCAAGCCAAACTGCGCGTCGCCTTGTCGGGTGGGCTGGACGCGGGGCCGTCACCGGCCCATAACCCGACACGTCGGGTTCTTGCCAGGACGGCACGCGCGGACCACACTCGCCCCGCGATCAATCAGCGAGTTCATTACGTGCGCGCATTTTTCCTTTTCCTTGTTCTCACCTTTGTTCTCCCGGCCGGCCTTTCGGCGGGCGCGGCGCGGGGCGCGACGATCCCGCGGATCACGCTGGTCGTGTCCGACATCGAGAAGTCGATCACCTTCTATGAGCGCCTGGGCCTTTCGAAGAGTTCCGACGAAGCGCGGACCGGCGCCCAGCAGATTCACGGCGCGGAAGATCTGCCGCTGACGGCCGACGCGACGCGCAGCCGGATCGTGGTCATGAAGGGCGAGGGCCAGACCTCGGAGATCGCGCTGCTGTGGTACGACCGGCCACCGCTGGCGAGCGCGCGCAGCAACCTGATGGGCCTCGGCACCGGCGACGTGATCATCGGCGTGATCGTGCCCGATTTGCAGACGGCTTACGCCGCCCTCGACCGCATCGGCGCGCGCATCGAAAAAGGCCCGAACGCCTTCACCGCGGCGCCGCTGGGTGTGCGGCTCTACGCCTACGATCCCGACGGCCATATGGTCGAACTGACGCAAGCGGGGAGATAAGCGCCGCAAACCATCTATCGCGCTTGCTGATGAACGGGCCCCCGCGCGCGAAGGCGCGCATTTAACCCGGCGCGCTAAAGGCGCGCATGTGAAAAGATGCGGGCCTACGCCGCCTTCGCCGGGGCGACACGATGGAGTTAGCTACTTCCCGATCACGACGCCTTCGCGGCGGGGGTCGGCGCCGCCGACGAGGCCGTTCTTGGTGACGCGGATGGCGTGGATGCCGCTGGCGGAATTATTGACGCGCACGGTGTGGCCGAGCTTCTCGAGACCGGCCTTCACCGGTTCGAGGCCTTCTTCGAGGATGACGTTGTTGCCCATGCCGAGCACGAAGGGCGACGCGGCGGCGTTGGCCGGCGACATGTCCCAGTCGATCATCGCGACGAGGGTCTTCACCACGAAGCCGACGATGGCGGGGCCGCCGGGCGAGCCGAGCACCATCTCGAGCTTGCCGTCCTTGTTGAAGACGATGGTCGGCGTCATGGAGCTGCGCGGGCGCTTGTCGCCGGCGACACGATTCGCAACCGTGCGCTTCTCGGCCACGTCTTCGTAGGAGAAATCCGTGAGCTGGTTGTTGAGGATGAAACCGCCCTTGGTCATCAGGCGCGAGCCGAAGCCGCTTTCGATGGTACTGGTCATGGCGACGGCGTTGCCGTCGCGGTCGACGATGGAGAAATGCGTGGTGGAGGGAAGCTCCGGACTGTCGGCGGTCACGAACGCATGTTTGGCCGGGACCTTGCCCGCTTCGGCCACGGGAAGGCGCTGGTCTTCCTTCACCAGCGCGGCGCGGCCCTTGAGATAGTCGGGCGCGATCAGGGCTTCGGTCGGCACCGGCACGGCATCGGGATCGGCCATGTAGACGGCGCGGTCCGCAAAGGAGAGCCGGCCTGCCTCGGCCATCAGGTGATAGGAGGTCGGCGACGTGGGACCGAGGGCGCGCAGGTTGTGGGGTTCCAGGATGGCGAGACTCTGGATGACGCCGATGCCGCCCGACGACGGCGGGCCCATGCCGCAGACTTTATACGTGCGATAACCGCCGCAGACGGGCGGACGTTCGACGGCCTTGTAGGCTTTCAGATCGTCGAGAGTCATGTCGCCGGGATTCTGCGCCGCCGAATCGACGGTCTGCACGATGTCGGCGGCGATGGCGCCCGTATAAAAAGCGTCGGCGCCCTTGGCGGCGATCTCGCGCAAGGTGGCGGCGAAGGCCGGGTTCTTGAGGATCGTGCCGGCGGCTTTCGCCTGGCCGTCGGCGCCGTAATAGAAGGAGCGCGCCGGTTCGATCGCCGCAAGATTACGATCCCCGGCGAGCAGCGCGTTCAAACGCGGCGAAATGGCGAAGCCGGTTTCCGCGAGGGTGATGGCGGGCTGGAACAAACGCGCCCACGGCAGCTTGCCGTGATTCTTGTGGGCGAGTTCCATGACGCGCACGAGGCCCGGAACACCCACGGATTTCCCGCCGACGATGGCCTGCATGCGGCCCATGGGCTTGCCGTCCTTGGTGAGGAAGCGGCTTTCTTCCGCGGCTTTCGGCGCTTCCTCGCGGCCGTCGTACGTGCGCAGCATCGAAGCCTTGGCGTCCCAATGCACGATGAAGGCGCCGCCGCCGATGCCCGAGGACTGCGGTTCGACCAGATTGAGCACGAGGTTCACGGCGATGGCGGCGTCCAGCGCCGACCCGCCCGCGGCGAGAATGTCCGCGCCCGCCTGCACGGCCAACGGGTTTGCGGCCGCGACCATCCATTCCTTGCCGGTTCCGCTCTTAGGCTCGGAGCGTCCCGTGAAGGCTTCCGGATCGGAGGCTTCCGGCTTCGGGATCTGCGCGAAAGCCGAGCCGGCCATCGCGAGGACGACACAGGCGGAGACGGTGCGAAGAAGTGTTTTCATGGGGCTACTTTAGTTTCTGGGCCGCTTTCACGCCAGTGATGACACCAGACGTCATGGCCCGCGCCGGGCTGCTCGCGCCGGGGAACGGCTTCGGCGCAGACCGGCGTCGCGCGCGGACAGCGGGTGCGAAAAACACAGCCCGAGGGAGGGTTTAGCGGCGACGGCAGTTCGCCCGCCAGGGGAATGCGCGGACGCGCCCGCGCAACCGACGGGTCGGGCACCGGCACCGCCGACAGCAGCGCCCGGGTGTAGGGATGGCGCGGGTTCGCGTAGAGCGCATCACGCGGCGCGATCTCCATCGTCTTGCCGAGATAGAGCACCATGACCCGGTGCGAGATGTGGCGCACGATCGACAGATCATGACTGATGAAGATCATCGTGAGATTCATGGCACGCTGCAGTTCCATGAGCAGGTTCACGACCTGCGCGCGGATCGACACATCGAGCGCGCTGACGGGCTCGTCGCAGACCACGAGCTTCGGATCCAGAATCATCGCCCGCGCGATGCCGATGCGCTGGCACTGGCCGCCGGAGAATTCGTGCGGGTAGCGGTTGATCATGGCCGGATGCAGGCCGACGCGGGCCATCATGTCCTTCACCTTGGCCCTCATCCCGGCCTTGGACAGGGAGGGGCGGTAGTTGCGCAAAGGTTCGGCGATGATGTCGCCGGCGGTCATGCGCGGGTCCAAGCTCGCGAGCGGATCCTGGAAAACGATCTGCATGCGCTCGCGCTCGGCCTTCAGTTGCTTCGCGTCCAAGTCGGTGAGCGTGCGCCCGAGCCAGGCGACCGCGCCGCCGGTGGCGGGCAGAAGCTGAAGCACCGCGCGGCCCAGGGTGGACTTGCCGCAGCCGGACTCGCCCACGACGCCCAGGGTCTCGCCGGCCCTGAGTTCGAAACTCACGCCGTCGAGGGCTTTCAGGGGCGTATAGGTCCCGATCACGAGGCCGCCGGTGCGCACCGGGTAATGGACCTTGAGGTCCTTCACGATGAGCAGAGCCTCGCTCATGCGGCACCCGCCGCGGCGATGCCGTGATTGAGGAAGCAGGCGTTGAGCGTGCCGCCGCCGGCCAGCGCGGGACGCTCGGCGCGGCAGCGGTCGAAGACGGCCGCGCAGCGCGGATGGAAACTGCATCCGGAGGGGAGCTTCTGAAGATTGGGCGGCTGGCCGGGAATGGTGGGCAGCACGGCGGCGGGCGCATCGGTGAGGCGCGGCGTGCAGGCGAGAAGGCCCTTCGTGTAAGGGTGACGCGGCGCGGCGAAAATCTCGTGCACGCCGGCGCTCTCCACCACGCGGCCCGCGTACATCACCGCCACCCGGTCGGCGAGGCCGGCGACGACGCCGAGATCGTGGGTGATGAGCACGAAGGAGGTCCCGTGCTTTTCCTTCAGCTCGCGCATGAGATCGAGGATGAGCGCCTGCACCGTCACATCGAGCGCGGTGGTGGGTTCGTCGGCGATGACGAGTTCGGGCCCGCAGAGCAGCGCCATGGCGAGCACGACGCGCTGCCTGAGCCCGCCGGAAAGTTCGTGCGGGTACATGGCGAAGCGGCGCTCCGGTTCGGGGATCTGCACGCGCGCCATCATGGCGACGGCTTCGGCGCGCGCCGCCTTCGCGTCGAGGCCGCGGTGCCGCTCCAGCACTTCGGTGAGCTGGCGGCCGATCCGCATGTGCGGCGTGAGCGCCGTCATCGGGTCCTGGAACACCATGGCGAGGCGGTTGCCGCGCACCGTGTTGAGGGTGCGCTCGTCGGTCTTGAGAAGATCGATATCACCGAAGCGGGCGGCCCCCGCCGCTCGTCCATTGGCGGCGAGCAGTCCCATGACGGCCATGAAGGTCTGGCTTTTGCCCGATCCCGACTCGCCGACGATGCCGAGGCATTCGCCCTTGTCCACATGGAGAGAGACGTCGCTGACGGCGGCGACTTCGCCGTCTTCGGTGGCGAAGCGCACGTTGAGGCCGCTGATGTCGAGGATGCGCTGGGTCATCTAGCGGTCCTTCGGGTCGAGCGCGTCGCGCAAGCCGTCGCCGAGGAAGTTGAAACAGAACAAGGTGGCGGTCATGAAGACCGCGGGCACGATGAGGGTCTGCGGGTTCACTTCCAACTCGGCGGCGCCTTCGTTCAGGAGCACGCCCCAGCTGGTGAGCGGCTCCTGCACGCCGAGGCCGAGGAACGACAGGAAGCTTTCGAGCAGGATCACCTGCGGAATGGTGAGGGTGACATAGACGATCACCACACCCAGGACGTTGGGCACGATATGGCGCAGGATGATGCCGGCTGTCGAACCGCCCGAGGCGCGCGCCGCTTCGATGAATTCCTTGGATTTCAGCGAGAGCGTCTGGCCGCGCACGATGCGCGCCATGGTGAGCCATTCGACGGCGCCGATGGCCAGAAACATGAGGATGAAGTTGCGCCCGAACATGACCATGAGGATGATCACGAAGAAGGTGAGCGGGACGGAATAGAGAAGGTCGACCAGGCGCATCAGAATCTGATCGACGCGCCCGCCGACGAAGCCCGCGACGGCGCCGACCGCGACCCCGATGAACAGCGCGACCAGGGTCGCGAGCAGCCCGACCATGAGCGAGACGCGGCCCCCGACCAGGGTGCGCGCGAGAAGATCGCGGCCCACGGAATCGGTGCCGAGATAGTGGCCGAGCTCCATGTTGGGCGGCATGGCTTCGACATGGTCCCAGTCGATCGCGTCATAAGGCCACGGCAGCGTGTAGGGGCCGACGAGGCAGACGGCGGAGATGACCGCGAGGATGATCATGCTGGCGAGCGCGGCGCGGTTGCGCTTGAGGCGGCGCCACGCATCCTGCCAAAGACTGCGGCCTTCCACCTCACCCGCCGCGTCCAAGGCCGCGGCGTGCGCCGACGTCAGGTTGACGCTACTCATAACGCACCTTCGGATCGAGCACGGCGTAGAGCATGTCGACGATGAGATTGGCGAGGATGATGAAGGCGGCGCCGACGATGGTGACGCCCATGACGAGCGTGTAGTCGCGGTTCAGAGCGCCCTGCACGAAATAGCGGCCGATGCCGGGGATCTGGAAGATGGTCTCGATGACCATGGAGCCGGTGAGCAGGAAGGCGGTGGCCGGCCCGAGGAAGGTGATCACGGGCGTCAGCGTCGACTTCATGGCGTGACGTAAAACGACGGTGCGGTACGGCAACCCCTTGGCGCGGGCCGTGCGCACGAAATTGGTGCGCAGCGCCTCGATCATGCTGGCGCGTGAGATGCGCGCGATATAGGCGACGAAGGGCAGCGCGAGCACGGTGACGGGCAGGATGCGGTTGAGGAAGGCGCCGTCGTTCCAGCCGCCGGCCGGAAGCTGGAACGGCGTGCCCTTGAGCCAGACGCCGAAGGCGAGGATGAGAAGCTGGCCGGTGACGAAGGTGGGGATGACGACGCCGATCATCGCCAGGCCCGAGACCGCGTAATCGCGCGCCGAGTTCTGCGAGAGCGCGGCGGTGATGCCCAAGGGAAGACCAATGAGAATGGCGAGCACAATGGCCGACAGGCCGTTCTCGATGCTCACCGGCAAGCCTTGGGCGATCAGTTCGGTGACCGTGAAGTCCTTATATTTGAACGACGGGCCGAAATCGCCCTGAAGCAGATTCCCAAGGTAGCTGAGGAACTGTTGCCAGAGCGGATCGTCGAGGTGATAACGCGCGCGCAGGTTCGCGAGCACTTCGGGCGGCACCGGCGCTTCGCCGTCGAAAGGCCCGCCCGGTGCGAGGCGCATGAGGAAGAAGCAGAACAGCACGACGGCCAGAAGCGTGGGGATGCCGATCAGGAGCCTTCGCGCGAAGTAAGACCACATGGGGAGACTAACTCCATGTCACCCTGGGCGAAGGCCCAGGGTCCAGGCTTTTCAAGCGCCGGTGTAAACAACATCCATCGAGGCCGCGGCAATCATCCGGCTTCGCGATCCTGGATCCTGGGGTCACGCGAAGCGCGCGGTAAATAAATGGCGCACCTTCGCGCGCCAGGGCCCAGGATGACAGGTCTTTTTCGGACCGCGATCTGCGCACTCTTACACCGACGGCTCTGAGATGACGGTATTGGCGAGCACGCCGATGTCCTCGATCTCCACTTCGATGCGGTCCCCCGGATGCAGCCAGCGCGGCGGTGTGCGGTTGATGCCCGAACCGGCCGGCGAACCGGTGGCGATGACGTCGCCCGCCTCGAGATGGGTGAAGATGGAGATGTAGGAGATGACGGCGGCCACGGAACGCAGCATGGCGCCCGTTGACGACTGCTGCATGATCTCGCCGTTGAGACGCGTGGTCAGCATGAGGTCCTGCGGATCGGCGATCGCGCCGGCCGGGACCAGCCAGGGACCGCAGGCACCGGAGGAATCGAAGTTCTTTCCGGCGGTCAGCGAGTGCTTCTGATAGTCGCGCACGCAGCCGTCGAGGAAACAGGTGTAGCCTGCGACGTGACTGAGCGAGCGTTCCGGCGGAATGCGCCGCCCGCCCTTGCCGATGACGACGGCGAGTTCGCCTTCGAAGTCGTATTCCCGCGAGGCACCGGGGCAGACGATGGACTGACGATGCCCGACCAGCGACTGCGGCGTGCGCATGAACAGGACCGGCGGCCCATTGGCGTCCGTCCCCGGCGGATTGTTGTCCTTGGGATAGTTGTTTCCGACGCAGATGATGCGGCCGGCGTCGGGCACGACCTGCAGCAGCACAACGTGATCGAGCGCGACCGTGGGTTTGCGGCGCGCGACCACCGCTTCGAGATTGGCGACCGGACCGCCCGCGAGCACGGCGCGCAGCGACGGCCCCGCGTCGGAGAGATCGACGATGTCGTTGCCCACCACGGCCCCGAAGCTGGGCCCGTGGTTGTATTCATAAGAGACGAACTTGATCGAGGGTGCGGCCAAACGGTTCACTTCTTCGGCATGAGGACGGTGTCGATGACGTGAATGATGCCGTTGTCGGCGGGGATGTCGGCCTTGATGAGGCGCGCGTCGTCGATCATCACAATCTTGGTCGCATCGATCAGCACCAGCGCGCCGTCGGCCGTGGCCGCTTCCATGCGCTTGCCGAGGAAGTCGCGCGCCACCACGCGGCCGGCGACGATGTGATGCATGAGCAGCGCGCGCGTCTTTTCGCGGTTCTCGGGACGCAGCATGTCCTGGATGGCCCCGCGCGGCAGCTTGGCGAAGGCGTCGTCCGTGGGCGCGAAAAGGGTGAGCGGCCCCTCGCCGGCCAGCAGCGCGCCGAGGTTGGCCGCTTTCACCGCGGCGAGAAAGATGGTGAAGGTGCCCGCGTCGAGCGCGGTGCCGGGGATGTCCTTGGCCTGGACCTGCGGCGCGCAAAAGGGCGCGCACAAAAGAGCGAGAACAAGAGCCAGCCGCTTCATCATCATCCAAGGACCCCACCACCTGAGGCGGTAAGCTTGCCACGCGGAGTCGCGGCGAGGCAAACCGCACGGCTCATAAAAAAGACCGAGACATCTTCCTCGCCCGCGCGAACAGGGCTAGAAGCCTCGCCATGCCGCACGACGCACCCCCACCGCGGGACGAGAATCGCGAGATGTACAACGAGATCGCCGCCCTGGTGGCAGCGATCGGCAAGGCGTTCGGACGCCCGGAAAACGAGGTCGTCTCGGCGCTGGAGAAGAATGCCATCGCGCTGGATTTCGGCCGCGACGAAAACGGTAACCGCTTCGTCCTGGCCACCTTCGCGGGCAAGACCGCGCGCCTGTACCAGGGCGCCATCAAGCAGGAGCCGGACAAGGGCGCCTCCGGGGCCTGAAGGCTGTCACGCCGACGCATAACGATGTATATACATCGTTATGAATATAAAATCTGCATCTAGTGGTCTTTCCGCGGAGAACCTGGACCCGAAGGCGGTCCTGGAGGTTTGTCTGTGCCACAACGTGCGCCGGGCCGCCCGGGTCATCGGACGCCGCTATGACGCCGCCCTGGCCGGCACCGGACTGACAGCCGGCCAGTTCATCATTCTCGCGGCCGCAGACGCCCTTTCACCGCTGCCGGTCTCGGTGCTGCGCGAGATCCTGGTGACCGACCGCACCAGTCTTAACCGCACCCTCAAGCCCTTGGAACAACGGGGTTTTATCGAAATTTCGCCGGGCGCCGGGAGACGCCCCGGGCAGATCGCGCTGACCCTTGAGGGCGCCATCGCTTTTCGTGACGCCGGCCCCTTGTGGCGGGCCGCCCAGGCCGACGCCTCCCAGCGCCTGGGGGCCGGCCGGAGCGGGCAGATTTTAAGCGCTTTGACGGGGGCGGCGACGGCGCTTCGCGATTAATGACGTATATACGTCATTATTTGTAGCCTGATCCTCGCCCGGCGGCGGCGTCCTGTGCCCGCGACTTAACGTTTATTAAAGGTCCCCCCGTCAGAGTGGTCCCATCACAGACCCGTCCAGAACGGACGGTCGAGCGAGTGGGACAGGCGCTTTGAGAACAATCACCAAGACTTTTCGCGACGGCGAATCGATCTACCGGCAGGGCGACGAGAGCGCCTGGGCTTTCGAGGTCCTGGACGGGTCGGTCGAGCTCATCAAGGACGACCCCGACGGCCTGACGGTGATGGCCCGCCTGAAGGCGGGTGAACTGTTCGGCGAACTCGGCATCCTCGACAACGCGCCGCGCACCGCCACCGCGCGCGCGCGCGGCGCCGTCACCGTGCGCGCGATCCCGCGCGATGAATTCCTGCGCCAGATGGAGACCGATCCGGACACGGCGCTGAAGGTGATGACCAAGC
>JAYSFT010000105.1:0-10704 GCA_041913245.1 Rhodospirillaceae bacterium | reverse complement strand
TGGGAAGAGCGGTTCAAATACGACCTGATCCCGGCGCGCCTGTACCTGTGGCGGCTGCTGCGGAAACATTGGCGCAAGGGTGAGCCGGAGATCCGGATCCTGCCGGAGATCGTGCCGCCGGGCCGCGCGGCCATCGACGTGGGCGCCAACAAGGGCGTTTACACGCACTACCTGAGCCGGCTGGCGAGCCATGTGCACGCCTTCGAGCCGAACCCGAAGATGCACCGCCTGCTGACGCGCACGCTGCCGAGGAACGCAACGGCCTATACCTGCGCGCTGTCCGACCGCGACAACGGCGTCGCCGAGTTGATCGTGCCGATTTACGGGCGTGTGTTCTCGAACGTCGGGGCCTCGCTCAATCCGCTCATGAAAGGGCGAAACCATGGAACCGTTTGCGTGCCCACGCGCACCCTCGATTCCTTCAACTTCACGAATGTCGGATTCCTGAAGGTGGACGTCGAGGGTTTCGAGAAGACCGTGTTCAAAGGCGCGGTTGACCTGATCCGCCGCGAGCGGCCCGTGATCCAGGTGGAAATGGAAGAAGGCCATACCGGTGAGCCCATCGAGGCGTCACACGCCTTCATGGAGCAGTTCGACATGGCGGGCTTCTTCGTACGCGGCGGAAAGCTGTTGCCGCTGTCGGCTTTCGACGCCGAGGCGGATCACCGACAGAAGGTGCGCAAGCCGGGCTACGTGAACAACTTCATCTTCAAGCCGCGCTGATCATACATAACACTCCTTCTCCAGCTTGCGGGAGAAGCGTCCCCTCACCCCGGCCCTCTCCCGCAAGCGGGAGAGGGGAAAGGTTAGAGCGCGATTGTTGCCTGCTCCAGCCAGGCCTTCGTCTTTTCATCCAGGAGCGGCGACAGGGTTTCGCGCACCTGCGCGTGATAGGCGTTGAGCCACGCCTTCTCGGCGGCGTCCAGGATCGACGCGTCTACCATCTTGAGGTCGATGGGCGCGAGGGTGAGGGTTTCGAATTCGAGCAGCGGTTTCTCGGCGCCTTCGGGTTTCTGCGCTTCGCGCACGGCGACCAGGTTCTCGATGCGGATGCCGTATTCGCCGGTCTTGTAATAGCCGGGCTCGTTCGAGATCACCATGCCGGGCTCGAGCGCGACGGTGTTGCCCGCCTTGCTGATGCGCTGGGGACCTTCATGCACGCCGAGGAAAGTGCCGACGCCGTGACCGGTGCCGTGATCGTAGTCGAGGCCTTCCGACCACAGCGCATGACGCGCGAGCGCATCCAGCTGGCTGCCGCTTGTGCCCTTCACGAAGCGCGCCTTGCCAAGGGCGATGTGGCCCTTCAGCACGAGGGTGAAACGGCGTTTCTGCTCCGCGGTCGCCTTTCCGATGGCCACGGTGCGGGTCACGTCGGTGGTGCCGTCCAGATACTGGCCGCCGGAATCGACCAGCAGCACCGTATCGGCTTTGATCCGCGCGGCGGTCTTTTCCGACGCCCGGTAGTGCACGATGGCGCCGTTGGCGCCCGCGCCGCAGATGGTCGCGAAACTCGGGGTGCGGAAGAGATTGCTTTCCGCGCGGAAGGCTTCCAGGCGGTCCGCCGCCGTGACTTCATCGAGCGTGCCCTTCGGGCCTTCGGCGTCGAGCCATGCGAGAAAGCGCGTCAGCGCCGCGCCGTCGCGCACATGAGCGTCGCGCACGCCCTGGAGTTCGACGGGATGTTTCGGCGCCTTCAGCGCCATGCAGGGATCCACGCCGATCTTGGGTTTCCTGGCGGCGGCCGCGATGATGTCGGACAGCCAGCGCGAGCCGTAGTCGCGATCGAGACCAATGACGGCGACGTTGGCGGGCAGGCTCCCTACTGTTTGTTCGAGGGCCTCGTAAGGCGCCAGCGTCACCGCCGGCTGATCCTTGGTGAGATGCGCGCGTACGCCATCCGTCACTTTGGCAGGATCGATGAACAAGGTGGCGCGCCCGTCGGAGAACAGGATCGCATAGGCGTAGACTTGCGGGGTGAACTCGCCGTCGGCGCCGCGGATGTTGAAAAGCCAGGCGATGGCATCCAGCGCCGAGATCGCGAAGGCGTCCATGCCCTCCGCCTTCAGGACCTTGCCGGCCAGGATGCGCTTCTCGGCCGAGCTGCGACCGGCGAAACGCTCGGGATAGACTTCGGCGACAGCCTTCGGGCGCGGCGGTTGGCCCGCCCATACGGCGTCGATCAGGTTATTGGGCAGCGCGATCAACGTTGCTTTCGCGCGCGCCGCCGCTTCTTCAAAGCGTGTCACCGCGGCGGAGGTCAGGAGCTTCGGATCGAAGCCGACCTTCATGCCCGGCTTCAGGTTCTCGACCAGCCAGGCGTGCGGCGGTTCGTCGATGAGATGGCGGTAGGCATAGAGCGTGCCGTCGACCTGATCGCGGACTTGAAGGGTGTAGCGCCCGTCGATGAAAACCGCCGCCGCATCGGCCGTCACCACCCCCATGCCGGCGGAGCCGGTGAAATCCGTGAGCCACTTCAGCCGTTCGGCGTAAGGCGCGGGGTATTCGCTGCGATGCTCGTCGCCATGCGGGATGAGATAGGCGTCCACGTCCGCCTCCACCATGACTGTACGTAAAGCCGCGAGGCGCGTGGCGGCGGTGTTCATCGAAGGAATAGGTGTTGCGTCCATGCCATCAATTTAATGGGCCGCCGGAGGGGTTTCAACGAAGGTCGGACGCGAGGGCCCGACAATAAAGCCTCCTAAACCAACAGGAGAAAATTATCCACAGGACGAGCACGTCGGGACGGGGCCGATCCGCGCGCCTATTCCTCAATGGACAGCGGCCCGGCTTTTCGCCAAGTTTGAGCCCTCGGTAACAGAGGGGCCGACCTCGTGTCGTGGGGCGACGGTCCAGGGAGGGACTCATGACAATTCATTCGCGCCTTTATGGGCTTTCGCTCGCCGTGCTCATCGCGGCTACGCCCGCTTTAGCCCAGGAAAAGGGCGGCCTCGACGAAACCGGCCCGTACGCCCCGGTCGCGGGCTGGTACAAGCCCCCCATCAACGGATGGGACCAGCCGGTCATCTCGGTTGTCATCGACAACCCCAACCGCATCATCATCGGCGCCGGCGATCAGTCCGTCACGCAGCCGAACGCGCCGATCATCGACATGGACGGTAGCGTGCGCAAAGAGCGCAGCACCACGTCCACCAAGCCGGCCGCGGAAAAGACACACGCGCACCAGCTGATGGTGCTCGACGGCACCGGCAAGACCATCGAAACCTGGAGCCAGTGGGATGCGCGCATCGACCAGCCGCACAGCATCTACATCAGCCCGTACGATCCCGAGCGCCATGTGTGGGTCGTCAACCGCATGGGCCACGAGATCCTGAAGTTCACCAATGACGGCAAGAAGCTTGTCCAGGTGCTGGGCGAACGCAATGTGCAGGCCTCGGACAAGACGCACTTCGCGCAACCGGCCGGCATCGCGTTCCTGCCGGACGGCTCGTTCCTGGTCGCCGACGGCTACGTCAACTCGCGCATCGTGCGCTTCGACAAGGCCGGCAAGTATGTGAACGAGTGGGGCACGAAGGGTTCCGGCCCGGGCCAGTTCAACCTGGTGCACGCCGTGACCATCGATCCGCAAGGGCGCATCTACGCCGCCGACCGCCGCAACAACCGCGTGCAGGTGTTCGACAAGGACGGCAAGTTCGTCGAAGAATGGCCGAACATCCGCAGCGTGACCAAACTGATCGTGACCAACGACAACGCGATCTACCTGGCCTCGGCGGACGGCAACAACCGCATGGCCAAGTTCGACCTGAACGGCAAACTGCTGACCTATTGGGGCGTGACCGGCAGCGAACCGGGCCGCTTCGACAATCCGCACCAGTTCGCCGTGGATGCGCAAGGCAACCTGTTCATCGCGGACGCCTGGAACAACCGCTTGCAGAAGTTCACCCCGAAGCCGAACGCGGACAAATCGCGTCTCATGACGACCGAATACGTTCCAAAGAAGTAGATTCGGATGTAAACTGACGAAGCGAAGGCGGCTCAGCAATGAGCCGCCTTTCTTCTAGGATCCCACGATGACACCGGCATTCCAGATCGTTATCGGCCTTCTCCTGATCGCGGGCGGCGGGTTTGTCGTATTCCAGGGCCTGCGCGCGAAGGCGAAATTCGAGGCCGCGCGGAAGCCTCTGCCCGGCTTCTTCAAGGTCGCGTTCATCGTACACGCGGCCATCGCGCTGATCGGCCTGTTCCTGGTTGCCAGAAGCCTGATGGCGATGGCGGGCGGAGCCTAGCGATGCCGCGAAGCGCGATGCATCGTCAGGTGCTGCTGCTGGCCACGGCCCAGGCGCTGTTCCAGAGCACCAGTGTCCTTGTGGTGACCATCGGCGGCCTCGCGGGAAGTCAGGTGGCCGCATCGCCGGCGCTGGCGACCGCGCCCTTGGGCGCGATGTTCCTCGGCAACGCCTTCACGACCTTCCCCGCGGCGATGCTCATGGCGCGCGTGGGACGCAGGGTCGGTTTCATTACCGGCGCCGCGCTGGGGATCGTCGGCGGTCTGGTGTGCGCCGCCGGCGTGATGATGTCGTCGCTCGCGCTTCTCTGCCTCGGCACGATGTTCCTCGGCGCCTATCAGGCCTTTTCGCTCTACTACCGTTTCGCCGCCTCGGAGGTGTCGGACGACGCCTTCCGGCCGAAAGCCATTTCCTTCGTGATGACGGGCGGAATCCTCGCCGCGTTCCTGGGCCCCGCGCTCGCGCGTTGGGGCGAACCGTTGATCGACCCGCAATATACGGGCTCGTTCCTCCTGGTGGCGGCGGTGTCGGCGGCCGCGATGCTGCTGCTGTTCGCCGTCCGCGTTCCCGCGCCGCCGGCAGCCGCGTCGGGCGCGGTGCGCCCGCTCGCGCAGATCGTGCGCCAGCCGTCCTATCTGATCGCGCTGTTCGGCGCGGCGACGGGTCAGGGCGTGATGGTTCTGGCCATGACGGCCTCGCCCATCGCCATCGTCGCGCACCATCACACCGTCGCCGACGCCGCGCACGCCATCCAGTTCCATGTGCTGGGCATGTTCCTGCCGTCGTTCTTCACCGGCGCGCTGATCACGCGCTTCGGCGTGGTGCGGATCATGTTCGCGGGCGTGGGGCTCCTGGCCGGCCACATCACGCTGGCGCTGAGCGGAACGGACGTGCCGTTCTTCATCTCGGCGCTCACGCTGCTCGGTGTCGGCTGGAACTTCCTGTTCATCGGCGGCACGACGCTGCTGACAAAAGCCTATGCCCCGGCGGAACGCGGCCGCGCCCAGGCCATGAACGACCTCACCGTGGTCACCGTGGGTTTCTTGTCGTCCGCCAGCGCGGGCGCGCTGCTCGCCGTGTTCGGCTGGCAGACGATGAACATGCTTCTGCTGCCGTGGCTCGGCCTGATGGCGGCGGCGCTGATCTGGTTCGCACGGCGCGACGCGGCGGCCGCCACGGCGTGACTACTTCACCTGAAATTCCGGATCGACCGGGATCTGGAGCGCGGTCACGAGATGGTTGGTCTGGCCGGCGAGGCCGATGATGGCCACCAGCTCGGCATGCTGGGCATCGGTCATGCCTTTGGCGCGCGCGGCCGCCGTGTGGGAGTGAATGCAGTAGGAGCATCCGTTGGCGGTGGACACCGCGATATAGATCAGCTCCCGGGTCAGGGGGTCGAGGGCGCCGGGCGCACCCATAATGGCTTTCACCTGGCCCCAGATGCGGGCGAGCTGCGCCGGGTCGTGGGCCAGCCCCCGCCAGAAGTTGTTGATGAAGCCGGAGTTACGAACGGCGCGGATATCGTCAAAGACCGCTTTGACCGCCGGAACGGCGTTGGCTTCCTGGTCCGTCATCAGCTTCACTGTGGTCATCGATAAGCCCCTCCCCGGTCGCGTCGTTGTGACAAAACGTTACCATGGCCCGCTGGAAGAAGGGCAGCCGCAATGATTTAATGCGGCCATGCCCAAGCTTTTGCGCAAACTTTTCGCGGGTCTCCTGATGCTCGCGGCCGTCATGGCGGCCGTGCCCCTGGTGCGCGTGTTTTTCGGCACAGCCGTCCAGGCGCAGGACTGGCGCACGGCGAGCCGCGAACCGGTGGGCTGGGCGCCCCATCCGGACAGCTATGAGCCCGCCGTGGTGCAGGTATATTCGGCTGCCGCCGTGCGCTGGCGCGGGGCCTTTTCCGATCACACATGGATCGCCGTGAAGCCCAAGGGCGCGGCCTCCTACACCCGCTACGAGGTGACCGGCTTCTACCTGCGGCGCAATCAGAACGCCGTCCGCGTCACCGAGACGAAAGAGCCGGACCAGCGCTGGTATGGCGCGCGCCCGAAGCTGATCCAGGACCTGCGCGGCGAAGACGCCGAAGCGGTGATCAAGGACCTGCCGGGCGTGGTCGACACCTATCCTTACGCCAACACCTACGTCGTGTGGCCGGGCCCGAACAGCAACACCTTCATCGCGCATATCGGCCGGGAGATCCCGGCGCTGCACCTCACCATGCCGGGGAACACCATCGGCAAGGATTTCACCGGCTGGCGCTTCATCGCGCCGACGCCGAGCAACACCGGCGTGCAACTGTCGCTGGGCGGCGCCTTCGGCGTCGCGTTGGCGAAGGACGAAGGGCTCGAGATCAACATCCTGGGCCTGGTCATCGGCGCCAATCCCTTGGACCTGTCCCTCACGCTGCCGAGCGTTGGACGCTTCCCCGGGCGCGACGATTGGACCAACGGCGCGCATCAGGTCAAGGCGCCGGAAAACCTGGCGGCGGATATCCCCGCGCCTTGATCGCGCCGTCTCCTGCGGACTAACAATTATTTTAGCCCTTTCACAGGACGTTGAGGGCTGCGAACTCATTGATTTCCGTATGGCTTGCGCGTTTGGAGATGCTATCTAAGGCGTCTGGGGCGTTCCTTGATCCGGAGAGCCAATGCCGCGCGCGCGTTTCGTAGTTGTGACTGTCCTCGCTTTGGCCGCCGTCGGCGGCGGGTTCTACCTCGCGCGGGACAAAGGCCTCTCCCTGCCGGGCCATACGGCCTCTTCCTCCTCCAGTTCGGCGCCTCTCGCCGCGAATGGCGGCGCGGCCACGCCCTACACCGGAATCGCCGACGTCCTCGAACGGGTGACGCCCGCCGTGGTGAGCATCCAGGTGAGAGAGCAGCAGGAAGAATCGGAACTGTCGCCGCTGTTGCAGGACCCGCGCTTCCGCCGCTTCTTCGGCGTGCCGGACCGGCAGCAACAGCCGCAGCGCCGTGAGCAGCGCACCGGCGCCGGCTCCGGCGTGATCGTGGACGCCAAGGAAGGCTACGTCATCACCAACTTCCATGTGGTCGATAAGGCGGACGATATCGCCGTCACCTTGAAGGACCGGCGCACCATCGCCGCCAAGGTGATCGGCAAGGATCAGGCGACCGACCTCGCGCTCCTGAAGATCGACGCGCCGGACCTGACCGCGCTGCCCATCGGGGATATGACGAATATACGCGTCGGCGATTACGTCCTCGCGGTGGGCAACCCCTTCGCTCTCGGCCAAACGGTCACCGCCGGCATCGTCTCGGCCCTGGGCCGCTCGGGCTTCATCGACCAGGGGTTCGAGGACTTCATCCAGACGGACGCCGCCATCAATCCGGGCAACTCGGGCGGCGCGCTGGTGAACCTCAAGGGCGAACTCATCGGCGTTCCGACCGTGATCCTCAGCGGGAGCGGCGGCAACGTCGGGATCGGCTTCGCGGTGCCGACCAGCATCGTCACCAATGTGATGAACCAACTGATCCAATCGGGCGAAGTGAGCCGGGGGCGCATCGGCGTCGCGATCCAGGACATCACGCCGGACCTCGCGCAAAATCTCGGTCTTTCCATCAATCGCGGTGCGCTTGTCAGCCGCGTTGAAGCCGATTCACCGGCCGACAAGGCGGGCCTCAAGGCCGGCGACGTCGTGGTGTCCATGAACGGCGCGGAGATCGAAGGTTCGGCCAGCCTGCGCAACCGGGTCGGCATGATGCCGCCGGACACGAAGCTCAAACTGTCCATCATCCGCGACGGCGAACGGCGCGACGTGGACGTGACCACGGCGAAGCTCGATCCCACACAGGCCGCCGCCGCTCCCGCGGCGCCGGATCGCGCGGAGCCCAAGCGCATCATGGGCGCGGCTTTCGAAAATACCGCGAATGGCGTGCGCGCGACCGACGTGGAAGAGGGTTCGCCCGCCGCGGCCATGGGACTGCAGCCGGGCGACATCGTCACCGCGGTCAACCGCACGCCGATTCGCTCGGTCTCCGAACTGGAAGCCGCGCTGAAGAACGTGAAAAGCCAGTCGGTGGTGCGTGTGAAGCGCGACGACCGCGACGTGGTGCTGATCGTTCCCTAAATAAGATCGGCGCGACGTTTCTCGCGTTATTTGCCGAGGACCAGCGTGGTCCAGGGGGCGAGGCGATAGCGCTTCACGAGACGCAGGCCATGCATGCGGTAGGGCGCGAGCACCATTTGTTCGTGGCGGCGCAAGAAGCCCGCGAGGATCAGCGTGCCGCCGGGCGCCAGCAGTTCCGCAAGATCGGCCGACATCGCGGCCAATGGGCGCGCGAGGATATTGGCGGTGATGACGTCATAGGGGCCCCCGCGCGTCACATCGCGCTGGCCGCAGCCTTCGCTGAGCACGGCGCGGATCAACGGCGTCACGCCGTTGCGGGCGGCGTTATAGCGGCTGACCTTCACGGCGACGGGATCGATGTCCGCAGCCACGACCGGCGCCCGCCAAGCCTTGGCCATGCCGATGGCGAGAATCGCGGTGCCCGCCCCCATATCCAACCCGCGGCGGATGGCCTTGCGGCGGCGGCCGAGATCGTCGAGCGCGAGCAGACAGCCCATGGTGCTGGCGTGATGACCCGAGCCGAACGCCGTCGCGGCATTCACCAGGATCCGGACGGCGCCGGGCGGAAACGGACCCTGGACGTGATCGCCGTGGATATAAAAGCGCCCGGCGCGCAGCGGCGGAAAGGCCATGGCGCTTTCGGTCAGCCAGTCCTTCACGGGGATCTTGGCGATCTCCAGCGCGGGCTCGGCGACGCCGAGGCTGGACGCCGCGAGGGCGATGCGTTCGGCCAATTCCGCGCGCGGCGGAGCTTCATCGAAGGTGCCTTCGACGGTCCAGGTGAACCCGTCGGGATTGGCTTCATACATCGAGACGACGCCGGCAAGACCGGAGAAGGCCTGTTCGAAGGCGTCGGCGTGCTCGGTCTTCACGGTGACTTTGGCGCTCCAGGCGGAGCCGATATCGTTCATTTGGAGGGTTCCACGAAACTGTCGAGCACCTTCTTGCGGCCGGACTTCTCGAAGGCGATGTCCAGCTTGCCGTCGTCGATGCCCTCGACGATGCCGTAGCCGAACTTTTGATGGAAGACGCGGTCGCCGATGCGGAATGCGTTGGCGCTGACACGCTCCCGGACGTCCCACGAGCCGGTCTTGCCAAGCTCGCCGAAGTCGCCGCCTAAACGCCTGCGGAAACCCGCGCCGCTGCGCGCAGACTCGCCGAAGCCGGACCAGCCCCCGCCGCCGGCACGGTGGCCGTAGAGCCCCTGATCGGCGTCCTGCTCGATATTCTCCTTCGGCAATTCGTCGACGAAGCGCGACGGGATGCTCGACTGCCACTGGTTATAGACGCGCCGGTTGGCGGCGAAGGAGATGAAGGCGCGGCGGCGCGCGCGCGTGATGCCGACATAGGCAAGGCGGCGCTCTTCCTCGAGCGCCTTCTCGCCGCTTTCGTCGAGCGCGCGGCGATTGGGGAAAATGTCTTCCTCCCAGCCGGGCATGAACACGGTGTCGAACTCCAGCCCCTTGGCGCTGTGCAGGGTCATGAGAGTCACGCCCGCCTCGCCGGCGTTGGCGTCGTTCTCCATCACCAGGCTGACGTGATCGAGGAAACCGCCGAGGTTTTCCCACTCGTCGAGGCCGGAGACGAATTCCTTCAGGTTGTCGAGACGCCCCGGCGCTTCGGGCGATTTGTCCTTCTGCCACATCTCGATGTAGCCGGACTCCTCGAGCACCTGGGCGGCGATCTCGGCGGGCGGCACGGTTTCACGCAAGGAGCGCCAACGCTCCATGTCGCGCGCGAAGCCGGCGAGCGCCGCGCGCGCCTGCGGGCGCAGCTCGTCGGTCTCGCTCATCCGCAAGCTTGCTTCCATCATCGAGACGCCTTGCGCGCGGGCGAGGATATGGACCTTTTGGATGGTTGTATCACCGAGGCCGCGTTTCGGCTTGTTGATGATGCGCTCGAACGCGAGATCATCCTCGGGCTGCTGGATGAGACGCAGGTAGGCCACCGCATCGCGGATTTCGAGGCGTTCGTAGAAACGAGGACCGCCGACAACGCGATAAGGAACGCCGGTCGTGATCAGGCGCTCTTCGAATTCCAGCATCTGGAAACCGGCGCGCACCAGGATCGCAATCTGATCGAGCGGATGTCCGGCGCGCTGAAGCGCTTCGATCTCGCCGACCAGCCAACGCGCCTCCTCGGCGCCGTCCCACACACCGCGCACCTTGATCGGCGCACCCTGCTCGATGTCGTCGAGGCCGGTCCGCAGGGTCTTGCCGAGACGGCCTTCGTTGTGGGCAATGAGGTGAGAGGCGGCCGCCAGGATGGTCGGCGTCGAGCGGTAATTGCGCTCGAGACGGATCACCTTCGCGTCCGGAAAGTCTTTCTCGAAGCGCAGGATGTTGCCGACTTCCGCGCCGCGCCAGGAATAGA
>JAYSFT010000104.1:0-11001 GCA_041913245.1 Rhodospirillaceae bacterium | reverse complement strand
TCCGGCATCAGGCCGCGGCCCATGCTGGCCGGCGAATAGAGCGCGGTGTAGCCGGCTTCGAACAGGCGCAGGCCGAGTTCGGTGTCTTCGGTGATGCACCATTCAGCCCAACCGCCGACGTGCTCCATCGCGCTGCGGCGAACGATGCACATGGTGCCGTGCTGGATGATGGCGTTGTGTTCGTTACGCTCCACCATGCCGACCTGGAAGAAGGTCGCGTATTCCTCATAGCAGAACGTCTTGAACAGGCTTTCGTCGGCGTCGCGGTAATCCTGCGGCGACTGGACCACGGCCACCTTACGGTCGGCGAAGCCCGGCATCATGGTCTTCAACCATTCCGGCGCGACCTGATAGTCGCTGTCGATGACCGCCACGTATTCGGCCGCCGGGTCCGTCAGCTTCAGGGCGATATTGAGCGCGCCGGCCTTGAAGCCCTTCACGCCGTCGAAGTGATAGAAGCGGAAGCGCTCGCCGAGGGTTTGCGCGTGAGCTTCCACCGGCTTCCACAGGCTGGAGTCCCGGGTGTTGTTGTCGAGGATGATGACCTCGAAATTCGGGTAATCGAGGCGCGCCAAGGCGTTCAAGGTCTGGACGACCATTTCGGGCGGCTCGTTGTGCGTCGGCAGATGGATCGAAACACGCGGCGTGCCGAAATAGCCGGACGAGCCGATCCGCGGCTTGCGCTTTTCGCGGAACAGGCTGAGAGCCCATTCGGTGGTTTCGGTCACCAGCAGAAGCGCCGTGAACAGGGCCGCCGGGATGATGATCGCCGCGCCCCACAGCGCGGTCAGCTGTACGTAGCGCAGCGACGACGCTTCGATGATGAACAGCGCGCCCGACACCGTCAGGCCGACGATGCCCGCGACCAGCGCATAGCCCTGCAGGCTCATGCTCGGCACCAGCATCAGAACCATCAGGCCGATCAGGAAGGTGGCGATGGTGGCTGCGCCCGCGTACTGCGACCAATCCGGGAACGAGGTCAGATGGCCCGTGAAGTTGAACTTCGGCAGGCCTTCGGCATCGAACATGCCCCAGAACGCGCCGACGGCGCCTTCCGGACCGGCCTTCCAAGGCTGATCGAAGGCTTCGATCACGTAGTAGTCGTAGTTCTTCGCGGTCGCGAGGGTGAGGAAGTGCCGCAGGAAGTAGGCTTCCATCGCGTTCGAGGGCACCGAGCCCTTCTTCACGCGGCCGTCGGACGGCCAGCCGGCTTCGCCGATCACGATCTTCTTGTTGGGGAATTTCTTGGCGACCATGTCGAAGCGCGTGGTGACATAGTCCATGCCGTCTTCGGACTTGATGCCTTCCCAATATGGCAGGAGGTGGATTCCGACGAAGGCGCTTTCCTTGGCCAGTTCCGGGTAGTCGAGCCATACGCTCCACACTTCCGCGGTGCCGACTTCGACCTTCTTATTGGTGACGGCCTTGCGCACGCGCACGATGTAGTCGGTGACTTCCGCCGGCGTCAGTTCGCGGCGCATCACCACTTCGTTGCCGACGATCACGCGGTCGACGACGCCCGGGTTGTCGTTGATGGCGCGGATGGCCTTCGTGACTTCGATTTCGTTGAGTTCCTTGTCGCCGCTGAGCCAAATGCCCAGGGTCACCTTCAAGCCGTATTCCTTGGCGATATAGGGAACCGCGTCCTGGCCGCGATCGACCGTATACGTACGCACGCGCTTGGTGACGCCGGAAAGCTGTTCCATGTCGCGGCGGATGATCGCCGGGTCGATCCCGTTCTTC
The DNA here is from genome assembly GCA_041913245.1 of Rhodospirillaceae bacterium. Classification (GTDB taxonomy): domain Bacteria; phylum Pseudomonadota; class Alphaproteobacteria; order Rhodospirillales; family Rhodospirillaceae; genus SHVO01. The sequence continues at coordinate 9,258 of JAYSFT010000104.1, read as the reverse complement.
AGCTGCTCTTCGGAATAGACGTGCGAAGGAGAATAGGAGACGCCCTTGAACTGGCCCCGCCAGTCCGGCGCATCGAGAGGTCTGTCGAGTGACGCCCAGAGGCTGGCCGAAGCCACGCACGCCACCAGGAGCGCAACAAGAATTCTCATTTTATGTACCAGCCTTCCCAACCCGTTTCTTTTTATAACCCCACGCCTCGTTCCCTTTCCGGCGCTTCGGCCGGTGCCGGGGAGAGGCTCGGTAGGCACTCTTGATTTGGACGAGAAACATGGCGGGAAGATGGACGCGCGCAGGCACAGCTCGGGCACAAAGCCTTACACGTACGTCATCCCAGATCAGAACGGAGCATGGACGTCGCCCGGCCCCCCAAGAGCCTTGCGCTTCCGGGGCGGGGTTATACCAGAGCGGGTAAGAACTGCAAGGGAGTAGGGGCTCCGTAAAACTCCGTATGCCGGTTAAAGTTTCGTAAAATCAGATACTTCCGAGACAGGCGTCCCGCGCATGTTAGACTTGCGCCGAAGCAACCCCACCTCTGTTTCCGTCACGAAAAAATGCTGAGTTACCAACACGCCTATCATGCGGGCGGACCCGCCGACATTCATAAGCACGCCGCGCTATGCCTGCTGCTGGACAGACTCGCGGAGAAGGACAAGCCGTTCGCGGTGATCGACCTGTATGCCGGCCATGGAGTGTATGATCTCGGCAGCACTGAAGCACAAAAGACACAGGAGTTTTCCTCCGGGATTGCACGCCTGTGGCCGCTGCGAAACAAAACCGCCCCGGCCGGGGTTGAAAAACTCCTGGCGGCGCTCGGGCGCCTCAATCCCGACGGCCAGTTGAAGAGCTATCCGGGATCCCCTGCCCTGGCGCGCGCCGCCTTGAGGGAAAACGACCGGCTTATACTTAATGAGCTTCATCCGGCGGCGCAGGCCGATCTCAAGAAATGGGCGCGGCGCGATTCGCGCATTTCCGTGCATATGCGGGACGGACTGGAAGCGCTGGTGGGATTGGTGCCGCCGCCGATTCGGCGCGGCCTGGTCGTGATCGATCCGAGTTATGAGGTCAAAAGCGAATACACAGACCTTCCGAACGCGCTGCGTAAAGCCGCGCACAAATGGAAAGAAGGCATCTACTTCGTCTGGTATCCGATTTTGGCGGACAACCGGCACGCCGCACTGCTCGCCGGTCTGGAAAAAGACATTCCGGGCGAGGTCTTATGCTGCGAGCTGATGTTGACGCGCGGGGCGAAAGACGGGCCCGGCCTGCGCGGCACGGGGCTGATTGTCGTCAACCCGCCCTGGCGGTTCGACACCGCGATGACCGAAGCCGGCGCGTGGATGGCGAAAACGATGGCCGCCGGCGGACACCACGCCACACGATGGCTCAAGCGCACGGATGCCTAATCAGGTGCCGCGAGGCTTGATCGACCGGCGCACGGCGGCCGCCTCCAGCGGATTTTCCGGCCAGATGTGACGCGAATAACGTCCGCGCATTTCGCCCCGCACCTGTGGATAGACGTTCGCCCAGAAACTCTTGAGGTCGGCCGTGACGGCGATGGGGCGCTGCGCCGGCGACAACAGATGCAAGGTGACGGGAATACGCCCGCCCGCGACCGTGGGCGTATCTTTCAGGCCGAACACTTCCTGCAGTTTCACATACAACGCCGGCGAGCCCGCATTGCTGTAGTCCACCGCGATGCGCGAACCGGACGGCACAGCCAAATGCGTCGGCGCAAGCTCGTCGAGGCGCTGCGGAAGGGGCCATGGCAGAAGGCTGCGCAGCGCCGCATCCAGATCGAGACGCGCGAGGTGACTGCGGCGCGTCATACCCTGAAGATAGGGGCCGAGCCATTCGTCCAAAGCCTGCAGCAGCACGACATCCGACAGGTCAGGCCAGCCGTCCGCGGGAAACGCGGCGCGCAACACCGCGACACGCTCGCGCAGCATGCGTGTGGAATCGGTCCAAGGAAGCGCGGCGAGCCCCATGTCGCGCACGCCCGTGATCATGGCCCCCTGCATCAGTTCGGCGTCGGCGTTCCGCAAAGGCTTTGCTTCGAGCACGAGCGCGCCGAGACGGCGCGTCTGGCGCGCGGCGACCGCCTCTTCCCGCGGATCCCAGACCACCTCCGCGCCTTCCTCGATGTCTTGGGCGAAAGCCTCTTCGATTTCGCCCTGGGCCACCGACGCCGCAAGATAGATCCGTCCCTCGCGCGCCGCCCCGTCGAGATCGGCCACCGCAAGATAATCCTGGGCGGCCAGGGATTCGGCCGGATCGAGAAAAGCGCCGCCGCCGCCCGATAACCGGAAGCGGCCGTCGCCGCCGCGCCGCTGTGCAATACGGTCGGGATAGGCCAGCGCCACAAGAACGCCGGCCGAGGCCGAGGCCGTGGCTCCACGTTTCGCGCCGGCGATACCGCGAATCTGTTTGGCCGCCGCACGCACGCGGGCAAGCGCGCCGTGGTTGATGCGCAGCCCCGCGGACCGGCCGGCCCCTTCATTGAGCGCGTCAAGACGCAGACGGATGTCGGGATCGCGCGTCCCCGTCAGCACATCCCGTTCGGAGAGAAGCGCCGCGACGTCGCAGGCGAGCGCGCCGTGCCCAAGCGCGATCCCGCGATGGACGAGATGCGCGAGGCGCGGATGCAGCGGCAGCGCGGCCATCGCCTTACCCTCGGCCGTAATACGGCCGGCGCCGTCGATCGCGTCCAACCGGCGCAAAAGATCGCTCGCTTGCGCGAAGGCGCCGGCAGGCGGCGGCGTGAGCCAGCTGAGCGCCTTGGGATCGGCGACGCCCCAGGATGCAAGATCGAGCGCCAGCGGCGCCAGATCGGCCTGCAGCATCTCGGGTTCATCATAGGCTTTCAGTCCGCGCTCCTCGGGTTCGGTCCAGAGCCGGTAACACACGCCCGGGCCCAAGCGGCCCGCGCGGCCACGGCGCTGTTCGGCCGCCGCGCGCGAGACGCGCACCGACACGAGCTGCGTCATGCCGCGTCCCGGATCAAACCTTGGCGCGCGCTTGTAACCGCAATCGATGACGATCCTGACGCCTTCGATCGTCAGGCTGGTCTCGGCGATCGTCGTCGCGAGCACCACCTTCCGGCGCCCGGCGGCCGCGGGTGAAACGGCTCGGTTCTGATCTTCCGGCGACAGCGCGCCGAACAAGGGTGCGACCGTACAGCCGGAGGGCAGCCCCCCTTCTTCCAACAGCGCCGCCGTGCGGCGGATTTCACCTTCGCCCGGCAAAAAAGCGAGGATACTTCCGTCTTCCTCGGCAAGCGCCCGCCGCACCGCCGCGGCCATCTCGCGGGCGAGATCATCGCCCGCCGAGGCTCCGAGATAACGCGTCTCCACGGGAAACGGGCGGTGGCTGCTGGCCAAAACCCGCGCGTCGCCAAGCACGCCCGCGACCGCCTGGTCGTCCAGCGTCGCGGACATCACCAGGATCTTGAGGTCCGGACGCAGCGCGCGCTGAATGTCGAGCGCGAGCGCGAGACCGAGATCGGCGTCGAGGCTGCGCTCGTGAAATTCGTCGAAAATGAGAAGACCGACGTCGGCGAGTTCCGGATCGGACTGAAGCCGCCGCGTCAGAATCCCTTCCGTGACAACCTCGATACGCGTGCGCGCGGAGACCTTGGATTCCAGGCGCACACGGAATCCGACCGTTTCTCCGACCGCCTCGCCGAGGGTGTCCGCCATGCGGATCGCGGACATGCGCGCGGCAAGGCGGCGCGGCTCGAGCATCACGATCTTACGCTCGCCCAGCCAGGGCGCATCGCGCAGGTAAAGCGGAATACGAGTTGTTTTGCCGGCGCCCGGCGCGGCGAGAACGACGGCGCAGGGGTGGGACGCGAGGGCCGCCGCCACATCCGGCAGCAGCGCATCGATCGGCAAAGCGGGCGTGAAACTCACGGTTCGTCCGGCAACCGGTACGACAGATAATCCGCAGGCTTCTTTAAATTGAGCTGGCGGTTGAAGGCGCGATGTATCGCCTTGATGAGCATATCCATCGAAACCGGCTTTCTGACGTAGCCGTGGACATCCATCGCGACGGCGGCGCGCACGACTTCTTCCTGCCCCGAAGATGTCAGCATGATGAAGGGCAGATCGCGGGGAATGTTCGGGTGTTGGCCGCCGCGAATTTGTTGAAGCAGCGCCAGACCCGTCATGGTCGGCATGCTGTAGTCACAAATAATGCAGTCGATTTTCTTGGTTTTGTCCGCCAGCAGATTGAGCGCGGTGAAGCAGCTGATGGCCGAAATCACCCCGCCCGCGGCGGCGGCATTCAAAAAAGCCTCCACCATCTGCAATATCGCCCGATCGTCATCGATGACGATAAAACGCAGACGGTCGAACGCGGTAACGACAAGCGGTTCCTGACTCATGACATTAGACTTAGGAGACGTTGGCGCCGGCGAACAAGGGACTTCCGCAAAGATATTGATTCGCCTTAAGATTTCACAAAATCCAAGGTTGGTCCAGGAGGGCCCCTGTGCCGGAGCCGAGTAGGCCGTCTGTACTGATCGTCGAAGATGACGCCACCATCCAGGCGCTTCTGAGCATTGTGCTGGGCGGCGAGTGGAACGTCAAAACGGCCGCCGACGGCAAAACGGCTTTAAAGCTGGCCGCCGAACATGTGCCAGACATCGTTCTGCTCGACATCGGCCTTCCCGATCTCGATGGGCTGGAAGTGTGCCGGCAATTGAAAGCCAATCCGCGCCTCGAGCAGGTGCCTGTCATTTTCCTGACGGCGCGCACGTCCGGCGAAGATGAGATCGAGGGCCTGCAGGCCGGCGGCATCGACTACATCACCAAACCGATCAATCCGGCCGTTCTGAAAGCCCGCATCCGGAACCACCTTGAACTCAAGCAGAACCGAGATGAACTGGTCCGGCTCGCGCGAACCGACGGCCTTACCGGCCTTTATAACCGGCGTACGTTCGATGACCTTCTCAAGCGGGAGTGGCGCCGTCTCGCCCGTACCGGCGAAGCGCTGGCCGTCATCATGATGGATGTCGACCACTTCAAGCTTTATAACGACACCTATGGCCACGGTGGCGGCGATTTGTGCTTGCAGCGCGTCGGCCGCGCCGCGAAAAGCGCCTTGCAGCGGCCGGCGGATATCCTCGCCCGTTACGGCGGTGAAGAATTTGTCGCCCTCCTTCCCGAGACAAAACTGGAAGGTGCGATAGCCGTCGCGGAAGCCATTCGCGCCGCGGTAGCGCTTCTCGAGATCCCCAATACGGCATCGATAACGGCGCCCCACATCACATTGAGCCTGGGCGCCGGCTGCGCGATTCCACAACCCGAGCAGGATCCGGCCGAACTTCTCGCGACGGCCGACAAGCAGCTTTACGTCGCGAAGACCGAGGGACGAAACCGCGTGAAGGGCGCCAATGCCGCCAACGCGCCGAAATAACTCAGCCGGCTTTGACGTGCGGGGTCAGGGCTTGTTGCCGGGCCGCGAAGGCGGCGCTGGTTTCGGTAATGGCGATCTCGATTTGCGGCACGAGTCGGCCTGCGTCGCCCGCTTCCCCGGCCTGACATTCGATTTGACGGGCGAGTTCGGAGACTCGCGGCGCGCCGAATTGCGCGCACAGCCCTTTCAAGGCGTGCGCGACATGTTTGACCTTTTTAAGGTCGCCGGCGGACGTCGCGGCGCGCAACTCGTTACCGTAGTGCCGCATATTCTCCATGAAACTGCCGATCATCGGCGCGAGGATATCGCGGCCCAGGCTTTTCTCTAAAATCGAGAGCGCCGCTTCGTCCACAAGACCGTCCGGCGCGCTGGCGAACGCCGCAATATCCGCGACAGGCGCCGCCGGACGCCCCGCCCGTTCACCGCGCAGGTTTCCGACAATCTCGCTTTCGAGTTCGACCCAATCGACCGGCTTGCCGACCACGGCGTCGACGCCCGCCTCGATATACATCCTGCGATGTTCGGGAATCACATCCGCCGTCAGAGCGATAATCGGCAGCGTTCCTAGCGGCGGCGGCAATTGACGGATATTGCGCGTCGCTTCCGGCCCGTCCATGACGGGCATCTGCATATCCATAAGGACGACATCGAACCGGCCGCGCTTCACGGCGTCGAGCGCGAGCGCCCCATTCTCCACCGCTTCGACGCTATGTCCGTGCCGCTTCAGCATGGTTGTAATGAGATAACGGCTCGTTTCATTGTCTTCGGCGATCAAGATGCGTCGCGGCGCGACGGCGGCATGGGCGCTTTCATCCCAGCCGGCATCAGCCGAGCGCGGCGAGTCGGCGCCGCTATTCTCCCGCCGGACCGTCACGGAAAAGATGAAACGCGATCCTTTCCCCAATTCGCTGTCGACGGCGATCGTCCCGCCCATGGCTTCGACGAGCCGTTTGCAGATCGCGATCGCCACGGCGACGGCTGCGGACACCAGTCCGATCAGCAGAACAGCGATGAGATCACCTTGCGTCATGAATTGGCTGGGAGCGGGTAAAAATCGTCCCGCAATCTACCCGATCGGACCGCGCCGCACTGTACGGGAGTTTACGGAGTCCCGCCGCCCGGCTGTCGCCTGTCTTATTGCGAATAAAGTTATTTTTTCAGGGCCCGGGCGATATCCATCGCCGCATAGGTGAGAACCGCGGAAGCGCCCGCGCGCTTGAAGGCCAGCAGCGATTCCTGGAAAGCCGCCAGGCGGTCGAACGCGCCGGCCGCCGCGGCAACGGCGATCATCGCGTACTCGCCGCTCACCTGGTAGGCCAGCACCGGCACGTTCACGTCTCTTTTCACCGCCGCGATGACATCGAGGTAGGGCATCCCCGGCTTCACCATGATGAGGTCGGCGCCCTCGGTGACGTCGGTTGACGCTTCGCGCAGCGCCTCGTCGACATTCGCCGCGTCCATCTGATAGGTGTGCTTGCCTTTCGCCCCGAGCGCGCCGGAAGAGCCCACGGCGTCACGGAACGGGCCGTAAAACGCCGACGCATATTTCACCGCGTAGGACAGGATCATGGTGTTGACGAAGCCGCCCCTCTCCAAGGCGGCGCGGATGGCGCCGATGCGGCCGTCCATCATGTCGGACGGCGCGACGACATCGCAGCCGGCTTCGGCGAGGATCAGCGCCTGCTTCACGAGAATATCGACCGTCGCGTCGTTGGCGACGTCTCCGTCGATGAACAAGCCGTCGTGGCCGTGGTCGGTATAGGGGTCGAGCGCGACGTCGCAGATGAGGCCGATATCGGGAACTTCGGCTTTGATCGCGCGCACGGCGCGGCAGAGGAGGTTCTTCGGGTTGAGCGCCTCGGTGCCTTGCGGATTTTTGAGCTTCTTATCGGTGACCGGAAATAAGGCGAGCGCCGGAATTCCAAGCGCATATGCTTCGCGCGCGACGGCCACGGCGCGATCGATGGAAAGGCGGGAAACGCCCGGGAGGCTGGCCACCGGCTCGGTGACGTTGTCACCCTCAATAATGAAAATCGGCAGGATGAGATCGTCGGCGGTCACCGCGGTCTCGCGGACGAGCCGCCGCCGCCAGTCGGCCGCGCGCACGCGCCGCAAGCGGGTTGCGGGAAAAGATCGAGCCGGTCCAAAGCTTGTCATCGAAGCGCCTCGGAAGTCATATTCGCCACCATGGCCGCTGTTTTCGCAACAACGGCCTCCAATGTGGGCTTATCAGCAACAGCCCGCCGCTGCCAAGGCCCTGCGTCCGGCGCAAGCACGTCCGCGCTGATGGAGACACTCGATAGATGGGCATTTTGCGCGGTAATCCCAGATTGTTTCAGAAGCTTTTCCAAGACCTGCGCGCTGCGCCGGGAAAACAGCGGCACGACCGCAGGGCCGCCGGCGCGCAGGGCTTTGAGAAGATCATCGGTCAGCGCGAGGCTTGGAGCCATGCGGTAAACCGCCAGCCTGCCGATCCGCACCGGATCATCCAATGAGACATCGGCGCTGACATCCTCGGCGGAGGGATAGAAAGCCCGGCTGAACCCGGCCGAGGCGAGAAAAGCCGCCAGATCCTTGGCGTCGAGACCGGTTTGAACCGTCTGCGAGAAGCCCGCGCGGCGCGCGGCGTCCGCCGTCGCCGGGCCGACCGCATAAGCGATCTTATCGTGCCAGCCGCGCGTTTCGCGCAAGGCGTCGACGGCGACTTGGCTGGTGAAAATGACCGCATCGTATCCGCGCGGCTCCGGCAGCGGCGCACGCAGGGATTCCGGAACGAGAACGGGCGAATCAACGATCTTCCAGCCGATCGATGCAAACGCCCGATGAAAACGCTCGCGATAGGTCTCAGGCCTTATGTTGACGATAACGCCGTTCACGGCGCACGCGCGCGCGTCAGGGCGTCGACGTCGTCCGCGAGGAGTTTCAGGTCCACCGCATCGAGAATCCGGAACCCTCTTGGGTTCATGTATTTCGTCATGCCGCCGCCGCGCTTACTTTTCCCAAAATCGGCCTCGGAGCAATATTTGCCCGACAGAAAGCCGGAGGCGAGCGGGAAATAGGGTATCACGCCGATATTTTGCGCCGCGCACACCGCCTGCGTTTCCGTCTCGAAGGTAACGCGGCACGCCTTTTCCGCGCGCCGACCTGCAGCGCACGCGCCAGGCGATCTCCGAGCCCGCTGGCGACGAAGGCGTCTAAGAGCGATTGGAGCCGCCCAGACGCCGCTTTTCCATACTGTAAACCGCCTTGTTGTCGCCGCCCATTTGTGGTTGAACAAAATGAGTCAGCGAGGGGACATATCATGAAAATATCCGGGATTTCCGCGGTCGTCACGGGCGGCGCGTCGGGCATGGGCGCGGCAACCGCGCGCCACCTTGCGTCGCTGGGCGCGAAGGTCGCGCTTCTGGACGTTAACGCCGCGAATTGTGAAACCGTGGCCAAGGAAATCGGCGGCGCCGCCTTCGCATGCGACATCACGGACGCGCCCTCCACCGAGGCCGCGCTTCAAGGCGCCAAGGCCCGCCACGGCGCGGCGCGGTTGGTCGTGAACTGCGCGGGCATCGCGCCCGCCGCGAAGATCGTGGGCAAGAACGGGCCGCACGACCTCGCCCTTTTCCGCAAGGTGATCGAAGTCAATCTGATCGGGACGTTCAACATCATGCGGCTTTCCGCCGCCGACATGATGCAGCTCGATCCGATGGACGAAGGCGAGCGCGGCGCGATCGTGAACACGGCGTCGATCGCCGGGTTCGAGGGCCAGATCGGCCAGGCCGCCTATGCCTCGTCAAAGGGCGGCATCATCGGCCTGACCCTGCCGGCCGCGCGTGAATTCGCCGCGAGCGG
>JAYSFT010000103.1:0-11006 GCA_041913245.1 Rhodospirillaceae bacterium | reverse complement strand
AGAAATCCGGGAGTGGGGATATGGCAGACAAGCTTATTACGGTCTTCGGCGGCTCGGGCTTCATCGGCAGCCATCTGGTGCGCCATCTCGCGGCCCAGGGCTGGCGCGTGCGCGTCGCCGTGCGCGATATCCGCAAGGCGCTGTTCCTGAAGCCGTCCGGCGATCTCGGCCAGATCTCGCTGATTCCCGCCTCCATCACCGATCCGGTCAGCGTCGCGGCCGCCGTTCAGGGCGCCGACGCCGTCGTGAATTTGGTCGGCGTGCTCTACGAATCCAAGAAGCGCACCTTCGAAGCGGTGCATGAAAAAGGCGCCGAGAATGTCGCCCGCGCGGCGATGGCCGCCGGCGTGCGCCGCCTGGTGCATGTGTCCGCGCTCGGCGCGAACGCCAGTTCGCCGTCCGCTTATGCCCGCAGCAAGGCCGCCGGTGAGCGCGCCGTCGCCGTTGCCTTTCCGTCGGCCACCATTGTGCGCCCGTCGGTCGTATTCGGCGCCGAGGACGGTTTCTTCAACCGTTTCGGCGCGATCGCGCAAAAGATGCCGGTGCTGCCGTATTTCACCGACGCCCTCCCGCACACGCCGGGCGGCGGCGGCGCCAACTTCCAGCCGGTGTATGTGAGCGACGTGGTGGCGGCCATCGCCGCGGCCGTGAACGATCCGCACCACCTGGGTAAGACCTACGAGCTGGTTGGGCCGCGCGTTTACGACATGCGCGCCATCCTCGACATCGTGAACCGCGAAACCATGCGCCGCCGGCCCATCGTCGGCCTGCCCTACCTGGCGGGCGATATTCCGGCGCGCATCTTCGATGTGCTGCGCACGCTGATCGAGAAGATTCCGCCGGTTTCGCTGGGCGCGCCGTTCCTGACGCCGGATCAAGTGGTGCAGCTGCGTCTTGGCAATGTCGCCACGGGCGTGCTGCCGGGCCTGGAAGCGTTCGGCATCGCGCCGGCGGCCGCGGAAGTGGTGGTGCCGACCTATCTCAAGCGGTTCCGTCCGATCCAACAGACCAAGCGCCTGCGCCTCCAGCCGCGCAACGGCTAAGACCTCACCCTAGACGGGCGTCTGCCAGACAATCGCAAGGATCGCCGCGCCGATGAGCAGGCGATAGATCGCGAACGGCGCGAAGCTGTGACGCCTGAGCCACGCCATCATGATACCGAGGGTGATAAGTCCGGCGAAGAATGCCGCGCCGCCGATGCCGAGCAGCCACGGCCGCCACGTCAGTCCGCCGGTTTTCACCAGGGCCATGGCTTGCAACACACATGATCCCGCGAGCGCGGGCATGCCGAGCAGCATCGAGAAACGCGCGGCGTCGACACGCTCATATCCGAGAGCGCGCGCGAAGGTCATCGTGATGCTCGAACGGCTGGTGCCGGGCACGAGATAAGCAACCACCTGCGCCAGTGCGACGACGATCATGTCGAGATAAGACGCATGTTCGAGACGTTTGATGGTCATGCTCATGCGGTCGAGCATGAACAGGAACGCGCCGCCGATGACGGCCGACCAGCCGATGACCGTCGGCGTATAGGCCGGGAAGCTGAAGTCGGCGAAGGGCAGCGCGAAGACGATGGCGGCGACGGGAATCGTCGCGATGAAAAGCTGCATCGCAAGGCGCGCGCCGGGATCGCGCTTGCCCTTGGCGGCGCGGACAAGGCCGCCCCCCATGTCCCAGAGGTCGCTCCAGAAGTACGCCATCATGGACAGGAGAAGGCCGACGCTGAGGGCCAGATAAGCGATGCCGCCGATTGGCGGCCAGGAGGCGAAGGCCTCCATAAGGGTCTGATGGGCGGCGGCGCCCAGCGGTGCGATGTGAGCGATACCCAGCACCGCAACACTTATCAGTTGTGCAATTCCTGCCACGTCCCGCCTGTCCCTGCCCTCAACCCCTTTATATCACTAACCGATTCGCAGCCATAGCATTGCGTCGGCGACACATTAGTAAACATATGGTTACTATTTTTGAATCCGGTCAGGGATAGGCCAGCCATCGATTCTTCCCATGCTCGATCTCGATTTAATTTAGGTCAGCAATACTGACTTAATACCAAGAATCTCGTGGCAACCCCGGGATTTGCCCCCTATGGTCCGCTCGAAACCGGTCCCCGGAGTGAGCCGTGGCCCGTTTTCGCCCCGAGACAATCTGTGCTTCGGCGGCGCCGTTCAAAAACGGCGCATCCGGATCGCTTCTCAAAGACGCAAAGGATGCCCGCCATGACGCGGAATATGCTGCAGTTCCTCCGTTTAGGTCAGGCGATGCCGTCCAAGCGGGCGGCGGAGACGCGAAAAAAAGACTTCAACGAGATCTATGAGAAGTGGGCCGAGCCGGACGCCGCCGACCAGTCGTCGCGCTGCGAGCAATGCGGCATTCCCTTCTGCCAGGTGCACTGTCCGGTTCAGAACAACATCCCCGACTGGCTGAAGCTGGTCGCCGAGGGACGCCTCGAGGAGGCCTACGCGGTCTCGTCGGCCACCAACAACATGCCGGAAGTCTGCGGCCGCATCTGTCCGCAGGACCGCCTGTGCGAAGGCTCCTGCGTTCTCGAGCAGTCCAAACACGGTTCGGTCACCATCGGCGCCGTCGAGAAGTACATCACCGACACCGCGTGGGAACGCGGCTGGGTCAAGCCGGTCGTGCCGGAGCAGGAACGCGAGCCGTCCGTTGGCATCATCGGCGCGGGCCCCGGCGGCCTCGCCGCCGCCGAAGAACTCCGCAAGCTGGGTTATCAAGTCACGGTGTACGACCGTTACGACCGCGCGGGCGGCCTGCTGATTTACGGCATCCCCGGCTTCAAGCTGGAGAAGTACGTGGTCGAGCGTCGCGCGAAACTTCTGGAACAGTCGGGCGTGAAGTTCGTGCTGGGCGTGAACATCGGCACGGACGTGAGCTTCGCGGACCTGCGCAAGAAACACGATTCGATCCTGATCGCGACCGGCGTCTACAAGGCGCGCGCGCTCGCCGTGCCCGGCGTCGGCGCGAACGGCGTCTTCCCAGCCATGACCTACCTCACCGCGTCCAACAAGAAGGACCTCGGCGACAAGGTGCCGGACTACGACACCGGCAGACTCAACGCCAAGGGCAAGAACGTCGTCGTCATCGGCGGCGGCGACACCGCCATGGACTGCGTGCGCACCGCGATCCGCCAGGGCGCCAAGTCGGTGAAGTGCCTGTACCGCCGCGACCGGGAAAACATGCCGGGCTCGCAGCGCGAAGTCGCCAACGCCATCGAGGAAGGCGTCGAGTTCCTGTGGATGTCGGGCCCCGAGGCCGTGCTGCACGACGCGGACAACAACGCGACCGGGGTGCGCGCCGTGCGCATGCGCCTCGGCACGCCGGACGCGTCGGGCCGCGCGAAGCCCGAGGAGATCGAAGGTTCGCAGTTCGTCGCGCCGGCGGACATCGTGATCGAGGCGCTGGGCTTCGATCCGGAGAATTTGCCGGTCATGTTCGGCGAGCCGGGCCTCGGGCTCACGCGCTGGGGCACGCTCAAAACCGACTTCCGCACCGCCATGACCACCATGGACGGCGTGTTCGCCGCCGGCGACATCGTGCGCGGCGCGTCCCTCGTCGTGTGGGCGATCCGCGACGGCCGCGACGCCGCCGCCAGCATCCACCAGCACCTGCAAGGCGCCCGTTCCGGCGCCCTCAACGAACTGCGCAAGGCTTCCTAAGATGAACGACATCACGCACATCGACCCGTATCAGGAAAGCGGCGAAGACTTCGTCCGCAACTATCAGGCCAACGTCGCGAAGCTGACGGCCGCCCACGCCTACAACCCCGAGGACGAAAAGGATTCCTGCGGCGTCGGCATGGTCGCCTCGATCGACGGCAAGGCGCGCCGCGAAGTCGTCGAGTCCGCCATCGAGTGCCTGAAGGTGCTGTTCCACCGCGGTGCCGTCGACGCCGACGGAAAAACCGGCGACGGCGCGGGCATCCACCTCGAGATCCCGCAGGCGTTCTTCCGCGAACATGTGAGCCGCACCGGCCATGTGATGCCGGAAAGCGAGACCTTGTGCGTCGGCATGGTGTTCCTGCCGAAGTCGGACCTCGGTGCGCAGGAAGTCTGCCGCACGATCGTTGAAAGTGAGATGCTCAACGCCGGCTACTACATCTACGGCTGGCGCCAGGTGCCCGTCGATATTTCGATCATCGGCGAAAAAGCCAACGCCACGCGCCCGGAAATCGAACAGATCATGATCGGCAACCGGCGCGGCCTGACCGGCGACGATCTCGAGCGCAGCCTGTATCTCGTGCGCCGCCGCATCGAGAAGCGGGTGATGGAAGACCACATCAACAGCTTCTACATCTGCTCCTTGTCCTCGCGTTCGATCATCTACAAGGGCATGTTCCTGGCCGAACAGCTGACGGCCTTCTATCCGGACCTCCTGGACGCGCGTTTCGTGTCCTCGTTCGCGATCTATCACCAGCGCTATTCGACCAACACCTTCCCGACGTGGCACCTCGCCCAGCCGTTCCGCATGCTCGCGCACAACGGCGAGATCAACACTCTGCTCGGCAACGTGAACTGGATGAAGGCGCATGAGTGCCGCCTGCATCACCCGTCGTTCGGCCCCCAGATCGAGGACCTGAAGCCGATCATCCAGCCGGGCGGCTCGGATTCGGCGACCCTCGACAACGTGTTCGAACTGTTGTGCCGCGCCGGCCGCACCGCGCCGATGGCGCGCTGTCTGCTCGTGCCGGAAAGCATCAGCCAGAACGCCGTGATGCCGGAACCCCACCGCGATTTGTTCGGCTACTGCAACGCCGTCATGGAACCGTGGGATGGTCCCGGCGCCATGTGCGCCACCGACGGCCGCTGGGTGCTGGGCTACATGGACCGCAACGGCCTGCGCCCGATGCGCTACACCATCACCAAGGACGGCCTGCTCATCGTCGGTTCCGAGACGGGCATGGTGCGCCTGAACAACGCCGACGTCGTGGAAAAGGGCCGCGTCGGCCCGGGCCAGATGCTCGGCATCGACCTCAAGGAAGGCAAGCTCTACCACGATAAGGAGCTGAAGGACTCGCTGGCGGGCAAGCAGCCCTGGGGCCAGTGGATCAAGAACACCACGCACCTCGATTCCATCATCAAGTCACCCAAGGCGGCAAAGTCGGCGCTGACCCGCGAAGAGCTGCTGCGCCGTCAGTTCGCCTACGGCCAGACCCTGGAAGACATGGAGTTGATCCTTCATCCCATGGCGCTGGACGGCAAGGAAGCCATCGGCTCCATGGGCGACGACAGTCCTTTGGCGGTGCTTTCGGACAACTACCGCGGCCTGCACCACTTCTTCCGCCAGAACTTCAGCCAGGTCACCAATCCGCCGATCGACAGCTTGCGCGAGACCAGGGTGATGACCCTTAACACGCGTCTCGGCAACCTGGGCAACATCCTCGACGAAGCGCCGGACCAGTGCGACCTGCTCCAGCTTTCGAGCCCGATGCTGACGACCGCGCAATTTCAGGCCATGCGCAAGTACATGGACGACACGGCCGGCGACATCGACTGTACGTTCGACGCCGGCGGCGGCGAGAACGCCATGCGCGCCGCCCTCCAGCGCATCCAGACCGAAGCGGAGGAAGCCGTGCGTGCCGGCAAACGTCACGTCATCCTGTCGGACGAGAACATCGGCGCGGAGCGTGTCGCCCTGCCGATGATCCTGGCGGCGGCGAGCGTGCATACGCACCTCATCCGTCAGAAGCTGCGCACCTTCACCTCGGTCAACGTGCGGTCGGGCGAAGCACTCGACGTGCACTACTTCGCCGTCCTGATCGGCGTCGGCGCGACGACCGTGAACGCCTACCTTGCCGAAGAAGCCGTCGCGGACCGCCATCGCCGCGGCCTGTTCGGCGACCACACCCTGGAAGACGTGCTGAAGCGCTATCAGAAGGCCATCGGCGACGGCCTTTTGAAGATCATGTCCAAGATGGGCATCTCGGTCATCAGTTCGTACCGCGGCGGCTACAACTTCGAATCGATCGGTCTCTCGCGCGCGCTGGTCGCGGAATTCTTCCCCGGCATGAGTTCGCGCATCTCGGGCCTCGGTCTCGCCGGGATCCAGAAGAAGGTGCTGGAGCAGCACCAGAAGGCGTTCCGCACCAACGTGGTCACCTTGCCGGTCGGCGGCTTCTACCGTTACCGCGCGCGCTCGGGCGAAGGTCATGGCCACGACGGGCGCCTGATCCACATCCTGCAGCAGGCGGTGGAGAAGGACGCCTATGTCACGTACCAGAAGTATTCGGAAGGCGTGCGCAAGCTGCCGCCCTTGCATCTGCGCGACCTTCTCGACTTCCGCCCGGTAACCAAGCCGATCGGCGCGGAGTTCGTGGAATCCACCACCGAAATCAGAAAGCGTTTTGTCACCCCGGGCATGTCCCTCGGCGCCCTGGGTCCCGAAGCGCACGGCACGCTCAATATCGCCATGAACCGGATCGGCGCGAAGTCGGACTCGGGCGAAGGCGGTGAGGTCCGTTCGCGCTACAAGCCCGCCCCCAACGGCGACAACGCCAACTCGGCCATCAAACAGATCGCCTCCGGCCGCTTCGGCGTGACGGCGGAATATCTGAACCAGTGCCGCGAAATCGAGATCAAGGTGGCCCAGGGCGCCAAGCCCGGCGAAGGCGGACAGCTGCCCGGCTTCAAGGTCACCGTCGAGATCGCCCAGCTGCGCCATGCGACGCCGGGCGTGATGTTGATCTCGCCGCCGCCGCACCACGACATCTATTCCATCGAAGACCTGGCGCAGCTCATCTACGACCTGAAGCAGATCAATCCGAAGGCGCGTGTATGCGTGAAACTGGTGGCGCGCAGCGGCATCGGCACCATTGCCGCGGGCGTCGCCAAGGCCAACGCCGACGTGATCCTCGTCTCCGGCCATTCCGGCGGCACGGGCGCGAGCCCGCAGACCTCGATCAAGTTCGCCGGCCTGCCGTGGGAAATGGGCCTGACCGAAGTGCATCAGGTGCTGACGCTGAACCGCCTGAGACATCGGGTGGTGCTGCGCACCGACGGCGGAATCAAGACCGGCCGCGACGTGGTGATCGCCGCCATGATGGGCGCCGAAGAATTCGGCGTCGGCACGGCGTCCCTGATCGCCATGGGCTGCATCATGGTCCGTCAGTGTCACTCCAACACATGTCCTGTCGGCGTGTGCACGCAGAACCCGGAACTTCGCAAGAAGTTCACCGGCACGCCGGAGAAGGTCGTGAACCTGTTCAGCTTCCTGGCGGAAGACGTGCGCGACATCCTGGCCAGCCTCGGGGTGAAGAGCCTGAACGAGATCATCGGCCGCACGGATCTTTTGCACCAGGTCAGCCGCGGCGCGGCGCACCTCGACGACCTTGATCTGAATCCTCTTCTGGTCCAGCCGGATTCAGGCGGGTTGCCGACCCGCAACATGACCAAGGGCCGCAACGAAGTCCCGGGCACGCTCGACGAGCAGATCATCGCCGACGCGAAACCGCTGCTCGAGGACGGCGAGAAGATGCAGCTGACCTACAACGTGCGCAACGTTCAGCGCGCGGTGGGCACCAAGATCAGCCACATGATCGTGACCAAGTACGGCATGACGGGCCTTCAGTCCGGCCACCTGACCGTGCGTCTGCGCGGTTCATGCGGCCAGTCCCTGGGCGCCTTCGGCGTGCAGGGGCTGAAGATCGAGGTGTGGGGCGATTCCAACGACTACGTCGGCAAGGGATTGTCCGGCGCGACGATCGTGCTGCGTCCGACCACGGCGGCCATCTTCCGCTGGGCCGACAATACCATCATCGGCAACACCTGCCTTTACGGCGCGACGTCGGGCAAACTGTTCGCCGCGGGCCAGGCGGGCGAGCGCTTCGGGGTGCGCAACTCCGGCGCCACCGCCGTCATCGAAGGCTGCGGCTCCAACGCCTGCGAATACATGACGGGCGGCGTCGCGGTGATCCTGGGCAAGGTGGGCGCCAACTTCGGCGCCGGCATGACCGGAGGCATGGCGTTCGTCTATGACCGCGAGAAGCTGTTCGAACATCGCGTCAACGGCGACAGCATCATCTACCAGCGCATCGAAGTCGGTCACTACGAGACGATGCTGCGCAACCTGGTGAAGGAACACCACAAGGAAACCAGCTCGCCGTGGGCCGAAGAGCTCTTGGTGAACTGGGACCGCGAGGTGCGCAACTTCTGGCAGGTCGTGCCCAAGGAAATGCTGACTCGCCTCGACGTGCCGGTGACCCACGACATCGCCGCGAAACTGAAGGCATAAGATCAGTCGGCGGCAAAAACAAAGGGCGCAGGCTTTCGAAGCTTGCGCCCTTTTTGTTTGGCAACCCGCCTCAGTGCCCCGGGGCTTCCGCGAACTTCGCGGCGATCGCGGCGAACATGGCACGCTGACCGAGGGCTTCGCCGCCGGCGGGACGGCCCGGGCGGTCGCCGGGGTTCCAGGCGTAGGTGTCGACATGCACCCACAAAGGCGCGGGACCGTCCTTGGGCGCGGCGAACTCCTTCAGGAACAGCGCGGCGGTGATGGCGCCGGCGAACGGCGAGTCGCCGGCATTGTTCATGTCGGCGACCTTGCTGTCGATCATCTTGCGGTAGGGTTTCCACAAGGGAAGACGCCACCACGGATCGAATGTGGCGCGCGAGGCCTGCGCCAGCAACGCGGCGAGGTCTTCGTCATCGGTGAAAAGCGCGGGAAGCTCCGGGCCCAGAGCGGTGCGCGCCGCGCCGGTGAGCGTGGCGAAATCAACCAGAAGCGCGGGCTTTTCGCCGGCGGCTTCGGTCAGCGCGTCACCGAGCACGAGACGGCCTTCGGCGTCGGTGTTGCCGATCTCCACGGTCGTTCCCTTGCGTGTCGCGAGCACGTCGCCGGGGCGGAACGCGTTGCCGGCGACGGCATTCTCGACGGCCGGGATTAGCACGCGCAGGCGCACCGGCAACTTCGCCGACATGATCATGTGCGCGAGGCCGAGCACGGTGGCCGCGCCGCCCATATCCTTCTTCATGAGCGCCATGGCGCTCGCGGGTTTCAGGTCGAGCCCGCCGGTATCGAAGCACACGCCCTTGCCGACCAGCGTGACCTTCGGCGCCGACGCGCGGCCCCACTTGATGTCGAGCAGGCGCGGCGCGCTGGAACTTGCGCGGCCCACGGCGTGGATCATCGGATAATTGGCGCGCAGGAGTTCGTCGCCGGTGGTGACGGTGAACGAGGCGTCATGGGCGGCGACGAGGTCGCGCGCGGCTTTTTCAAGATGATCCGGCAGCATGTCCGCCGCCGGCGTATTGACGAGATCGCGCGTCAGGCTGGCCGCTTCGGCGGCGAAGGTGACATAGGCGCGGTTGCAGCCTTCGGGCCATACGAGCATCGCGCGCTCGGACATGGGCTCGGACTTGTAGCGCGCGAAGGCATAACCGCCGAGCGCCCAGGCCAGAGCCGCCCAGGTGGCGAAATCGGCCGGCGCCGCGCCGACGGTTTCGGCGAGCGCGTATGTGCCCTTGGGGAGGGATTTGGCGAGTCCGCCGGTGACCCAGGGATCGTCGCCGCGTCCGAGACCGAGAACGACCTGCGCCACCCGGCCGCTTTCGTCGGGCACGACCGCGACGGAGCCGGCGTCGGGCTTGTATCCCGTGGAAGAAAGCCATGCGCGGACGCGCTCCGGCTGCGCGCCGCTCCAGGCCTCGAAACGTTCCGCCGCGACGGCGACAAGGGGAATGGCCGGGCCACCGGCCTCGACGAGAAGAGAGAGGATGAATGTTTTCATGGCCGCGAGGCTAACCAGATCGGCCCGCGATCACAAGCCGCGCAGATTTCAGGACTGTTTATGCGCGAACGGCCACTGTAGCAGCGCTTTGCGCGCGGGCGAGGCCGGCTTGTCGGGCGTGGATGCCGGCGGCACGGCCTGCGCCGCGGCCGGATCCAGTAAACCGTTCTCGACATAATACTTGTCGGCGCCGCGCTGGATCGGCACGCCGAAGTCGCGCGCGGCCTGCGCGCGGTCCATGAGGCGGCCGCGTGGATGGCCCTTCTGGAACAAGGGCGCATTGCGCTCATGCCAGATGGCGCGGACGATGCCATAGGCGAGATCCGGGCTCATGCTGTCGCGGCCCACCAGGACCGAGCCGACATCGAGGGTCGGGATGGCGGGGTGATCGCCGTAGGTCTTCGCCGGGATCACGCCCTGACTGTAGTAGGGGAAAATCTTCGGCAGTTTTTCCGCGATGGGCCCGTCGATCGGAACAAAGGAGATCGGCGTGCGGCTGGCGAGGTCCTCCAACGCGAGCACCGGCGCGCCGCTGACCATGAAGAAGGCATCGACCTCGCCCTTCTCCAGCGCCCCGGTGATGGCGGCGAAGTCATACGTACGCATCTGGACACTATCCCACTTCACGCCATAGGCGGAGAGGATCAGCTTCGCGGTGCCGGCGGTGGCCGAAGCTTCGCCGCCGATGGCGACCTTCTTGCCCTTGAGATCAGTGACCGCCTTGATGGGCGAGCCCTTCTTCACGACGAGGTGCACATTGGAGGGATACAGACGCGCGACCATGCGCAGGTTCCGCATCGGTTCCTGCCCTTGATAGGCCGAGGCACCCCGATAGGCCCACGACAGGGTGTCGGCCTGGGATAGCGCGAGTTCGAGATCGCCCCGGCTGACGGCGCGCAGATTCTCGGCCGGATCGATGGTCGTCTGCGCGACCGCGATCAGGCCCGGAACGCCGCAGCTGCCGCCGCGATCGCATTCCCTGGAGCCCGGAGGATTGGAAATGGCGTTGGCGACAAGGCCGCCGAAGGGGAAATCCGTGGCGCCGGTGGGTCCCGCGCCGATGCGCATGACCTTCATGTCCTGGGCGTAGAGACCCGCGGACATCGCCGCCGCGCTGAAAACCGCGAGGCTCAGCAGGAGAACACGACGTTTCACGGATCTAAACAGACTCACGGCGGAACCTGACTCTTATAGTCAGCGCGGAGTCGCCTTTTTCGCGGAAGTCCCCCGCGCGAATTTCCCTCGATAACACATCCAACGCTTGGGC
>JAYSFT010000102.1:0-11013 GCA_041913245.1 Rhodospirillaceae bacterium | reverse complement strand
ACTTTGGCGACACTTCGAAGTTTTTTCGCGGTAAAGGCCGCGACTCATCGCGCTTGTTTCAACCGATTCACGATGTCAAAGAGCAGCGGGCAAGCCGCCTTGCGACGACTCGCTCGTACTACAGTACGTAAATCGCATTGTAATGTGGAGAAATTAATTTGCGGCCCGATCAAATTTGATCGCCCACCAAAAATCGGAAATATGCATAGGCGAGTCGGGGCACAACGGCGTCGTCTGTCGGTTTTCCTTGGCGCGCGGCGCCGAGGACGACGGAGCGGGCCGTTGGCCCCGGGTGACTCTAGGCTGCGGACAAGGTCTTCTGGCCCTGACGCCAGCGCGCGGGACAAAGTTCGCCGTTCTGGAGCGCGTGAAGCGTGCGCAGCGTTTCTTCGGGGTTCCGTCCGACGCTGAGATCATTGACCAGGACATGGCGGATGACCCCCTCCGGATCGACGATGAAGGTCGCGCGGTAGGCGACGCCTTCCTCGGCATGAAGGATCCCGAGCGCGCCCGCGAGAGACTTCTTCGTATCGGCGAGCCAGGGATAGTCGATCTTGGCGAGCCGCGGATCGGCCTTGCGCCAGGCGAGGTGCACGAAATCCGTATCCGTGGAGGCGCCGATCACGACCGCGCCGGCCTTCCTGAATTCCGGCGCCAAATCGTGATAGGCGACGATCTCGGTCGGACAGACGAAGGTGAAGTCCTTGGGCCAGAACATCACGACGAGCCACTTGCCGGGGTAACTTGCCCGGCCGATCTCGGGGAAACTCCCGGAAACATCGGCGCAGGACTTCAGCTTGAATTCGGGAAACTTGTCTCCAACACACAACATGTTCGACCTCAATTGATGCAAAGGGGGTTGCGGATTCGGCGCGGCGTCCGCGTTTCCGCCTTAGTACTTTACGGTGAGCGAGGCCCGCACGTTGCGGCCCGGCTGGGTATAGGCGTCGAGCACCGCCGACGACGCGGCAAGCCCGCGCGCGTCGCTCCACCACCAATACTTCTTGTCGGTGATGTTGAAGACGCCGGCGCGCAGCACGGCCCATTCGCTCGCGTCCCAGTAGGCCGTGGCGTCGAGCACCACGAATCCGGGCGGCGTGAAACACGGGCCCGTGCAGGTCTGCTGGACACGCGCCGCGCTCTTGCCGGCCGAATAGGTCGCGGTGACCTTGGCGCCGGCGCGCGCGGATGGATCGCGGTACGCCACCCCGCCCACGAGCTTGAAGGGCTCGACGGTATTCAGCGGCGTGCGCACGCCCGCGGTCGTCGCATCGCCGTGCGTATAGGAGGCCGCGGCGTTCACGTCGAAACCGGCGGCGAGCTCGATCCTTGCCTTCGCCTCGAGCCCGGTGAGCTTCGCCTTGCCGACGTTCACATACTGGAAGATGCCCGGACTGGCCGGCGTGAAATTCCCGGAGACCTGGACCTGGTCGATGAAATTGCCGTACCAGGAGGCAAAGCCGGCGAGTTCGGCCGCGATCCGGCTATTGTTGAAGCGGATGCCGGCGTCGATCCCTTCGCTGGTCTCCGGCTTCAGATCCGGATTGGGCAGCGACGCATAGAACATCACCGGATTGGCGAAGAAGTTGTTCACCTGAGACGGCGACGGCGCCTTGAAGCCGCGCGCATAGTTCGCGAACAGGCGCACGTCGCCGGTCACTTTCGCCACGCCGCCGAACTTCGGCGACACATGGCTGCCGTCCTGCGCGGAGGAGGCAAAGCCCGGAAGCAGCGGGTCCGGTTTGGGTTTGAGCTTATAGTGGTCGAAGCGCACGGCGGGATAGAGCGTCACCCGGTCGTTCCACAGCGCGATCTCGTCCTGCACATAGAGGCCGGCGAGCGTGTAGTCGGTCGTCGGGAACGCGCGGATCGGGAAGGTCTCGCCGACGGGCGGCACGGTGCCGTCGCGCAGACCGTCCTGGCGCGTGAACGAGGCTTCGCCGCCGTAAACGAGGTGGTGCGCCACATCGCCGGTCTCGGCCAGGCTGTCGAGCTGGAGGCTGAACCCCATGACGCGATTGTTGAAGGTGTTGAGACGCGTGCGGTCGGCGGACGTATTGCGGTCCTCGGCGGAGAACTGGCGCGTCTTGCTGTCCTGATAGTAGGCGCCCCAGGCCGCCTTGGCGATGAAACCCGCGCCGTCGTAGCGGTGATCGAACATGATCCGGTTGCGCCGCGCGGAATCCTCGGCGATGAGCCCGACGGTGCTGGCCGCGGCGAGCGGCGGCTTGGCGAGGGCGCTGAGGACATTGCTGTCGGTTTCGGCGTCCAGGTGATCCCAGGTCAGGCGGAAGCGGTTCGCCTCGCCGGGCGCGAACACGATCTTGGCAAGGCCCGAACTCGCGCGCGTGTCCTGCGGGATCGGCGTGGTGCGGTCGGTGTTGGCCGCGTCGTTGGTCCCCTGGTTCTCCTGCGCACCGCCGTCACGGCGTTCGACGGCGGCAAGGAAGCTCCACGCGCCCCAGCGCGCCGCGCCCAACAGGCCGTTCGACCATGTGTCGTCCGAGCTGTCGTAGGCCGTGCGCGCCTGGACGTGGAAAGGACGCGCGCCGCCGAGGAAATCCTCGGGGTCCTTGGTGACGAAGTTCACCACGCCGGCGACACCGTCGCTGCCGTAGAGCGCCGAGGCGGGCCCGCGCAGGATTTCCACCGACTTGAGGAGCGAGAGATCGGCGTAATCGCCGCGGCCCGTCGACTGCCCGCCGAAGGTGAAGCCGTCGGGGATCCGGATGCCGTCGATGATCATGAGGACGCGGTTGCCTTCGAGGCCGCGGATGTTGAAGCCGCTGTTGCCGTCGCGCCCCACCGGGCTCGAGGCGGCGCTGAACCGCGCGGGGCTGCTGCGCACGCTGACGCCGGGCTCGAACTGGACGAGGTCCTTGATGTCGGTGGCCAGGGTCTCCTCGATCTCGGCGGCCGGAATCACGCTGACGACGGACGGGACGTTCTCCGGCGCCTCGGCGGTGCGGGTGGCCGTGATGGTGACCACCTCGGGTGCCGCGGACGCCAATTCGGCGGCGATCCCCAGCGCCGGAAAAACGAGCTGCCCCAGCAGCGCCGTACCGGTCGTCGCCAACAGGCTGCCCCGGAACTTGGAAATAGCAGACATCTCAATCCCCCAAAATATGCAACTGCGAGTCATTTGCATATAAAGGGCGTTAAGGGCGTGCCGTCAAGGAAAATGAGATTGCGACTTATTAGCGATAATAGAAGGCGGCGAGGGGGATGGGTGAGCGCGGCCCCCTTTTACGCCGGGCAACCCTGGATTCCGGAGCGCGCCGTTGGCGCGCCCGGAATGGCGATGAAGAAAATTACTCCGCCGCTTGCGCCGGTTTCGGCGCCGGGGGTTGCAGGTACTGGTTGATGTCGACCTTGTCGATCTGTTCGGGGCGCAGGAATTGTTCGGCGTATTCGAGATAGGCGCCGGACCGCAGGAAGAGGTCGAACAGGTCCGGATCGACGTGTTTATCCTTCTTCATGAAGGACAGGATCTTCAAGCTCTCGGACAGGGTCTTGGCCTTCTTGTACGGACGGTCGGCGGCGGTGAGCGCCTCGAAGATGTCGGCGATGCCCATCATCTTGGCGGGCCATGACATCTGGTCGCCCGTGAGCTTGTTGGGATAACCGGTGCCGTCGATCTTCTCGTGGTGGCCGCCCGCGTATTCCGGCACCTTCTTGAGGTGCTTCGGGAAGGGCATCTCGTTGAGCATCTCGATGGTCAGCACGATGTGATCGTTGATCTTGCGGCGCTCGTCGTCGTTGAGCGTGCCGCGCTGAATGCACATGTTGAGGACTTCGCCGAGGTTATATTCGGCTTCCGCATGCTCCGGCAGATCGGCCATGAGCTGTTCCCACCCCTCGGGCGGCGGCGGCGCCTTTTCGAGCAGTTTAGCCTCTGTCCAGGACAGGCCGAGCTTGCGATCGAAGTAGCGGTACCACTTCTGCTTCGCGATCTCCTTCACCTTGTCCTGCTTCTCCTGGGACATGAACTCGCCGCCGATATTGCTTTCGGCGATGAATTCCCACTGTTTCTTCAGCTCCTCGCAGCGGTCCTTGAACTTCTTGCGTTCGATGCGCGCATTTTTGCCCTTGGCGATGGACTTGAGCATCTTGATCTCGGCGTCGCGCTGCAGGATCTCGAAGCGGTGACGGATTTCATGGATGCGGTCATAGATCGTCTGAAGCTTGGTGGCCTTGTCGACGACATATTCGGGCGTCGTGACTTTACCGATGTCGTGCAACCACGCCGCGACGTGCAGTTCGTACCACTGGGTTTCGTCGAGCTTGAAATCCTTGAACACGCCCTCGGTCTCGGCCTGCGCCTTGGAGGCCAGCATCTTGGTGAGTTCAGGCACGCGCTGACAGTGGCCGCCGGTGTAGGGCGATTTGGCGTCGATCGCGTGCGCCATGACCTTGATGAGGCTGTCCATCAGGGCTTTCTGCGCTTCGATCAGGTTCTGGTTGTCGATAGCGACGGCGGCCTGTGAGGCCAGAGCGCCAACAGTGCGCTGCACATCCTTGGAGAAGGGAATGACGTTGCCGGTTTCGTCCTGCGCATTGATGAGCTGCAGCACGCCGGTGACTTCGTCGGAATAATTCTTGAGCGGAATGCAGAGGAACGACTTGGAGCGATAGCCCGTGCCCTGGTCGAACTTCTTGGTACCGGTGAAATCGAAACCTTCGGCCGTGTAGGCGTCCTCGATGTTGATGGCTTCTTTCTTCAGCGCGCAGGCGGCCGAGACGTTGCTGAAATTCGGCTCGTTGGTGTCCGCCTTGTACATGCGCACCGGCGGGAACGGAATCGGAATGCCCGTCGTGCCGCCCATGGCGATCTTGAGCGAGCCCGTGCGCACAATGACGAATTTCAACGTATTGTCTTCGGTGCGCAGATAGAGCGTGCCGCCGTCCGCGTTGGTGATGTCGATAGCTTCCAGGAGGATGCGTTCGGTCAGGCGGTCGTGGTTACGCTCGGCCGACAGGGCGAGACCGATCTCGATCAGCCGCTCCAGCCCGCTTGCTCCGCCGCGCACGCTATCGCCGTCCATGACCGTCTCCGCACCCTCTGCCGGCGCTTCGCCCGCGCCGTGCATCCCGCTCTACATCCACCGCCCCGCGCTCTTTTGAAATAAGGAGCGATGGACGACCTCTACGCGCAGCCCTGGCTGCCCCGGGTCAAGCTTGTCAATTTTTGACCGCGTTTTATGCGACCATTCAGCGGGTTAAAGGAAAAAACCAAACGTCCGATTAACGCCGGGCATTCTAGGGCTACAGCCTTCGAACGACAAGACTAAGGAGATAATTCTCTTAAAGGTTGTGATTTCCCGACCCCGGGACGCTTGCTTGACGCGCCTCCACCGACGCCGTTAAGTGATTGGACAATCACCCGTTTCCGAACGTTCCCGGCCGAGCGAGCCCGCATGCCTTATCAATCCCTTCGGGAGTTCATGTCTCGCCTAGAGCGAGAGGGCCGGCTTGTCCGGGTGAAGACGCCCGTCTCCCCCCACTTGGAAATCACCGAAATCCAGACTCGAGTCCTGGCCGAGGGCGGGCCGGCGCTGCTGTTCGAGAACGTGGTGGGAGCCAAAGGTCCCTATGCGATGCCGCTGCTGGCCAACCTGTTCGGCACGGTCGAGCGGGTGGCCTGGGGCATGGACCGCGAGCCCCATCAACTGCGCGAGGTGGGCGAGACGCTGGCTTTCCTGAAACAGCCCGAGCCGCCCGGCGGTTTGCGCGAAGCGTGGAAGATGTTTCCGCTGCTGAAGACGGTCATGGCGATGAAGCCCAAGACCGTGAGCGGCGCGCCGTGCCAGGAGATCGTGCTGACGGGAGATCAAATCGATCTCTCGCAGTTCCCCATCCAGACCTGCTGGCCCGGCGACGTGAGCCCGCTCATCACCTGGCCGCTGGTGGTCACCAAGGGCCCGGACTTTGAAAATAAAAGCGGGGACAAACGCGACGTTTATAATCTCGGCATCTACCGCATGCAGGTGACGGGACGCGACACGACGCTCATGCGCTGGCTGAAGCAGCGCGGCGGCGCGGGGCATTACGACCGCTGGAAGACCAAGAAGCGCGAACCCCTGCCCGCGGCCGCCGTGATCGGCGCCGATCCCGGCACCATCCTCGCGGCGGTGACGCCGGTGCCGGACACCTTGTCCGAATATCAGTTCGCGGGACTCCTGCGCGGCAAGAAGGTCGAACTGGTGGACTGCAAGACGGTGCCGCTCAAAGTACCGGCGGACGCGGAGATCGTGCTGGAAGGCCATGTGATGCTGGACGAATACGGCGACGAAGGGCCGTTCGGCGATCACACCGGCTATTACAATGCGGTCGAAAAATTCCCGGTATTCAAGGTCTCGGCCATCACCATGCGCCGCGATCCGATTTACCTGTCGACCTACACCGGCCGTCCGCCCGACGAGCCGGCGGTCCTGGGCGAAGCGCTGAACGAAGTCTTCATTCCGCTGCTCACGCAACAGTTCCCGGAGATCGTGGATTTCTGGCTACCGCCCGAGGGATGCAGCTATCGCATCGCCGTGGTCAGCATGAAGAAGGCCTACGCCGGTCACGCCAAGCGCGTGATGATGGGCGTGTGGAGTTTCCTGCGCCAGTTCGTCTACACGAAATTCGTGATCGTGGTGGACGACGACATCGACGCGCGCGACTGGAAGGATGTGATGTGGGCGATGTCCACGCGGATGGATCCGGCGCGGGATATCACCGTGATCGAGAACACGCCGATCGACTATCTCGACTTCGCGTCACCGGCGCCGGGCCTTGGCGGCAAGATCGGGTTCGACGCGACCAACAAACTCCCCGGCGAAACGAACCGCGAATGGGGCGAGAAGATCGCGATGGCGGACGACGTGGTGAAGCTCGTGACTGAAAAATGGGCGAGCTATGGGTTGCCTGGATCGGGTAAACCAATCTGGAAGTGAACCGTGCGGGCGGCACAAGCAAACAATCCCCGCAGGGCCGGAGATAGCTCGAGAGATGTCCAATACCGCTAACCGCGGCGCACAGCCGCCGGCGCCGCTTGTTGCGGCGGCCATCGACATGCAGCGCGTCCTCGATCACCTGCCCTTCGCGGTGGGCATCTTCACGTTGGAAGGCCGCGTCATCTTCATCAATTTCGCGCCGCTGGCGCAAAGCGGGCAGGTCGCCGCCGACGTGACGGGCAAATACCTGTGGGATACGGCCTGGTTCGACCATTCCGAAGCGCTGCAAAAGGAGGTGCGAGACGTCCTTGCCCGCGCGGCGGCGGGAGAAGAGGTGCAATGCGAGCTCAATGCCCGTTTCGGGGCGGATACGTTCCGCGCCTTCGGGTGCAACTTCGGCCCGCTTCTGGATGACAACGGCGCGCCCGTGGCGATCGTGGCTTCCGGCATCGACGTCACGGGACAGAAAGGCCGCGACCAGGAGCTTCACACCTCGCAGCTTCTTCTCGAGGGGATCGTCGAGCACCTTCCGGTGATGATCTTCGTCAAGCAGGCCGCCGACCTGCGCTTTTCCCTGGTCAACCGGACCGCGGAAAAAATCCTCGGCTATTCCCGGCAACACCTGCTCGGCAAGACCGACCACGACTTCTGGACCACCGCGCAGGCGGATTTTTTCACGGCGGCGGACCGCCAGGTCCTCGCCTCCACAACGGTCAAGAAAATCGACCTGGAGCCGATTCGAAACGCCAGAGGCGAGACCCGATTTCTAAGGACGTGGAAGGTCGCGCTTCGCGGCGCCTCCGGCACGCCGGAGTACCTGCTCGGCATTTCGATCGACATCACCGACGAGATCTCCACCCTCGAGGAACTGCGCGTCAGCGAGGAAAAACTGCGCGGCCTGTACGAACTCGCGCCCGTCGGCATCGCGCTCACCGATACGTCGGGAAAGTACATCGAATAC
Source organism: Rhodospirillaceae bacterium (assembly GCA_041913245.1). GTDB lineage: Bacteria > Pseudomonadota > Alphaproteobacteria > Rhodospirillales > Rhodospirillaceae > SHVO01. The sequence goes on along the minus strand of JAYSFT010000102.1, from coordinate 3,114 downwards.
AACGAGGCTTTTCGCGAAATCTGCGGCTACCCCGACGCGGAACTCAAGACGCTGGACTACTGGAAACTGACTCCACCGGAATATTTCGAACAGGAGAAGGTCCAGCTCGAATCCCTCGCGCATTCACGCCGCTACGGGCCGTACGAAAAGGAATATGTGCAGAAAAGCGGCAAGCGCATTCCGATCCGCCTGCGCGGGATAACCGTGCAAGGCGCCCACGGCGAAACGTACACATGGTCCATCGTCGAGGACATCACCGAACAGAAAGCGACCGAGGAGGCCCTCCACCAGGCGCAAAAGATGAAGGCCGTCGGGCAACTGACCGCTGGGATCGCCCACGACTTCAACAATCTGCTCTCGGTCGTATCCGGCAACCTCGGGCTATTGCTGACCGAGGACGGCGTCACGCCGCGCATTCAAAAACTGGCGAACATGGCGCTCGCCGCGACAAAACGCGGCGGGGAGCTGACGCAGCATCTGCTCGCCTACGGGCGCAAGCAGCATCTGAACGTCGGCGTGCACGACCTCGGCCGCTGCATCGAGAACTCGACCCGATGGCTCAAGCGGACGCTGCCGGCCAATATCAAGATCGTCTCCGAGGGGACGGACGCGGGACTGAAAACGCTGATCGATGAAGCCCAGCTCGAGAACAGTCTTCTGAACCTCAGCCTGAACGCACGCGACGCCATGCCCGACGGCGGCACGCTGACGTTCGGTCTCAGCGCCGTCGCGATCGACAAGGAAACGCCGGTCTACGGCGGACTGCTCGCGCCGGGTGAATATGCGAAAATCTCCGTCCGCGATACCGGATGCGGCATGCCGCCCGAGGTGCTGCGCGAAGCCTTCGATCCCTTTTTCACCACCAAGGGCATGGGCCAGGGCAACGGCATGGGCCTCAGCATGGTCTATGGTTTCGTGCGCCAGTCCGGCGGACGGATCGCGGTCGCCTCGGAGGTGGGCAGGGGCACCGTGTTCGATATCTACTTTCCCATGGTCGCGACCGACGTCACGGCGACAGGGGCGGGGGCGCCGGCCGCGCCTGTCGCCTCAAGGCCCCCGGCGGGCGCCCGCCGATTGCGCGTGCTCGTTGTCGAGGACATTCCCGAAGTGCGCGACACCGTTTGCCTTCAGATCGAGGCGTTCGGCCATACGGTCGCCGCAGTTTCCGACGGCGAAAGCGCGATGGAAGCCCTCGGCGCCGGAACCTATGACGTACTCATCACGGACCTGGGCTTGCCGGGAAAGATCACCGGCCACGACGTGGCCCGCGCCGGCGCGGCGAAACCGCACCTCAAGATCATCACGATGAGCGGCTACAACGAAGACCTGGCCGCCGCGCCGCAGTCGTCGCTCGCAAGAGGCGCGGTTCATTTGCGCAAGCCCTTTGAAACGGGCGAACTGCGCAAGCATATCGACGCCGCGGCGGGAGCGCCGTAGCGAAGCGGCTCGATCATTCGGCGAAGATCGCACGCGAAGAGCGCGCACGACCGACGAACTCAAAGTCATAGACTCTTGAAGAGTAGCCCAATCATGCGACGCGCGCGTTGACTCCGGTCATTGGGCCGCACCGGCCTCCAGCACGAAGATGCTGCGCGCTCGATCGTGAGCGCAGTTTCTTAGCAGGGGTTTTCATATGTCGTTCCGTAAGCTTGCTCTCTTCTCCAGTCTGTTTTGTGCCGTGTCCGCATTCGCTTCCGCCGCCTCGGCGGCCGATCTCGAAGGCAACGCGGGCACTTTTCTCGTTCGCCTGCGCGCGATCGCGGTCGTGCCGGACGAAAGGAGCACCGTTTCGGCGATCGGCGGCGCAATCAAGGCGTCCGACCGGCTCGTGCCCGAAGTGGACTTCAGTTACTTCTTCACGGACAACCTTGCGGTGGAACTCATCGCCGCGGTGACGAAGCACAACGTCCGCGATGTCGGCTCGACCGCCGGGACCGTGCCGCTCGGCAGCACATGGCTTCTGCCGCCGACTCTCACCGCTCAATATCATTTTCTCAGCGGCAGCAAGTTCGACCCCTATGTCGGCGCCGGCGTGAACTACACAACCACGTTCAGCGTCGGAAAACCCTCGACCGGGCCGGTGACTGCGATCCGCTACAGCGACAGCTTCGGGCCGGCGCTTCAGGCGGGTGTCGATTACCGCCTCGATGACCGGTGGTCGCTCAATCTCGATCTCAAGAAGGTCTGGATCAAAACCGATGTGTCGATCAACAACGGCGCGATCGCCGCGACGGCGCATCTCGATCCGTGGATCATCGGCACGGGGGTGGGCTACCGGTTCTAGGGCGTGTTGAAGTCACGCCCTGGAGTCTTGTTTGGTCGCACGTTCTGCGGCGAACCGGCTTTCGCTTCGCCGGAACGTGCTCCAAGGATCCGCGAGGGGGGTGACGAACATCCCCCTCGCCCTTCCCGAACCGGCGATTCGGGCGAGTCGGATTGTGCCGCCCTCGGCCGGGAAATTGATGGAGATCAATGACCCGCCCCCCCATGTCGGCTCCAGTAAGGGCCGTGAAGCTTCCAACCGAGGGGGGTCCGCATGAAGAAGGCACGATTACTCCAGAGCGGAGCCGTATTGTCTTTGCTCCTGTGTCTCGATCTCGCGCGCGCGGACGCGCAGCAGCCGGCCGCGTCCTTCAAGGATTGCGCGGATTGCCCCGAGATGATCGTCATCCCCGCCGGAACGTTCCTCATGGGCACGCCGGACGCCACCCGGGACGCGGCGCGCACAAGCGAGGGACCGCAACACCAAGTCTCCGTAAAGTCGTTCGCCATCGGCAAGTTCGAAGTGACCCAAGCGCAATGGCGCGCGGTGATGGGCGACGACCCCAGTTCGAATATCGGCGACACCTTGCCGGTCGAAGGCGTCTCATGGAACGCGGCGAAGACCTTCATCGTGAAACTGAGCGAAAAAACCGGGAAGCGGTATCGGCTGCCGACCGAGGCCGAATGGGAATATGCAGCGCGCGCGGGCACCACGACGACCTTCTCTTTCGGCGATGACGACGCGGGCTTGGCCGATCATGGCTGGTTCGATGGAAACTCCGGCATGGCAACCCATATCGTCGGCGAAAAGCCCGCCAACAAGTTCGGCCTGCACGACGTCCACGGCAACGT
>JAYSFT010000101.1:0-11134 GCA_041913245.1 Rhodospirillaceae bacterium | reverse complement strand
GCGTGGGAGATGATCCGCTTCTCGGTGACCATCATGCGCGGCTGCTTCGGCGGCTGCTCCTTCTGTTCGATCACGGAGCATGAAGGCCGCGTGATCCAGAGCCGGTCCGAAGGCTCGATTCTCCAGGAAATCGAGAAGATCCGCGACAAGACCGAAGGCTTCACGGGCATCATCTCGGACATCGGCGGCCCGACGGCGAACATGTATCGCCTGGCGTGCAAGGACAAAGCCATCGAGACCAAGTGCCGCAAGCCGTCCTGCGTGTATCCGGACGTCTGCCCGAACCTCAACACCAATCACGACTCCCTGATCCAGCTGTACCGCAAGGCGCGCGCGATTCCGGGCATCAAGAAGGTGATGGTGGCCTCCGGCGTGCGCTACGACCTCGCGGTGAAGAGCCCGGCGTACATCAAGGAACTCGTCACCCATCACGTCGGCGGCTATCTCAAGATCGCCCCGGAACATACGGAAGCGGGCCCGCTGTCGAAGATGATGAAGCCGGGCATCGGCGCTTACGACAAGTTCAAACAGATGTTCGACCAGGCCGCGAAGGCCGCGGGCAAGGAATATTTCCTGATTCCCTACTTCATCGCCGCGCATCCGGGCACCACGGACCAGGACATGATGAACCTTGCGCTTTGGCTGAAGCGCAACAAGTACCGCGCCGACCAGGTGCAGGCCTTCCTGCCCTCGCCGATGGCGATCTCGACGGCGATGTATCACTCGGGCAAGAACCCGCTGAAGCCGGTGCGCCGCGGCGCGTCCGAGCAGGTGGACACGATCAAGGGCCTGAAGCAGCGCCGCCTGCATAAAGCTTTTTTGCGCTATCACGACGCCGAGAACTGGCCGCTGCTGCGTGACGCGCTGAAGCGCATGGGCCGCGCCGATCTCATCGGCCCGGGCAAGCATCAACTGATCCCGTCATGGCAGCCCGCCGGCACCGGAAACGCCGGCGGCGAGGGCAAGCGCATGGGCAAGAAGCACCGCGGCCAGACGTTCCTGACCAAGGGCGTCGCGGAACCGCGGCGACCGAAGACCTAGAGCCGGGCCTCGGATATCCGTGGCTCCGCCGGCGCGGATCGGCGATACTTGAGCCCTCAAGGGAGGGCAATCATGAAATACATTCTCGTCGCGGCCTTGCTGGCCGGCTCGGGCGCGTTGGCCGCCGATGCGCCGCCGAAACCGGCGACCCTCGGCAAGACTTATGTGAATCCGGGCGGCACGGTGTTGAGGCCCCTGACCGATCCCGGCATGTACGGCGGCACGGAGGTCGATATCGGCGAGCTGACTTTCCCCGCGAACACCGATTCGGGCGATCACGTCCATGGCGCGGTGGAGACTTTCTATGTGCTCGCCGGCGAGCTCGAACATGTGGTGAACGGAAAGAGCACGATCTTGAAGCCGGGCATGGTCGGCACCGTGCGCCCGCCGGATAAAGTGCGTCATAAGACGGGCCCCGCGGGCGCGAAAGCCATCGTCGTATGGGCGCCGGGCGGCGAAATGGCGCGTCTCGCCGCGCGTTGGAAAGAGCAATAGCGATTTGACGGGAGCCCGGCACCCGGATGGGTTTCAGTTCTCCTCGATAAAAAACTTGTACGTAGTTGTTACATCTTGCCCGGTGTGCAGATTCGCCGGGTCACGCCCAAAGTGACCGGTGCAACGGGGGATCATCGTTGCGCCAGCGACGATGGGGGCTGTCGTATTTGGGAGCCCCGGCTCGGCCGAGCCGGGGCTACAAATACCTAATCGTCCGTCAGCAGGCTCATCAGGCTCGAGGTATCCCAGCGGCCGTGACCATGGGCCTGCACCTCGGCGTAGAACTGATCGATGAGGGATATCGCGGGCAACCTAGCTCCATTGCGGCGCGCTTCGTCCATGGTGATGCGCAGGTCTTTGCGCATCCAGTCGGTCGCGAAGCCGAAGTCGAACTTGCCGGCGAGCATGGTCTTGCCGCGGTTCTCCATCTGCCAGGACTGGGCGGCGCCTTTTGAGATCACCGCGAGCACCGCTTCCATATCGAGCCCGGCGCGCTGGCCGAAGTTCATGGCTTCGGCGAGGCCCTGCACGATGCCGGCGATGCAGACCTGATTGACCATTTTCGTCAGCTGACCGGCGCCGCTTTCCCCAATGAGCTTGCACATCTTGGCGTAGGAGGCGATGACCGGTTCGGCCGCGGCGTAGGACGCCGCATCGCCGCCGCACATGACGGTGAGCTGGCCGTTTTCCGCGCCCGCCTGGCCGCCCGAGACCGGCGCGTCGATGAAGCCGGCGCCTTTTTCCTTCGCGAGCCCGGAGAGTTCGCGCGCGATATTGGCCGAGGCGGTGGTGTGATCGACGATCACCGCGCCTTTTGTGATTCCGTCCAGCACGCCGTCCTTGCCGGTGACGACCTGGCGCAGGTCGGGATCGTCGCCGACGCAGACGAACACGATTTCGGCGCCCTTGGCGGCGGCGGCGGGCGTCGGGGCGGAGGCGTTGCCGTATTTCTCGACCCAGGCCCGCGCGCGCGCGGGATTGCGGTTATAGACCGTGACCTTATGAGCCTTGGTGAGATGCCCGGCCATGGGGAAACCCATGACGCCAAGACCGATGAAAGCAACGTTCGCCATATCCCGCCCCTCGTGATGACTGAGAGGCCAAGTGTAGCGGGGCCCGCGCGGACCTGTCAGCAGGGCTTGAACAGAAGATCCTGATAAACGCCGGGACGCAAGGCGGCGAGCACGTCCCCAAGATCAAGGGCGGGGCCCGGACCTTCGGCGGTGACTTTGTGCACGCCGTAGCCGAGCGCGGCGAACCGGCGCACCAGCTGCGCCGCCGACGAGCCCATGGCCCGCAGATGATCGTCATCGACTTCCACGAACCAGGCGGGCCGCGCCCGGCCCAGCGTCTGCTCGGCGCCGTCGAGCACGCGTTCCTCGGCGCCCTGGACGTCGACCTTCACCAGCGAGATCCTGGGCCATGGGCGCGCGGCCAAAAGATCGTCGAGGCGCACGGTCTTCACCTCGATGCCGCCGTTGTCGGCGCTGAGCCTATGATCGCCCGGATGCGAAGGATTGAGCTTGAGCCGCGCCGTGCCGGCGAATTCGGCGGCCGCGACCTCGAACAGACGCACGCGCGGCAAAGTCCCGTCCTCACGCAGACGATCGAGGAGGTCGGCGAAATTGCGCGGCTCGGGTTCAAGCGCGATGACCATGCCGTCCGCGCCAACCCATCTGGCGAAACGCCGGGTGAAGAAACCCACGTTGGCGCCGATATCGACCACGGCCGAGCCGGGCGCGACCAGCGCCTTGAGCCCGTCGGCGGACGGCGCCTCGAACTTCGCCTTGTAGAGATCGTAGGCCCGCGCGAACGCCCAGCGGCCCGGCGGCGTGGACAGGACGCCGGTGGCGTGAAGCCCGGCATAAGAGCGCAGCAGCGCGTTCTGGAGTTTCGGATTCATAGGGCCTTGAACTTCCTCCAGGCAAAGAGGGTCATGCGCGCGAGCAGCATGCCGTGCGTGAAACGCGAGATCTGTGTTTCACCGTAGAGACGATCCCTGTAACGGATCGGCACCTCGACGATCTTCAGGTTGAGCCGGGCGGCGCCGAAGATGAGATCGAAATCGCCGAAGGGATCGAAGTCGCCGAAATAGGCGCGGGCGGCGGCGATTTTCTCATAATCGCCGCGCCAGAGCGCCTTGGTGCCGCACAGGGTGTCGGTGAAGCGGTGATTGAGCAGGAAGGAGAACAGCGCGGCAAAGGCGCGGTTCGCCACCCAGTTGAGGAAGCGCATGGCGCGGTCGGCCATGGGATAGACCAACCGGGACCCGTTGATGAACTCGCCCTTGCCCGACGCGAGCGCGGCATAGAATTTTGGCAGTTCCTCGGGCGGCATGGTGAGATCGGCGTCGAGGATCATGAGGATGTCCCCGGTCGCGGCCTCGAACCCGGCGCGCACGGCGTCCCCCTTGCCCTTGCCGGGCTGCTTCATGACCTTGATGTCGAGCCGCGGATAGGCGGCCTGCACCCGCAGGCATTCTTCATAGGTGCCGTCCTTGCTGTGGCCTTCGACATAAATGATCTCGGTCTTCGGCGCGAAGGGCGGCAGGCGGCGCACGGCGTCTTCGATATTGCCGCGCTCGTTGCGGCAGGGAATGAGCACCGTGCAGGACGGCGCGAGACAAGCGCCGTGCCGCAGCGGGCGGGCCACGATGTAATTCCGCAGGCATAGGCGGCGCAGGCCCGGCAGCGCGCCGATGGTGCGGTTGACGAGGACGCCGAGGCCGAACAGCCGGCGCGGGATCAACTGGCGCCATTCGCGCTTCAGGGGCTCCCAGCCGGCAAGATCGAGCATGTTCATGGTGTCGGAGGTGCTGAGCCAGTTGTGCTGGCCTTGCGGCATCTTCATGCCGATGCGCTCGGCGAGCGCGAGCACGGGCTCCCACAGGCGCGAGTAGTAGCTGACGACGATGCGGGTGCGCGGGGTGGCGAAACGGTGCAGCAGGCGGAAGGCCTGCTCGCAATCGTCAAGGAACCCGATGGTGTCGGAGAGCAGGATCACGTCGAAAACGCCCTCGATCCGGGCGAGATCGGCGGGGTCTTCGGCGTTGCCGGTATGGAAGATCAAATTCCGGTGGCGCGACGCCGCGCGCGCGGTCATGGCGGGGGAAATGTCGATGCCCACGCCTTCCCGGGGCGCGAGCGCCGCGAGAGTGTCGCCGAGGCCGCAGCCGATCTCGAGGACACGTCGGCCTTCGGGGATAAGAAAACGCAGGTAGGCGATATCGGCGTCATGGAACGCGGGATTGCGCGCGGCCCAGGCGTCGACGTCAGGCGCGAGGCGGTCGAACAGCGCGCGCACCCGGGCCTGACGGTGCGACAGCGGGCGCGGGGCGGACGGAAGCGGCGCGGGGTCCTGCATGAAAAGCCGGCGCATCAGGGCCTCGCGAACGAAAGGCAGGGATAGGGCGCGCGCCGCACCGCGCTTGAGACTCGCGCGCCTTCGGACGACGTCAGTTCGCCCGCCCGGCCATCGTGGCTCAGGGCGAAGACACGCAGGTGCTTCGCGGATGTTCTGGCGCACACCGCATAGCCCGCGAGCTGATAGTCGGGCGCCTCGAACGCCGCCGCGACATCGGCGCGGCGCGCGGTGCCCGTGCCGCCGAAACCGACGATGCGGCCGTCCGCGACCAGGACAATCGCCGCCGCCGGTTCCTGGCGGGCGGTATCGATGGCCCAGCCTTCGGCGCCGACGCGGCCGTCGTCGGTGCGCGCAACCGCATCAACGGCCCCGGTCAATTCGGCCGTCACGGGGACGCGGCGTTCGCCGAAGATGAAGGCCGCGCCGTCGAAGCTTCCGGCAAGGATGCCGTCGCGCGGCGGAAGATCCGCCGACGCACGGCGCAGGTCGTAGACCTCGACGCGGGAGACGAAGAACGCCCTGGCCGGCCCGGCGAACAGCTTCGGCGGATAATCGCGCGCGAGAGCGGCGAGCAGCTGGTCCCATTCGGCGCGGCGGCGGGAATAGCCGCGCGCCGTGAAGTTGTTGAGATAGACCGTGTTATGAAGGTCGTTCAGCACCAGGCCGTCACAGGCCGCGCGCAATTGATAGAGGTGCGGCGGCGCATAATCCGCCATGGCCGCGCCGTCGAGATAAGGGATATCGAGCGGCGCGGTGGTGACCTGCAAGCCGTGTCCCGCGAGCTGCGGGTTGGCCCACTGGGAGCTCGTCATCATGCAAATGCGTTCGCCGGGCGCGAAATTGGCGAGGATCCAGTCGCGTGAGGCGACGCGCGTTTCCCGTACAGACACGTCGCGCAGGCGCGCCTCGGCGGTTTGCGCGGCATATGTTCTGCCGAGCGCCGACAATGGAAGCGCGAGGATCGCGAGCGCGGCGAGCGCCTCGCCCCGGGACCGGCGCATGGGGATACGGCCGGCGGACACGTCCATCGCCGTACGGATCATCACGGCGAGCGCATAGAGATAAAGCGGGACGAGATGATAGCCGCCGCGATCGTACTTGAAGACCGCCATGCCGGCGGCCGAGAACATCGCCAGACAGATCAGCAGCCACAGCGAGGTCGCATCCCGGTCGGCACAGGCGCGCGCCGCGAGCACGACCACGGACAGCGCGGCGAGAACAAGGAATACCGTTCCGTAGCCGGCGAAAAGATCGATGTTGTAGTAAAGCAGCGGCGTGGACGGCAGCACCGAGGTCCATTTCATCTGCATGGCGTAGCCTTCCGCCACGCCGGCGGCGAAACCCCGCCAATGCAGGAGGTGACGGATCATCAGAAGGCAAAGCACGGGGACCGCCGCGGCGACGGCGGCCAGCGTGACGGTGCGCACGCGCGGCCACGCGGATGACTTGTCACGCAGCAGCACGAGCAGGGCCGCGACAACCGGCATCACGCCGAACAACACGCCGGAGATTTTCGTCGCCGTCAGGAGCGCCATCGCCGCGCCGAGCACGATACCGTCGCGCGCCGCAGCCTCGCGGCGGGTGATGAGGACGCTGACATGCATCACCACCACCAGCGGCAGGATCATCAACCGGTCGATGCGGATGAGGTCGATGTTGAGGATTTGCGGCGAAAGCGCGAAGAGCGCGGTGATCGGCAGCGCGGCCACCGGATTTTGGGTCAGCCGCCGGGCGGTGGCGAAGACCACGAGGGCCGCGCCGACATGGGCCAGCGCGCCAACGATGCCCACGGTGGCGATGGCGGCCTCGCGCAAAGGCGGCGTCAGGCCGAACAGTCCCGCCACGGCCTGATACAGGTGCAGCGCGAGGCCGTAGAGAAAGCTGTGGCCCTCGAAATAGACGTTGGGCGCCGGCGGCGTCAGGACGTCCGGCGACCCGCCGGCGAAGAAGGCGTGATAGACCAGGATGTCGTCGACCCTGAGATCGGGATCGAAGACCAGGGCGCCGTCGAAATCCACGAACGGCAGCGTGGCCGCCAAGCCAAGGGCGGCCGCCGTGACGTAGAACCACGCTGGGGATATGATACGCATGGAAAGCGGTGTGTCCGCCCGACTGAAGCGGACAACGCGAGAAAATCGAGATTGTTCCACGCCTTGCGTGTCATCCCGCCCGGCTTGCGGGGATTGCAACCGGGGCGGGACGAGCCGCATTGGCGTTCACGCGCGAGGGAGATATAAGAGACTCATGACCCAGGAATTGGACCCCTTTCACCTCGCTTTCCCCGTCGACGATCTGGCCGAGGCCCGCAAGTTCTACGGCGGCGTGCTTGGCCTCGCGGAGGGGCGCAGCTCGGACCACTGGATCGACTTCGACCTGTTCGGCCACCAGATCGTGACCCACCTGGCCCCTCGCGCGAAGAACGGGCACACCAATCCGGTGGACGGCCATAACGTGCCGGTGCCGCACTTCGGCGTGGTTCTATCCATGGCGAAATGGGAGGCCCTGGCCGAGCGGCTGAAGGCCCACGGCGTGAAGTTCGGGATCGAGCCCTATATCCGCTTCAAGGGCCAGGTCGGCGAGCAAGCCACGATGTTCTTCCAGGACCCGTCCGGGAACGCCCTGGAATTCAAAGCCTTCAACGACCGTTCCAAGCTTTTTGCGAAATAAGCCGACGGCTTGATTTCACTGAGAAATATTACCGAAAACGGCAGCTTCTGCCGCGTAAAGCACTTGCCCAAAACCCCCTAGTCGCGAGACATTTGCACCTTCCAATATCGATCGCCGGAGGGTCCATGATCACGCTTACGGTAAACGGCAAAGCCGTCGAGGTCGACGAGAGCGACCCTTCGACCCCGCTGCTGTGGGTTCTGCGCGACACCCTCGATCTGGTGGGCACCAAATACGGATGCGGCGTGGGTCAGTGCGGCGCCTGTACCGTGCACATCAACAACGTGCCGATGCGGTCCTGCTCGACGCCGATCAGCGCCGCCGCGGGCCAGGAGATCACGACGATCGAAGGCCTGGCCAAGGACGACGGCACGCTGACCGCCGTACAGAAGGCGTGGGTCGATCTCGACGTCGCCCAGTGCGGCTACTGCCAGGCGGGCCAGATCATGACCGCGACCGCGCTCTTGCGCAGGAACCCGAAGCCGACCGACGAGCAGATCAACACCGCCATGTTCGGCAACCTGTGCCGCTGCGGCACCTACATCCGCATCAAGCAGGCGATCAACGCCGCTTCGGAAGCGATCGCCAAGGGAGGCGTGGCATGAACGCGTCCTTCATCTCCGCCGACGCCTATTTCACCGACGTGATGCGCGAGATCGGCGCGCTACCGGCGCCAGAGCGCACCAAACTTTCACGCCGCTCGATCCTGAAGATCGGCGTCGCCGGCGGCGCGGGCCTGGTGCTCGCCTTCCAGATCGGCGGGACGGGCAAAGCGATGGCCGCCGCCGCGCCGGTGAAGGGCGAGTTCGTCCCCAACGCCTTCCTGCGCGTCGCGCCCTCGGGCCGCATCCTCATCTATTCGAAGAGCCCGGAAATCGGTCAGGGCATCAAGACCGCCTTCCCGCTGATCATCGCCGAGGAACTCGACGCCGCGTGGAGCGACGTGGATATCGAACAGGCGCCTGTGAATCCCGCCGTGTACGGCCGCCAGAGCGCGGGCGGGTCGCGCTCGATCCCGCAGAGCTGGGATCAGCTGCGCCAGGCGGGCGCCGCGGCGCGCGCCATGCTGGTCTCGGCCGCCGCCAAGGACTGGCGCGTGCCGGTGAGCGAACTCACCACGGCCGACAGCGAAGTGATCCACCAGGCCAGCGGACGCAAAGCCGGTTACGGCGCCCTCGCCGTCAGGGCGGCCGCCCAGCCGGTGCCGGACGTGAAGGCGCTGAAGCTGAAGACGCGCGATCAATACAAACTGATCGGCAGGAGCTTCGGCGGCGTCGATAACGCCGACATCGTCACCGGCAAGCCGCTGTACGGCATCGACCTGAAACTCCCCGGCATGGTCCACGCGACCTACACCAAGTGCCCCGCCGTGGGCGGCAAGGTGGCGAGCGCGAACCTCGACGACATCAAGAAGCTGCCGGGCGTGAAGGACGCCTTCGTGCTCGAAGGCAACGGGCTCGTCGCCGAGCTGATGCCGGGCGTGGCGATCCTCGCCGATTCCACCTGGGCCGCCTTCCGCGCGAAGTCGGCGCTGCAGGTGAAGTGGGACGAAAGCGGCGCCTCGAAGGACAGCTGGTCGGCCGCCGCGGCCAAAGCGAAGAAACTCGCCGGACAGAACGGCAAGGAAGAGATCGTCAAGACCGGCGACTTCGACGGCGCCTACAAAGGCGCGGTGAAGAAGGTCGAAGCCTTCTACAGCTACCCGTTCGTCGCGCACGCGACGATGGAACCGATGAACTGCACCGCGCACTTCAAGGGCGACAGCGCGGAAATCTGGGCCGGCACGCAAACGCCGGAGCGCATCCTGTCCTCGACCGCGAAGATGCTCGGCATCGCCGAGAACAAGGTCACGGTGCATCAGATCCGCGCCGGCGGCGGTTTCGGCCGGCGCCTGGTGAATGACTATGCCGCCGAAGCCATCGCCATTTCGAAGCAGGCCGGCGGCATCCCGGTGAAGCTGACGTGGACCCGCGAAGACGACATGGCGCACGACTTCTTCCGCCCCGGCGGATTCCATTCGTTCAAGGCGGGCCTCGACGCGAACGGGAAAATGGTCGCGCTGTCGGATCACTTCATCACCTTCACCTCGGACGGCAAGGCACCGGTGACGGGCGGTAATATCCCGAAGGAAGAGTTCCCCTTCCCGATGATGACCAACGGCCTGCTTACGCAAACCATGCTGCCGCTGATGACGCCGACGGGCGCCTGGCGCGCGCCGCGTTCGAACACCAACGCGTTCGCGGTCCAGTCGTTCCTGCATGAAGTCTCGGCGGCGGCCGGGCGCGATCATGTGGAATTCCTGCTCGAACTGCTGGGTGAAGCGCGCTGGCTGGTGCCGGGCAACGACGGATCGCTGAACACGGGGCGCGCCGCCGGAGTGATCAAGCTCGCTGCCGAAAAAGCCGGTTGGGGCCGCAGCCTTCCCAAGGGCCACGGCCTCGGCATGGCCTTCTACTTCAGCCACGCCGGCCACTTCGCCGAAACCGCGGAAGTGAGCGTCGACGCCAACAACAAAGTGACGGTGCACAAGGTGATCGTGGTCGGCGACATCGGCCCGATCATCAACATGAGCAGCTCGATCAACCAGACCCAGGGCGCCGTGATCGACGGCATCTCGACCATGAACTTGGAGCTTTCCATCGAGAAGGGCCGCATCGGCGAAGGCAACTTCGACGAGTATCCGATCATGCGCATCACCGGCATCCCGGAAGTCGAGACACACTTCATCCAGTCCGAATACGCGCCGACCGGCCTGGGTGAACCGGCGCTGCCGCCGGTCGCGCCCGCGGTCGCCAATGCCGTGTTCATGGCCACGGGCAAGCGCATCCGGCAGATGCCCTTCTTCAAGGCGCTCGGGACGCAAGCGTCCGCCTAGCCGCCGCGCAAAACGATGTGAGGAAAAAGGGGGCTTCGGCCCCCTTTTTATGTGCGGCCGCGACGCGCCGCTATCGGCCGGCCGTGCCGTGGGTTTGGAAACGCGCGACGAGGACGTGCTGATCGCCCGGATAAATCAGACGCACATAGGTGACATTGTAGGCGTCGCGGCGCGTACGGCGCTCGATGCACAGGCACGCCGCGTTGCGGCGGATCTTCAAGATGCGCGCGGTGGGGATGTCGGCGCTGACGGCGAAGATGCGGTGCTCGGCCTCGTTCCAGGGAATCTTCGCGAGCAGCCAGCTGCCCGGCGGCACCTCAAGGAACATTTCATCCTCGGCCTCCGGCACGGCTTCGAGATTGATGATGCGCTCCTCCAGCGCGTAAGGAACCGTATCGGCCCAGTGCACGCAGGAAATGGTGAGCACGGGCGCGCCAATTTCCGCCCCGAGCTTGTCGGCCTCCTCGCGCGTGGCCTTGCCGGCTTTGCGGGCCTGAATTTCGAAGCGGTACAAACGCCCGCCGGCCTGGACTTCCGCCTGGATGTCGTGAATCTCGAGAACGGTTTCCTGGCTGCGCGGCGCGGCGACCACGGTGCCGGCGCGGCGGCGGCGCACGACCAGGCCCTTCTCCACCAGCGAGCCGATCGCCTTGCTGACGGTCATGCGCGCGCAATCGAACTGCGCGGCGAGTT
>JAYSFT010000100.1:0-11136 GCA_041913245.1 Rhodospirillaceae bacterium | reverse complement strand
CGAGCTTCACGCGCACTTCCTGCTCGATCTTGACGTTGAGATTGATGACGATGGGTTTGTCCGGCACTTCCAGCCGGACCGTCGGCGAACATGCGCCGAGGGCGGTCACTACTGCGCAAAGCGCGATCGTTTGTCTGTCGAGCACGAAGCCGGTCCTCTTCATGGGGGAGATCGGTAGCTTTAGTATTTTAGCCGAACATGGCCGCTTTGCGGCAAGACACTAGCGGCCGGGTGTTTTTTGCCCCTCGCGGATCCGCTGCTCGATATTCGCCGGAATTCCGTAACCGACGAGGCCTTGTTTCAGGATCTGCGTCAGGCGGCCCGAAAGGTTCAGATTGAATTCGATCGGATAGCCGCCGTAGAGGTCCGGATTGCGCCCCGCGAGCGATACGCCGAGGACAATATCTTCGGTGACAGGGCCGTTCAGCGCGATGGACAGGCGGTCGTAGGCGAAATTCGAGAGCGCCTGCAGGAGCAGCGCGCCGCCCTGGTTCTGCGCCAGCGCCTCCGGCGGCGAGGCCGGTTTGTAAACGAGGCGCCCGGGCGCGTCGGCGCGCAAGCTTCCGTCGGCGAAATGAAACCCCGTTTTATCGCTGCGCAGCGGCACGGTCCCCGAGAGCGTGCCGGTGACCGATAGGCCGTCGACCTTCGCCAGCGCGGACAGCCGCGCCATGTCGATTTTCTGAACGCCCAGCGTCAGGGCGCCGTCGCGCCCGTCGAGCGGCACGGACGCATCCGCGAGGGTGATTTGCCCGCCGGCGATATCGAGGGCGCCGCGCGTGATGACCGCCGTCTCGCCGTTCAGCGCGAAATCGGCCGCGAGGTTGGTCAACGGCAAGCCCGCCGCGATGGATTGGACCGCGAGCCGGTGCGGTTTGGCGGACCGCAGCGGGCGCAACCCGGCGAGATCGATGGTCGTGGTGAGACCGGCGACGCTGACATCGCCGCGCGCAAATCCCACGTCTTCAAGGATCGCCGCGGCGGTCTCGGTGCGGCGTTCGCCGCTCCAGGCCGCTTTCGCTTCAAGGCCAAGCATGCCCGTCAGATCCGAAACCGCGGTGATGAAGCCGAGGTCCGCCGGGTCGAACTTCCCGCCGCGCTCGAAACTTTTCTTCGGGATCGACAGCGCCGCCGTGCCGCGGTCCGCGCCGATGCCGATGCGCGCGGTGTAGGTGCCCAGCGCGCCGCCGCGCGCGGTGGTGAGCGTGCCGCTGAGATCGAGATTGTCGCCGCGCGTCGTCAGCGTGGAGGCCGCCGTCAGCGGGCCGGCCGGCGCGCGGTCATCCTCGGGTGGCGGGCCAAGGCGTGCGATCCGCACCGTGCTCCTGGCGGAGAGCTTGCCGCCCTCATACGCGACGTCGAGGCTTCCGTCGCGGATTTCCGCGGCCGGGTGGCGCAGCGCCACGCGCGTCGTGGCCATCGCGAGATCGGCGCCGCCCTTCGCGCGGAGCTTGATATCCGGCGCTTCGACGTCCAAAACCGCGCCGTCCTTCGCCAGCGAGAGCGCGGGCAGCGACAGGGCGAGCTCGCCCGTGACGCCCGAAAGCGGGCTCATGGAAATTGTCCGCGAGGACAGCCTCTGCGCGCCCGCGTCCGGCGCGAGCCCGAGATGCGCCGGCGCGGCCAGTGTCCAGCCCGCGAACGCCGCGCGCGACACATCGGTCTCGAGTATCTTCACATCGAAGGTCGCCGCGCCGTTCAGAAAACGGACGGCGCTTTCAAATGAAACTTGCGCCTGATCCAGTCTCGTCTCGCCGACGGCGACGCCGGTGAGTTCGGCGGTGGCGGCGATGCGGCCCTGCGCGTCCTGGATCGTGCCCGCGAGACCGGACAGGTTCACGGCGCCGGAGACCGTGCCGCCGGCGGCGGGGAAGTTCTCGATGTCCGCCCTGCCGCGCGCGAGTTCGAACCGGGGCAGCGCGCCGGCGGATTGCGCCGCGCTGCCGGCGGCGGCGAACCGCAGCCGGCCGCCGCCGGCTTGGGCCGCCGCGGCGAGGTCGAAGCGGAGCGCGCGTTCATCGCCGCTTTTCGTCAGAACGAGGGCCGCCTGCGAGGCCGAGGGTGCGATGGTGACGGACCAGGCCAGCGTGTCCAGGCTTTGAACGCCGAGCGGCGGCGCATCGAAGGAGAACGTCAACGGCTTGTCGACGGTGAGCGCGAGCGCGCCGCCCTCGGCGGCGAGCGTGACGAGACCCTCGGCGTCCAGCCGCCCGGTCATCCCCGGGACCGCGAGGCCGTCGATATCGATCTCGAACGTACCGCGCCCTTCCGAGAGCCACGGATCCGCGGAGGCGATGACGCCGCTCCAATCCACGGCGGCATTGACGCCCGCGCCGGTCAGGTTCGCTTTCACGGCCGAGCGCCAGCCGCTGTCCGTCGGTTCGCTGGACAGCGAGAACGGCGCCCGCAATTGCACCGTGGGCGCGGCGATCGTGAGGACGCCTTCGGTCAGATTGAGGCGGCGGATGTCGGGCAGGGCGAGGGGCTCATCGGAAGGCCGCAGGTGAAAATCGCCGAGCCGGACGCCGTCCTCGCGCCAGGACAAGGCCGCCGCAAGTCGATCGACCGCGAGGGCGTCGATCCGCCCGCGCAAAAGTCCCGGCGGCGTGAAATCGACGTCAATCCGTGAAATACGCAAGGCGCCGTTTTCGCCGGTCATGTCTTCGATGGTCAGGCCGCCGGCGCTCAGGCGCGAGACGTTCAGCGATACGCCGGAAAGCCCCGCCCGCTCCAGGGCGTGTTCGATCATGTATTCCGCGACAGGCTTTCGTGCGAGAAGGACGGCGCCGCCGAGGATCGCGATTGCGGCAATCGCGGGCGCCGCCCACCGGGCGCGTGGGGCGCGCGGCGGTCGTTCTCGCGGCGGTCGTTCTCGCGGCGGTCGTTCTCGCGGAAAGGGCGCGTCGGCTGACATCGAAACGTTGTCTTGTCCTGGTGACTTGCGGCACACTTGAGCGCGCCGCCGGGGCGAAATTGCGGCAGCCCGCCAAGAGGTTGGAAGAGTAAGGATGCGCCCGACGGCTGTCGACTCGAGCTTCGAAGTCGCTTTCTGGTTTCTCGACCGCGGGGTGGAGGACGGCGAGTACCTTCAGCCCCAGAAACTCCAGCGCCTCATGTACCTGGCGCAGGCCTATTTTGGCGTGCTTCAGAACGGGGCCAAGCTGATGCCCGCGACATTTGTCGCGCGCGACGAGGGGCCCATCGAGCCGACGATCTTCAAGGCGCTGGCGCGGGGGCGGCCCGCGATCGACATCAAACCGATCGACGAAGTGCCGCGCCATGTCCTCGACAGCGTCTGGCGCCAGTTCGGCGCCCATTCCATCGATTACCTCGACAAGTTGATCAAGCGGCATCCTCCCTATGCCGATGCGCTGGCCGCCGGCGCCGGCAGCGAGATTTCGCTCGAAGCGATGATCGAATTCTATGGAACGCAAGGCACGTCGCGCCGCGCGTCCGCGGCGGCGCCG
This sequence comes from Rhodospirillaceae bacterium, assembly GCA_041913245.1. GTDB lineage: Bacteria > Pseudomonadota > Alphaproteobacteria > Rhodospirillales > Rhodospirillaceae > SHVO01. The sequence continues at coordinate 7,669 of JAYSFT010000100.1, read as the reverse complement.
GACGCGCCCTCCGCGAGCAAGGTGCTGCGGCCGAAAGTGATGCGCAACCACAGCGGAAAGCCCGTGAGCACCACGCGCTGGATGCCCAGGCGGGTGGATTGACGATGGTGAAGATGAATTCGTTCCCGCGTGTCTGCGCGGCGGCGGTGTTTACCCTGTTCGCGCTTTCATCGTGCGAGCAAGCCGCGCCCCAGGCGCGCTCGCAGGCCGCGGCCGGCGTTGTGGAAGCGGCGAGCCCGGCGAGGGACCTCGCCCCGCACGAGCCGCTCGATCCCACGAAGGCGCAGGCCTTGCCCGAAGCGCCGCTGACCGTCGCGGGCCACGCGTTCACGGTGGAACTGGCCGATGACGACCACGAGCGCGAGATCGGCTTGATGCACCGCGGCCAGATGGCGGCCGATCACGGCATGCTTTTCGATTTCGTCACGCCGCGCCGCGTCGGCTTCTGGATGCGCAACACCTTCATCCCGCTCGACATGCTGTTCTTGAAGTCCGACGGCGAGATCGTCGCCATCATGGAGAACATCCGGCCGCACGCGGAAACGCCCGTGGGTCCGGACCGGCCGGTGCGGGCCGTCCTGGAACTGAACGGCGGGGTCGCCGGGAAACTGGGCCTCAAGGTGGGCGACGCCGTTCATCATCATGTGTTCAAAAACCTGCCGTAGGGCGTCCGGGCGGCGCCCGTAGCCACCTTGTCATAAAGGATGGCCCGTCATGCCAGCGGCCATCACCATCCCGCGCCGAACTGACCGCTAGTTATTTTCAGCCGTGCCGGTCAGCATCTGCACGAGTTGCTTTGTGCTTAATCGGAAGCCCGCTTTCGGATGGCTGTCTCTGAGACGGCGTTTGGTCTCTGCCATGAGATCGCGGTATCCCGTCGCTTGTTGAACATAGTGCCCGGCGCGGGCGGGCTTATTATTGCGTGCCAAAGTAGCCCTGACGTTATTAACGTTATTAAAGCTTTACAGTAATAACGTGAGGCTTGTTGTCCTCCGCCTAAATAGCGAGCGTTGAGAACGCAAAAGGAACATTGTTCGGGACTAGTTCGGGACTTTGTTGCCGGAAGGGGCCCAAACCGGCCGGTTTTCACGCTCTGTTCTTTGTTGCGTCCTGACCGGGGGGCAGTTACTTTCCGCGCGATTTCAGGGGTTTTCGGCCATCCCCGGGGTGTAGCTCAGCCTGGTAGAGCGCCAGCTTTGGGAGCTGGATGTCGTAGGTTCGAATCCTATCGCCCCGACCATTCCACGCAGCGACTTTGCGTGGTCGCCGGCAACGAAATAGAATGTGATCCGCGCAAGCGTTCGAGAGTGGTGGCATGAGCAAGTCCGTAAGAATCTACAAGCCGGCGAAGACCGCGATGCAGTCCGGTGTCGCGAACACCCGGCGCTGGCTGCTCGAGCATGATCCCGCCGACGCGCAGGAAGCCGACCCGCTGATGGGCTGGTCGGGTTCGGCCGACACCGACCGTCAGGTGAAACTGTGGTTCGCGACCAAGGACGAAGCGATCGCCTTCGCCGCCCGCGAGGGTTTCACCTACCGCGTCGAAGAGCCGCACGGCCGCGCCATCAAGCCGAAATCCTACGCCGACAATTTCGCGTTCAAACGGGCCTGACGGTTCTCACGACCCCGTAGCTCAGCTGGATAGAGCACCCGCCTTCTAAGCGGGTGGTCGGGGGTTCGAATCCCTCCGGGGTCGCCACTCCTTTCCGCCGACGTGTTACACGCGCGATACAAATTGCGACGCGTCTGCGACCCTGATCCGCATTGACGAAGCGGCCTTTTCATTGAGACAAGAACCCCATGCGGACGCCTTGGGCACAAGGTTCGTTCGGCCTCGGGGGGATTCATGTCCATCAAAAGCCAGCGTTGCGCGCGTCCGCGCGGCGAAGCGTCCGCGAACACGGCGCGGCGCTTGGTGCGCCGCGGTTTACTCGCGTCCGCTTTCAGCGTCTTTCCTCTCGCCGCGGCCTTCGCGCAGTCGGCGACCAACGTCGCGACCGTCGCGGTCGACGCGTTCGGCGAAAAAGTCGGTTCCGAGCAGATCGGCCTTTACAACGAGCAGGCCGTGCGCGGCTTCAGCCTGCAGGATTCCGGCAACTACCGTCTCGACGGCGCCTACTTCATCCGTTCCGCCAATATCGTCCCGCTCACCCTCGACGGCACGACCATCCGCGTCGGCATCAACGCGCTCGGCGTCGATTTCCCGGCGCCGTCGGGCATCGTCGAATACCGCCTCGCGAGCGCGGCGCCCGGCCTGCGCGAGGAATTCGAAGCCTCGCCGGTGCGCGATTACGGCGGCCATGCCTGGCTGCTCAAAGGCTCCGCCGCGACCCGCGACGGCGTCATCGGCGCGGCCTACGGCGTCAACATCATGAACGACACCGGCTACGACGGCCAGAAGCGCCGTCCGCGCCACTTCGCCTTCGTTCCGACCTGGCGGCCGAGCGACAAATTCCAGGTCCGCGGCATGTTCTCCGCCGACCGCTTTTACAAGCCGGGCGGGGACTACGGCTTCGTGCTTTCGGGCACGACCCTGCCGGACGCGATGCCGGTTCCCAACCGCTATTGGGCCGACTGGGCGCACTTCAGCCAGTGGCAGTTCGCCGCGGGCGCCATCGCGCGCTACAATTTTTCGGACAACGTGGGGCTGCAGACATCGTTCGTGTGGACGAAGCTCGACCGCTGGCGCCAGGACTTCACGAGCCTCACCATCGACGGCGCCGGCGTGGGCACGGCCACCGTGGTGCGCGGCCGGGAAAGCGACGCGAGTTCGAAGGCCGTCGAAACCCGCATGCATTGGCAGACGAGCGAAGGTCAGCGCCTGTTCGGGACCCTGCGCTGGCGCGTGTCCGACAGCAATTTCCGCCCCGGCGTGGCGGCGCCGCTGGGCTTCTTCGACATGAAAGCCGGACTGCCGACGTCGATGCCGGCGCCCGCGCCGCTGCCCGATGCCGCGCCGACATTCGACGAAACGCGCCAGGTGATGGCCGGCGCCGGATACGAGGCGGACCTCACCCGGTCCCTCTGGCTGCGCGGCGCCGTCCTGAAGACGCGCTACGAGAAGGACCGCACGCCGCCGGGCCAGCCGACGCTGAGCAACCAGGATTCCCCCTGGCTCTACGATTTCGCGGCGACGTTCACGCCGACGGAAAGCCTGACGCTGTTCGCGACCACGGTGCGCGGCCTGGAAGAATCGGGAACCGCGCCCAGCAACGCGGCCAACCGCAACGAAGTGCTGCCGGCGGTGCTCGCCACGCAGTACGAACTCGGCCTGCGCTACCGCATCTCGCCGGCGATGACCTTCATCAGCTCGCTGTTCGAGATCGAGAAGCCGACCCCGGGGCTCGACGCGAACAACGTGTACGGGCTCATCGGCGATGCGCGCCATCGCGGTCTCGAGCTTTCTTTCGTCGGCCGTCCGGGCCCGTCGGTCAATATCGTGAGCGGCCTGGTGCTGCTCGATGCGGACCGGCGCGGCGCACTCATCGACCGCGGCGTTCTGATCGGACGCGCCGTCGGCGTCTCGAAGCTGAACGCGCTGCTGAACGTGACCTATCAACTCGCGTTCCTCAAAGGTCTGTCGATCGACGGTCAGGTGAACTATTACTCGAGAATGCTGCTCAACCCGCGCGCCGGCGTCTATACGCCGGGCTACACCACCCTGGATCTCGGCCTGCGTTACGCGTTCCAACTCGGCGATGTGCCCGCCACCTTGCGCGCGCGCGTGGGCAACGTGTTCGACGAGGACACCTGGACGGCGAACCGCAACGAGACCCTGAACCGCATGGCGCCGCGGGCGTTCCGCCTGTCGCTCACGACGAACTTCAATCACTGAATCACGAAAACAATCACCGCAGCGCGGCCAACTCCGCCGCGATGCGCGCGCGCTCGGCGCGGTGGTGCGCGAGCGTGCGCGCCGCGTCGTCGATGAGGGCCGCGGGACCGCCGCGCGCGCGGCACTGGGCGAGTTCGGCCGCCACCTCGGCTTCCTTCTCCCGATGCCAGGCCAGCGCGGCTTCGGCGGCCCTGAGCACATCGGCGAGCGACGGCGGGGGAGGCGGTGCCTCGCCGTAAGTCTCGAGGGCGCGAAAGCGCGGGGCGAAGAGCGAGTCGTGAAGGGCGAGAAGGGCGCGCAGATGGAGGGGGGCGGAGCCGTGCAGTCTGGACGTTTTTCCGCCGCCGTCGTCCGGCATGCCGCCCGATCCCTCCTTAAGGCCCGAACGTCCCAGTAATAGGGACTCTCCCGCCCGGTGTCAAGGGACTCGGAAAGGGAGGCGCCTCCCCGAGTCGGCGGAAAGCCCCCCGCGTGAGGCGCCTAAACCTCGACCATGGCGCAGCCGACGACCATGTGAATGGCCTTCACTCTCGCCGGCTTGAATTCCATGGGTTCGCGCGGGTTGAACTGCTCGCAGATGGTGACCCGCTCGGTCCGCCGGACGAGGCGTTTGATGAACGCCTGGCCGTCGACCGTCTGGATGACCACATTGTCCCCCGGCCGCACGGGCCGGGTCGGGTCGACATGGAGCACGTAGCCGGGCTCGAACGCCGGCGACATACTGACATCGTGGACGCGCACCGCATAAGCGGTCCGCACATCGCGTAGGGCTTCTGGGCGCACTGTAACCCCCTGGCGTTCGCCTTGGTCAATAAACAGCCCCATCTGTCCGGCCTTCACGTACCCTAGGATCGGAAGATCCCTAGGACCGGACCGGTAATCCCTATCTTCGTATGCTAATGCGGTTTGATTTGAAGACGCAACCAACTCTCGGGAGAGGTTGGGGGTGGGTCTTTTCAATTCTTGGTCGGGGAGGAAATCGGCCGGCCGCATCCCGTCGCCGAACGCCTCGGCGAGGCGCTCCATCCATCCCTGCGACAGTCTTAATTCACCGTTTTCAAGCTTGTATATCTGCTGCCGCGTCGTGCCGGCGCGCGCGCCCAGCTTCTCGAGCGACCATTGGCGCGCAAGGCGGAATTCCTTGATGCGGTTGCGAAGGCGGGGTTTCTGCGGTGCGATATCCATGGGGGCTATTTTGCCAAATCCGGGGAGGGACGCAAGGGAATCGTTGACATCGTCCCTATAAATGGTGCTATACGTCCCTGCGTCGGTTCGATTCGGACGCATATCACCAGGAAAGGATCGCCTCCATGACAAAACGCGGCCGTCCCAAGCTCAACAGACCGGATATCGACTGTGGCACGCCCGAACTGATCGCGAAGCGCGCGTTCATGGCCGGCGGCGCCGATCCCGCCTATGCCGAGCATCCGCTCGGGATCCTGTACGTGCGCGGCTATCTCTCGGACGATCATGAACAGTCGCGGCGGATGTATGTGGCCGGCATGGAGTTCGGCCTTTTGTGGGGCCGCGTTTTCAAGCCGCCCTTCGCCCAGAGCCTCATGGCGCAATTCGTGCCCAGCGGCGACGGCGGGGTCTGGGACGACGCGACCGCGGCGGAGTCGCAGGCGCGCCTCAAACGCGTGGTGAGTTTCCTGAAAGAGCGCGCGGTCTATGACGCGCTCGTCAACGCGGTGGTCTATCGCCGCACGAATCCGCGCACCCTCGACAAGCTGCGCACCGCCCTGTGCCGCTTGATCGAATATAACAAATCGGCGGCCCGGCGCGCCGCGGCTTAGGGGCATTTGTCCCGGCCGTCACACGCCCCGCGCGAAGGTTGAGCCAATGCGGCGGCATTTGCCCAAATGCCGCCGCGCTCGCGCCACGCCGGCCTCGTCGAATGAACTTTGTATCGCGCCCCCGCGTTATGCGCGCTCTGCATTGTTCGTTCTTGGAGGCATTCATGAAAAATATTCTCGCTCACGCCCGTTACGCCCTGCCGCTCGCCGCACTGGTCATGGCTCTTCCGGCGGCCGCCCAGGCCGCGCAAGGTTTCACCGACGGCCGTACCGCGCTGCGCGCCGGTCCCGACGATGATTATCCGCGCGTGACCACTCTCAACCGCAACACCCGCGTCCAGATTCACGGCTGTATCAACCGTTACGACTGGTGCGACGTCAGCGTGCGCGGCGTCCGCGGCTGGGTGGAAGGCGAGGACCTGCGCCTGCGCTATCAGGGCCGTCCGGTCCGCGTGGTCGAATACGGCCCGCGCATCGCCCTGCCGATGCTGACCTTCAGCTTCGACACCTATTGGAACGACAACTATCGCCGTTCCGGCTTCTACCGCGACCGCGACCGTTATCGCGACTTCGCGCGCCGCGATCAGGACCGCGACGGCGTTCCCAACCGCTTCGACCGCGATCGTGACGGCGACGGGATCCGCAACGGCCGCGACCGCGATCGTGACGGTGACGGCGTGCGCAACCGCAACGACCCGGCGCCCAACAATCCGCGCCGCGACTAGGATGTGACGCCAAGTAGGATGAAACTGAGACGGCCGGTCTCTTGCCGGGGACCGGCCGGTCTCTCTCTCTTGCGGGGGCGATGGCGAATTATCTTGACGAAAAATAGGTCGCGCGCGCACACTCGAAAATATACCGTACCTGTTTCGCGCCCCGGCCTCCGCCGGGGTTTTTTATTTCCGGATGTCCCATGACGGCTTTCGCGCGCCTCGACGATGCGGGCGGCGCGGGGATTCGCGCGCGGCTTTTGCAAAGCGGCGGCGGGCGGATCGGCCGCGCCGAGGTGCGCCGGCGCGCCGGCGCCGCGATGGCGCGCGGGCTGCCCACGTTCCACGATTGCGCGTCCGCCGCGACGACCTGGGCCATCGTGGGCGGCGGACCGTCGATCGCGCGCGAGTGCGAGGCCATCCGCGCTTTGAAGCGGCAGGGCGCGAACATCGTCAGCGTCAACAAGTCCCACGATTGGCTGCTCGAACGCGGCATCGTGCCCTGGGGCCATGTGCTGCTCGATCCGAAGGATTGGGTCGCCGGTTATGTCGCGCGTCCGCGCAAGGATGTCCGCTATTTCCTGGCCTCACAGTGTCATGACGACACGTTCGATGCGCTGAAGGATTATCCCGTCTTCCTTTGGCACGCGGGCCAGGATTTCGACGAGGGGCCCGAACCGAATGAGTATTTGCGCGCCTGCTGGCCGCGCCGCCCGTGGTTCGTCGTTCCCGGCGGCACCACGGTGGGACTGCGCGCCATGCAGCTCGGTCATGCGATGGGCGCCGACCGGTTCCATCTTTTCGGCCTGGACAGTTCGCGCGCGGGCGGGCGGCTTCACGCTTACGCCAAGGATGAGGCGGCGGACGCCGAGTCGGGCGCGCTCTCGCTGCGCTTTCGCGGGAAGACGTACGTCTTCGACACCAACAGCCACATGGCGCGCCAGCAGATGGACTTCGACACGTTCATCGCCGACATGCCGAAAAACGTCGCGGCCGGCCTCTTGCGCTCCGGTTTCGCGTTGACGGTGCACGGCGCGGGGCTGCTGCCCTTCTTCGCCGCGATGCTCGGCCTGCACGCCGACCCCGCCTGCAACGCCGACCCGCCGCGCGTCGGCGGTTATGTGGACGTGATCGCGGAAAAATGCGGACCACGCGATTTTTTGCTTGACGAAAAATCGCCGGGCGGCGTATAAGGCTAAATATACCCTACCACTTCCGCGCCCCGTCCTCCGACGGGGCTTTTTTATGTCCGCCGCCAAAGCGTCTCCGCTCTGGCGGCTTTTTCTTTTCCGAGGGTGACACATGAGTGGATCCGCCTGGGCCTTGCA
>JAYSFT010000099.1:0-11255 GCA_041913245.1 Rhodospirillaceae bacterium | reverse complement strand
AGATTGGTGCCGCCTTCGCAGCGGCTGGGCAGCAGCGCGACATCGACCTCGCGCAACAGCGGCGCGGTCGCGGTGTTGGCGAGCGGACCAAGATCGATGAAAGAGCCGGCGGGCAAGCCATTCATCGTCAGCCAGCCCGCGACATCGAGACGCCCGTCCGCCACCGGCGGCGGACCGGCCACATGCGCCGAGCGGGCGAGGCCTTGCGCCGCCTGCGGCCATGGATTGTGCCAGGCGGTGACGAGCAGCGCGTCCGGGTGGCGTGCGTGGAATTTCTTGAACGCCGCCACGACGAGGTCCTGGCCTTTGCGGTATTCGAGCTTGCCGCCGGAGAAAACGGCGAAGCGTCCGGCGAAACGGCCGCCCCGCGCCCCGGGCGCGAAGAGGTCGAGATCGACGCCCTGGAAACAGTTGCGCACATTCGTAAACCCATGGCGCCTCAGGACCTCGGCGTTCCAGCTGGACCCGGTGACGATCAAGGCGAAGCGCCGCGCGGCGTCGATATTGGCCTTGGGGATGGTCGCGGACTCGAAGAAGACCACGCCGATGTCCGGCGCGCCGCGCAGCGCGGCCAGCACGGGCGGAAAATCGAGCTTGTCGCCGAGAGCGTGAAGGATGGGGAAACCGGTCCTGACCTCGCCTTGGGCGCGGGCGGCGCGCCACTGCGCGTGACGGGCGAGCGGGCCGGCGAGCGCTTCGGCTTGGCTCGGGGTCAGGTTCAACGGCGCGGCGACGAAGAAGAGCGCGGGTTCGATCCCCCGGCGCGCCAGTTGAGCGGCGAGATTGGCGCCGTAGGTGCCCCAGCCGCTGGCCACTCCGACCTGCCAGCCGATGCCGATTTGCCGAGGCGTCATAGGTTCATGACTCTTAACGGTTTCCGCGCCGGTCCTGGGTACACGTTCCCCCGGCCTGGATTAAAGTGTTATTTACCGGTGATCCTGTAAGCGTGCAGGGTCAACGAACTGGTGCGCCAAGCACCTTCCTGGTTTCGGGGCCATTTGGGGACCCAGTTTGAGGCCGGGTTTGGGTAAGGAAAACGCGATGTCCGAATTCATGATGAGCCAGGTGCAGGGGCTTCTTGCCAAGGTCAGCGATGACCTCGATAAGATGAACAGAACCGCCAACGCGACCACGGACATGCTCCTCGGGGCGATCAATGATCTCGCCGCCAACCTGTTCGCCACCCAAGCCATCCTGTGCGTCCTGCTCAAGGACCATCCGCTCGACGCCAAGCAGGTCAAGGACTGGATCGCGGGCCAGACCGGCAACGCGATGGAAGCGCCCAAGGCGCAGATGGTCGTCGACCAGCTGCTGGCCGCCGCGAAGAAGTAATCCGGCGTTCCGCCAAAATCCTTCGCGATACCCGCCCGCCGCCTTTTTGACGCCTGGGGCAGAATAGCCGTGGGCCGTCCCGTCCTCATCTGCCTTGAAGGCCCGAGCGCCGTGGGAAAAACCACGCTTGCCCGGCATATGGAAGAACACTTCGAGTTCGCTCGCATCGCGGAAGTGAACGAGCTGTTCTTACGCGTGACGGGCGGCAATGGCCCGACCTGGTATTTCGACAGACAGGTCGAGCGCCATGGCCTGGCCAACACCGCCATGCAAAAGGGGCGTTCGGCCGTTCTCGACGGCGACCCGTTTCAACCGCTCTGGTACAATTGGATATATCCGGAGTTCGGCCCCGTGACAGACGCCGTGCATTATTACTCGGCAGCCATCGCCGGCGGCCACATCGCGTTCCCAGATTGTTATGTCGTGCTCGCGGCCCCGCGCGAGGCGTTGCGGGCGCGCAAGGACGCCGACCAGACGCGGCGGCGTAAGAATTTCGATCGCCATCTCAAGATGATCGAGGCGCAGCAGCGTTACTTCCACGCGCTTCGCGACGAGGCCGGCGTCGCGGTCCATTTCACCGACAATATCCAGACCGCGGCGCTCGCGGAGCGCATTGCGGATTTAACGCCGGGCCCAAGCCCGAAGAACGCACAGGCGCTCCACGCCATCGCCGATTGGCTGGCCGCGCAGCCGGCGGTCGAGTTCGCATGATCGCTTCCTTCTATCGCGCGCTGACCACCCTTGCCGGTCCGCCGCTCCGCGGCTGGCTGACGTACCGCGCGGCGCGCGGGAAGGAAATCGCCGCGCGCCTTCCCGAGCGGCGCGGCATCGCGGCGCGTGAGCGGCCCGCCGGGAAGCTGGCCTGGTTCCACGGCGCGAGCGTGGGCGAAGCCTTGTCGCTGCTTCCCACCATCGCGGGCGTGCGCGCGCAAGGCTGGGAGGTGCTGGTGACCACGGGCACGGTCACGTCGGCGGCGTTGATGGCCGAACGCCTGCCCGCCGGATGCATCCATCAGTTCGCGCCGCTGGACCGCATCGCCTGGGTCCGCGCGTTCCTCGCCCACTGGGAGCCCGACCTCGTGCTGTGGAGCGAGTCCGAGCTGTGGCCGAACATGCTGATCGAAATCGGCGCGCGGGAGATCCCGGCCGTGCTTCTGAATGCGCGCCTGTCGGACAAGGCGTCGCGCGGCTGGCGCCGGTGGCCGGGCTTTGCGCGGGACGTGCTCGCCGCGTTCGACCTCGTGCTCGCACAATCGGCCGCAGACGCGGAGCGTTTCCGCGCGCTGGGCGCCTATGACGTGCGCGCGCTCGGCAACATCAAGCTGGCGGCGGCGCCCCTGCCCGCCGACGTCACGGGCCTCGCCGCGCTCAAAGCCGATATCGCGGACCGGCCCGTGTGGCTGGCGGCCAGCATCCACCCCGGCGAGGACGCGATCGTGGGGCGCGTCCACCAGGCGCTGAAGGCCCGCATTCCCGGCCTGCTCACGCTGGTCGTGCCGCGGCACGCGGACAAGGGGCGCATGATGACGCAAGCCTTGCCCGGCTTGCGCACCGCGCTGCGCTCCGAGGCGAAGGCGATGTCACCCGATGTGGAGGTTTATATCGCCGACACCATGGGAGAATTGGGCCTGTTCTTCCGGGCGACGGATCTCGTATTCATGGGGAAATCGCTGGCGGTCGGCGGCGGGCAGAACCCCGCCGAAGCGGCGCTTCTCGGCTGCGCGCTGATCCTGGGCGCGGATATGAGCAACTTCCGCGAAATGACGGCCGAACTCACCGGCGCGGGCGCCGCCGTGCAGGTGAACGGCGAGGCCGCGCTCGTAAGCGCCGTCGGCCGCCTCCTCGGCGACAAAACCGAACGCGAAAAGATGGGCGCGGCGAGCCGCGCGGTCATGGCGCTGCACGCCAACGCGGTGAAAGAAACGCTGAACGCACTCACGCCCTATCTCACCGGCCCCAAAATCCGTTAGATTCCCCGCCGCATGGATCAAGAGTCGGAACGCAAACTGAGGGAACTGCGCCTGAACCTGGCAGAAATCTGCCTGGAGGGGCGCGTCGAGCGCATCGGGCAGCTGTGCCGCAGCCCGGCGGGCGACGCGATCATGACCATGATCAATTCCGGGGTGCGCCACCTCGCCATGACCAAAGGCGACCAGGCGGTCGCCGAGCGGTGCCATCGCATCCTTTCGGTCGAGCACGACGTCTCGCGCAAGGTCAGCGCCTATCTCGCGCTGTCGCTGTTCACGCCGCCGCAGGGCATCGAACGGGCCTTCGACATCGTGGACGTGCCGACGCCGCTGCTGTGCACCGTGGTCAAGGCGCTGCTCGCGGTTCCGATGTTCTTCACCCGCGAAGGCGCGCGCCGCCGCGCACTGGCGCATGTGGAAGCCACGGTGGCCGAAATCCACAAGGCGGTGATGGTCATCGACGAGTTCGAATTCCGCCGCGAGGTCCTGTCCGGCTTCATGGACGGCTATGTGATCTCGTCGATCTACGGCGAGGACGTGCCCTTGCGCGCGCTGGCGCAAAAGCGCGGCGATCTGATCCGCAAGTATCTCGAGATCCACGACCTCGCCCGCGACATCACCCCGCCGCCCCATCCGGACAATCAGACGACGGTGCGCGTGGGCGTCCTGTGCCCGGGCACCATCAGCGAGGTGGCGGCCATGCGCGGGCATCTCGCGGGGCTCGACCGCAGCCTGTTCCAGGTCACCGCCTATGTGCCCGATGAAGCCGCGACATCCGTGAGCGCGGGCTTCGAGGATGTCGCCGACGACTTCGTGGCCTTGCCGGTCTCCGACATCACCGCCTGCGCGCAGGTCCTGGCGCAGGAGGATCTGGACGTCCTGATCGCCGGCGCCAACATCACCAACACCTGCAAGTTCCCGTGGACGCTGCTGATGGCGCAGCGCCTCGCGCGCCTGCAGGTGGCCATGCATTGCAGCAGCCTGACGACGGGCCTCGCCACCGTGGACCTGTTCATCAACGGCGCGCTGAATGAACCGGAGGACGCCGGGGAGGATTACACCGAGGAACTCGCCCTGGTTCCCGGCTCGTCCAATCACTACATCTTCGCGAGCAAGGCCCAGATCGCGCCCGAGGACCTCACGCGCGAACGCATCGGCGTGCCGGACGCGGCGCTGCTGCTGGCCACCGGCGCGAACTACTTCAAGATCGGTCCCGAACTGCTGACGACCTGGGCGCGGATCCTGGAAGCGGTGCCGACCGCGCACCTGGTCATGTATCCGTTCAATCCCAACTGGACGACGCACTATCCGTACAAGGACGGTTTCCTGCGTTTCGTGCAGGAGCGTTTCGCCGAGCGCGGCGTCGGGGTCGAGCGCCTGCATGTCCTCGAATCCCAGCCGAGCCGCGCGCCGCTGCTCGGCGTCCTGAAACTCGCCGATCTTTATCTGGACAGCTTCCCCTACTCGGGCGCGGTTTCGCTACTCGATCCCTTGAGTGTGGGTTGCCCGCCGGTGGTGCGCGAAGGACATACCGCACGCTGCCGCCAGAGCGCCGCGCTGCTGAGGGAAATCGGCCTCGACGTGCTGGTGACGCGTTCGATGGAAGACTATGTGACCGTGGTCAAACGCCTGCTCACCGACCACAGCCTCCGGCGCGAGATGGCCGACGCGGTCCGGGACGCGACGCGGTTCGCGCACCTGGGGTCCAAGGGCATCGGCGCCGCGGTGGGCGACGTGCTGCTCGCGGGATTGAGAAAGAAGCTGAAGGCCGAAGCGGTTTAAGGCCCGGATCTCAACGCCCGGCCTTAACGCTCCGGCGCGGCGCTCTCGCTGACGGCCTCACGCGCCGCCGTGGCGATATCCGTCGCCCGCTTCATGATCATCATCAACAGCAAAAGCACCGTCACGCACATGAGAAACGCCTGCCAGGACTTCGCACGGAACTGGTCGTAGGCGATGCTCGCCATGACGAAGAAGCCGACGAAGGCCGCCGCGATCACGACATATGCGACGTTCCCAGCTGTGCTCACGGCTTTTGGTATGTCTGAAGCGCGTCCTCGAGACGGGCGATATAGTCGTTGCGGATGGCGTTGGCGACGCGCAGTTCCTGGATGCGGCGTTCTTCGCCGACATAGAGGCGCGCCAGCGTCAGGATGGCTTGCGCGAAGGCGGGTTCGCGCACCGCGATGAGATTGGTGCGGTCCCATTCGAGGTTCGGGAACGCCGCGAGCGCGCCCAGGTTCGAGAGCGCGCGATACCCGAAGCTATTGTCGTCGCGCCAGATCGCCGCCAGCGGGATATAGCCGAGACCCGCGAGCGACTGCGCGAGCGCGCTGGCGTCCGAGATGTCATAGAAGGCGCAGTTGAACTTCACGACGGCCGGCTGCCAGCGCCGGATATGCGCGGCGGTGTCGGGCGGAAGAAACTTGGCTTCGCACGACAGGAGCGTGCACGCCGGGATGGACGCCTCGGCCATCGTGACGGCGGGGACTTCGGTGAATTCGATCTTCGCATCGGAGCGAAAACCCGGCGTCGCGATCACCTGCCAGCCGGCGGCGGCGTACTGCTGCATCTGCGACGTGGAGCCGGCGGAAAAGAAAACCGCCGCGGGCGCGGAATTTCGGTCCAGCCGCCGCAGATCCTCGGCAAAAATGATCGGAATATCGTCGCTCATGAAGACCGTCGGCGCCCCTACCCGTTGATCGTCCAGGGTTACGCGCACCACTGTATGCAAAAGCGCCGGTTTTGTCGAAGCATCACGCTTCGAAAGACCGGATCCTGGACCTTCGGTCCAGGATGACACTACCGCGAGCGGCGTTCGGTCAGCGCCGCGGCGACCGTCACCAGCTTGCCGTGGCGCAGGACCGTGACCGCCACGTCGCGGCCGATGCGTTCGGCCGACAGCAGCCGGTGCAGGTGATCGACGCCGGTGACGGCGTGCTCGTCCAGGGTCAGGAGCAAATCGCCCGAGACGAGGCCGGCTTGATCGGCCGGACCGCCGCTTTCCACCTTGAAGATGCGCGCGGCGGTTTCGGGCCCGCGTTCCAGCGCGCGCACGATGCGGCGCGGAATGCCCGTGGTCTGCGCGGCGACACCCAAGTGAGACCGCCGCACAGACCCATGGCGCAGGATCTGGGTGACCGTGAACAGCGCGGTGTTGGCGGACACGGAAAAACACAAGCCTTGCGCGCCCATGATCGTGGCGGTGTTGACGCCGATCACATTGCCCTTGCTGTCGACAAGCGGGCCGCCGGAATTGCCGGGGTTGAGCGCGGCGTCGGTCTGCAGCACGTCGTCGATCTGCCGGCCGGATTGGGCGCGTAAGGAACGTCCCAGCGCGCTGATGACGCCGGCCGTGACCGTGCATTCGAAGCCCAAGGGATTGCCGACGGCGATGGCAAGCTGGCCGACTTTCAGGGCCGAGGAGTCCGCGAAGTTCAGCGCCGGCACCTGGCTGCCGTGCACCTGGATCACGGCGAGGTCGGTATCCGGATCGTCGCCGACGAGATAGGCCGGGAATTCGCCGCCGTCGGGCAGCGTCGCGCGGATCGTCGGCGCACCGCCGCCGTCCTGATGCACGACGTGGCTATTGGTGACCATGTAGCCGTCAGGCGTGAACAGGAAACCCGAGCCGGAGTCTTCTGACTCCTTTCCCCGGCGTTTTCCGCGCACGCGGAGATGGGCAACCGACGGCGCCACATGATCGACGGCGTCGATGACGCTTTGGCTGTAAGCATCGAACAGCGGCGCATCGGGATTGCCGGTATTTGCGACATCGAGGGGCATGATGAGCCCCATGTAGGAACGGCTAGGAGGCCGCGCCAGTGGCCTGAGGCGCGGCGTGTTTCGCCAGCTCGTTCGCCATGGCTTTCAGCGCCGGCTGCCAATCCCGCCCCCGGCGCTGGCGGAACAGACGCATGGTGGGATACCATGGCGTGTCGCTTCGCCCGGACAACCACCGCCAGTCGTTGGCCTCGGCGATCAGGGTCCAGACCGGCTTGCCCATGGCGCCGGCGAGATGCGCGACCGCGGTATCGACACTGATCACGAGATCGAGCGCGGCCACGGCCGACGCCGTTGCGCCGAAGTCGCGCAGCCGCGGCGCGAGATCGGTCATGCGCGCGGCGAAGGGCGAGGCTTCGCGCTCGGCCGCCACGTCGCCGACCTGCAGACTGAACCAGGACACGCCGGGCACGGCGAGCAGCGGCGCGAGCATCTCCAGGGGCACGGAGCGTTTGTCGTCCGCCTCGTGCTTCGGGTTGCCGCGCCAGACCAGGCCGACTTTCAGTTCACCCGGCAATACAAACGGCGGCGCGCTTTCAGGCGCCTTGAGATAGGGGATCGGCGCGGGGATCGTTTCAAGGCGTGTGCCGAGCACATGCGGCAGGCTCATGAGCGGGAGATAGCGGTCGGCCTCGGGCACCGGCGCGCCCGCGGCCACCGTGCGCGCGACACCGGGCGCGCTCGCCAGAAGCTCCTCGAGACCCGGATGACATTCCATCACCACGCGCGCGCCGCGCGCGGCCGCCTGTTCGGCGAAGCGGACGAAATGGATGGCGTCCCCGATGCCCTGTTCAAGGGTGAGCAAAAGCGTCCGCCCGTCCAGGTCCTCGCCCCGCCAGCGCGGCGCTGGAAGCTTGCGTTCCTCGCGGCCCGGACGGTGGAACCGCGATTCATATGCGGCGAAACCTTTTTCAAGATCGCCGGACACCAGGAGGGCGTTGGCGAGATTCCAGTGCGCCTCGGGACTGTCGGGAGCGAGCGTCACGGCGTGTTCGAGGCAGGCGACCGCCTCCTTCACATACCCCCATGTGCGATAGATCATGGCCAGGTTGATGAAAGCGCGCGGCGCCTTCGGAGCTACCATCGCGCTGGCGTGGAACCAGCGTTCGGCGCCCACCAGATCACCGTGCTTGAAGGCCGCCACGCCGGCGTTGAAGAAGGTGTTGGGATCCCGCGCGCCGCCGGCCACGAGGCGCTGGTAGGCAAGCCGCGCCCGCGCGAAGTCCTTTTCCCGCTGGTAAATGAGCGCGATATCGTACACGGCGGGCGGATAGTTCACGTTGATGCGCAAGGCCGCCTCGAGCGCGAGGCGGAAGCCCTTGGCGTCGCCCATCAGGCGCAGCGCGGTCGCCATCCCGTAACAGAGGCCGGCATCGACGGTGGAGACGGCGCTCGCGCGCTGGAACAACTCGAGCGCGAAGGCGGGATCGCCGCCGTTGAGTTCGATCTCGGCGAGACGCTTCAGGGCGTCGGTCTCATCGGGATGAAGACGCAAGATGCCGGCGTAAAGCGCTTTCGCCTTGTCAACGGCACCGCGCTCAAACGCCGCCGCCGCGTCCTCCAGGAGGCCGCCAATGATCTCGCGCTCTTTGCCTGACTCGGGCATGATCCGCGATATCATTCGAGCAAGAGATGACGCAAGACCTCGTTAGCGCCCCCGTCTCCTCCCTGATGGAAGACGCCATCCGGCTGCACGCGGCCGGATCCATCGATCAGGCCCGCGCCCTATATAAGAGTGTCCTCGCCCGCGCGCCGCGCGAGGCCGCCGCGCTGCACGGCATGG
Source organism: Rhodospirillaceae bacterium (assembly GCA_041913245.1). Lineage (GTDB taxonomy): Bacteria > Pseudomonadota > Alphaproteobacteria > Rhodospirillales > Rhodospirillaceae > SHVO01. Next base: position 2,390 of record JAYSFT010000099.1, on the reverse strand, counting down.
GCCTGATCGCGGTCGACGAGGGCATTCCCGACAAGGCCCTTCCGTTTCTGTTCACATGCCTGCAGATCGCGCCGGAGAACGCGGTTTACCGGACCAGCCTGGGCCTTGCCTTCGCGAAGCTCGGCAAGATCCCGGAAGCGGCCGCCCAGTTCCTCGACGCCGCCAACCGCGCGCCGCACCTGGCCGAACCGCGCATTCATCTCGCCCGGGCCCTCGCGCGCATGAACCGCCGCGCCGACGGGCTGGAAATCCTGACCGAGGCGAGCCGTCTGTTCCCGGAACGGGCGGACGTGTGGGTCGCCAAGGGTCAGGAAGAACGCGCGCAGCAGCGGCCCGCGGAGGCCGAACACAGCCTGCGGCGCGCCCTTGCGCTGGCGCCCCGCAATGCGAATATCCTCAACGACGTCGGCGTGGTGGTGCGCGCGCAGGGGCGCACGGGAGATGCCGTCGAGATCTATCGCGAGGCTTTGTCGATCGCCCCAAACGATCCGCTCACCCACGGCAATCTCGGCAATGCCCTCACCGAACTGAAGGATATGGACGCGGCGGAGGAGCACCTGAGACAGGCCGTGGCGCTGGCGCCCGGATCCGTGGAGCATCGCTGCAATCTCGCGATTTTCCTGACACGCGAGCAGCGCCCGCGCGAAGCGGTCGTGCTTTTCCGCGACGTCCTGATGCGCGCGCCGGCGCACGCGGACGCATGGACCAACCTCGGCGTGGCGCAGCTCGACCTGGGCGACGTCGCCGACGCCGAAGCCTCGATCCGCAAGGCGATTTCGGTCGCGCCGCAGAATGCCGAGGCGCACTACAATCTCGCCTGGGTGCTGCTGCTGACCGGCCAATGGCGCGAGGGTTGGCTTGAATACGAGTGGCGCTGGCGCATGCGGCACTTCAGCTCGAAGCGGCGGGCCTTCGCCGCGCCCTTGTGGGACGGCGGAGAAATCAAGGGCACGCTTCTGCTGCATGCCGAGCAAGGCTTCGGCGATACGATCCAGTTCGTGCGTTACGCCGAAGCGGCCAAAGCGCGCTGCGGCCGTCTCGTCGTGGAATGCCCGAAAGCGCTGGTGCGTTTGTTGAAGACCGCGGCGGGGATCGACGAGGTGATCGCGGCCGGCGACACCCTGCCGGCCTTCGAAGCGCAGGCGCCGCTGATGAGCCTGCCGCGCATCTTCGGGACCACGCCGGAGACGGCGCCGCACCGCGTTCCTTATCTGAGCGCGCCGGCGGGGCCCGCGCTCCCCAAAACCGGGCGCCGGCGCATCGGCCTGGTTTGGGCCGGCTCGCCCGACAACAAGATCGACAAGCGCCGCACCATGCCCGCGGCGCTGTTCGCCCCGCTGATGGAAGAGACGGCCGCGGACTTCGTCAGCTTGCAGGTGGGCCCCAAGGCGGACGAGGCGGCCGCCCTGCCGCGGGAAAGGCTGGTCTTCGCCTGCGACGGCCGAGTGACGGACTTCGCCGATACGGCCGGGGTGATCGCTCAGCTGGATCTCGTGATCGGCGTGGATACGGCCGCGATTCACCTGGCGGGGGCCCTCGACGTCCCGGTGTGGGTCCTGATCCCCAAGATGCCGGACTACCGGTGGATGCGCGGACGGGACGACAGCCCCTGGTATCCGGCCATGCGCTTGTTCCGGCAGGAGGAATCGGGTGATTGGGCGGAGCTGATGTGGCGGGTGCGGGCCGCGTTAACCCTTCTTCAATCTTCCTCCTGAAAGGTCCAGGTTTGGAAAATCAGCTCCGCCGTGGTACCACTCACGGCAGGTGAGCTTTGCCGCAAGACACCCCCAGGACTGAATAATCCTGGCGTAAGGGACGAACCCGAGGAGCGAGATGGTCGGCATACTCTCCAGTCTTCCGATTACCGTGACCGGCTCCGGCTTGCTGGGGACCGCCGGGTCCTCCGGTGCGTCCGTGCTCGGCGCCTTCAATTCGGACGGCACCAGCGCCCTCCTGGGCAACATCAGCTCGACCACGAACTCGCTCATCAATCAGATCAAGGCCAACGCCAATCAGCGCCTCGCAGAGCAGCAGGCGGCGATCCAGGACGTGGTGGACCAGAAGCGCCAGGCGATCGAGGTGCAGAACGAGCGCTGGATCTCGGTCAAAGCGCAGGTCAACAACGCCGAGATCGCCGTCGAAAACGGCAAGGAAAGTATCGCGGTCATCCAGAATACGCTGCTCCTGATGCGCGGCAGCATCGGCGGCACCGCCGAAGACCCGACCTATTACAAGGACCTGTACAACACGCAGGTCACCACGATCAACAACGAGGCCGACAGCGGCGGCGCGGGCTTCAACCTGATCGGCAACATCAATCGTCTGGACGGCACGCCGAATACCATCGAGTACCGCAACGACCTCGGCGTCGGAACCACGCAACTGCGCGG
>JAYSFT010000098.1:0-11264 GCA_041913245.1 Rhodospirillaceae bacterium | reverse complement strand
CGCATGATCTCAACCGTAAGGTCTGAATGCTGGGCCACACTCCAACCGTGGGCTCCGCGGGTCTGGCCGTTCCAGCGCGTGTTGCGGGCCAGGCCCAGGGCGATATCCTCGATCTCGATATCCAGGGGCGAAGGGTCCACGAGGTTCAGGCGGCGGCCGGACAGCATTCTTTGCCAGGTCCGGGGGGCATGATCCGCAAGGATGGCGCGGGCCGGCTTGGCGGGCGTGGTCTTCACTGTATGTCCTTCAAAAGCTTTGAGTTGTCCGGGAGAAAGAATACCTTAAAACTTCCGAAATATGATCCCGGGGGAAGGGGCTGGAACGGCGCCGGTGAAAAACCACGCCGTGAGGGGAAAAGCACGTAACGTATGGCGGCCGCGACTTCAGATTATTTGAAGCCCATCAGCTTCCTCGTGGTGGACGACCGCGCGTATATGCGCCGGGTCATCAAGGGGATTCTGGAAACCTTGGGCTGCAAGCGCATCGACGAGGCGCACCATGGCGGTGAGGCCTTGGGCATCATGCGCAGCTGGGCACCGGACATCGTCATCACCGAGTGGCTGCTGCAACCCATGAGCGGCGTCGAGTTCCTGAAGTCGGTGCGCGCGGAGAAGAACAACAACATCCGCTTCACCCCGATCATCATGATCACGTCGGAGACCCGCCGAGAGAAAGTGATCTTCGCGCGCAATTGCGGCGTCACCGAATATGTCGCCAAGCCTTTCAACGCCAAGAGCCTTATCCTTCGCATCCGTGAAGTGATCGAACGGCCGCGTCCGTTCGTGGACATCGGCGGCTATTTCGGCCCCGACCGCCGCCGCCGTTCGGAAGTGATGTCCGAGGGCGAGGAAAAGCGCGGCAAGGGTCCGCGCGTGCCGATGAGCAAGGAGGAGATGAAGAAGAGCCTGACGCAGGAGCAGATCGACAAGCTTGTGGCCGGCGACGCCATCAAAGAAAACTAGCGCTCCTTCTCCGCCGTCTTCATACCATCAGCATGAGCGAGAACGCCCTTATCATCGGCGCGGGCCAGGCCGGCGCGCAAACCGCGATTTTCCTGCGCCAGAACCGGTTTGCCGGTCCGATCACGATGATCGGCGACGAAGCCTATGTGCCGTACGAGCGTCCGCCGCTGTCCAAGGGCTTCCTGGCCGGCGAGGTGGAGCTTGAGCGCATGGCGATGCGTCCGGCGGCCTTCTACGCCGACAAGAATATCGACTTACGCCTGAAAACAACGGTTTCTCACATCGACCGGGTGCAGAAGACCGTCGGCCTTTCGACCGGCGAAGTGCTGCGCTACGGCAAGCTGGTGCTGGCCACGGGCGGACGCGTGCGGCGCATGATCTGTCCGGGCGCCGACCTTCCCGGCGTGCACTATTTGCGCAACGCCGAGGACGTGCTGGGCTTCCGTGACCGGCTGACGGCGGGCGCGAAACTCGTGATCGTCGGCGGCGGGTACATCGGACTCGAGGTCGCGGCGGTGGCGGTGAAGCGCGGCTGCAAGGTCACGATCCTTGAAATGATGCCGCTCGTGCTCAACCGCGTCGTCGCGCCGGAGATGTCGCGATTCTACACCGACGTCCACCGCGCCGAAGGCGTCGACATACGCACGTCCGAAACCGTCACGGGTTTCGAGGGCGCCGGCACCCTCGCGCGGGTTCGCTGCAGCGACGGATCGGCGATCGATGCCGATCTCGCGGTGATCGGCATCGGCATCGTACCCAATGTGGAACTGGCGGTCGAAGCCGGCCTGCCCGTCGACAACGGCGTCGTCGTGGACGAGTGCGCGCGCACGATCGACCCCGACATCTTCGCGGCGGGCGACTGCACCAATCATCCTTCGCGGGTTGTCGGCGAACGGTTGCGCCTTGAGTCGGTGCCCAACGCGCTTGGTCAAGGCAAGGCTGTTGCCTTGGCTATTACCGGCGCCCCGGCGCCCTATGACGAAGTGCCGTGGTTCTGGTCGGATCAGTACGATCTGAAATTGCAGATGGCGGGAGTTTCAAAGTCCGGCGACGCGGTCGTGATTCGCGGGTCGATGCACGCGCGCAAATTCTCCGCCTGTTATCTGCGGGACGGGGTTTTCGTGGCTTGCCACGCGGTGAACATGGCCAAGGACTTCCTGCAGTCCAAAAAGCTGATTTCCCACCAAATCCAGCCCGACCCGATTCTGCTGGCGGACCCGGGGACGCCGCTTCAGAGCTTTCTACCCGCCGCGGGCTAGCGCTAACGCCTTACGATTTCGTGCGTTTTCGGCCCACCCTTGCACTCTTTGGTTGAGCGGTTAGGCTGGGAAGATGAGCGATACCAGCACCATCAACGATCTGTCGGCCTTCCAGCACACCCCAAGCGCCCGCGCGCGCGATCCGGGTCCCGCGACGAACGCCAACCCGCCGCCGCCGCCGGATCCGTCGAAGAGACTCCAGCAGGAGCCGAGCCCGCACCCGACGCGCGGTCAGTATCTCAACTTCACCATCTGACGTCTTCTAACGTTGGCGAGGCCTCGCCTTTTTCCGTATGAAGGCGCGCCATGACCGCAAATCTTTTTGAAATCTTCCGCACACGCTTTCCCAAGGACGGCGCGCGCGCCTTCATCACCCGGCCGGACGGCCGCGTCTTCTCCTACGCCGATCTGGACGCGATCTCGGGACGCATCGCCGCGCTCCTGATCGAACTGAAAGTCGCGCCCGGCGACCGCGTGGCGATGCAGGTGGAAAAATCCGCCGAAGCGGTGTTCCTTTACCTTGCGTGTTTACGCGCCGGCGCGGTGTTCCTGCCGATGAACACCGGTTACCGGGCCGATGAGCTCGACTATTTCATCGCCGACGCGGAACCGACATTAGTCGTCGCCGATCCGGCCTCGAAAGCGCTGATGGATGTCTGCGCGGCGCGCAAGGTACCGCATGTATTGACGTTGGACGCGAGCGGCCAAGGCACCCTGATGAACCGGGCCGCGAGCCTCGCGCCGCCGGCGGGCTCGATCGAACGCGATCAAACGGACCTGGCCGCGATCCTTTATTCCTCCGGCACCACCGGAAAACCGAAGGGCGTGATGCTGAGCCACGGCAACCTCGCCTCCAACGCCAAGGCGCTCCACGAGGTCTGGAAATTCGGGCCGGGCGACGTCCTCCTGCACACCCTGCCGATCTTTCATGTGCATGGCCTGTTCGTGGCGTTGAACACCGTGCTGATGAACGGCACCGGCATGATCTTCCACAGCCGATTTACACCCGAAGAAGCGATCCGCGACCTTGGGAAAGCAACCGTCTTCATGGGCGTGCCGACATATTATGTGCGCCTCCTCGCCAACTGCGGGTTCACGAAGGAAGTGACGCGGAACGTGCGCCTGTTCATCAGCGGATCGGCGCCGCTTCTGGATGAAACCTTCCGGGCCTTCGAGGATCGGACCGGCAAGCAGATCCTGGAACGCTACGGCATGACCGAAGCCTGCATCATCACCAGCGCGCATATCGACCGGGCACGGGCGGCGGGCGCCGTCGGCTGGCCCCTGCCCGGCTTGATCCTGCGCGTCGCCGACGAGACCAATCAGCCGGTACCCAACGGCACCACCGGCGAAATCCAGATCAAAGGCCCAAGCGTATTCCGCGGCTACTGGCGCAAACCGGAGAAGACCGCCGAGGATTTCACCGTCGACGGTTTCTTCAAGACGGGCGATCTGGCCCAGCTGGACCCGGATGGAATGGTCAACATCGTCGGCCGCGCGAAGGACATGATGATCTCCGGCGGATACAATGTGTACCCGAAGGAAATCGAAACCGTGATCGACGGCCTGCCGGGCGTGGCCGAGTCAGCCGTCGTCGGCATGCCGCATCCGGATTTCGGCGAAGCGGGTCTCGCCATCATCACCATGGACACGGGCGCCGCCGCGCTGCCCGCCGAGACTGTGCGCGCCGCGCTGAAGGACTCGCTGGCGAGCTATAAAGTCCCGAAGATGATCGTGTTCGCCGACACGCTGCCGCGCAATACGATGGGCAAGGTTCAGAAAAACCTGCTGCGCCGGGATTACCGCGCCGCGTGGGACGCGGGGCTGAAAGCTTGACGCGGCGCTACTGCGCGCCTTTGGGCGCGACCACCATATCCACCTGCGTCGATCCGATCACCGACCCGCGGCGGATGTTGATGGTAGCCAGGCGCCCCGTGCTTTCCGAACTGAAGGTCAAAAGGCTGTTGTCCGAGCGCATGGCGGAGATTTCCACCCAGCCGAAGTTCGGCATTTCACGGTGCAGGAAGTCGAAGACCTCATCGGCCGATCCCGAGGCGGTGTAGGTCAGGCGGCCCAGCCATCTGTCGTCGGTGCCGAAGATCATGGTGCGCGCCGGATCGACTTTGTAACCGGCGGGCAGCGCGGTCCCTTTGGCGAGGATCAGGACCTGCGCCGTTGAACCCGCCGCGGCGGCATCATCCGATGCCGAAGGCGATGTGGTCGCGGTGACAGCCGGCCCTTCGGAGCAGGCGGACAAGATCAAGAAAAGGACAAGCGCGGGCGCGCGGCGAAACATGACTCCCCCTGGAGAAGACGTGACGGCCATAAGTCTATCACAAAATGAGCCGTTACGATGCCAGTTCAGGAAAGTACCGCGAGAACATGCGGCTGAAATGATCGACAAGACTGCGATGCTTGAGCGCGGCGATCTTCAGCGGATTATCCCAGGGCGAGCGGATGATGTTGCCGACGTAGGAATAGAGACAGGCGTCGAGGACGGTCGGCTCGTCACCGAACGCATAGGGCCGCGTGCCCAACCAATGCGCCATTGCCTGTAGATCGGAAATCCCGAGTTGCCAGATAACCTCCGGCGGATGACGGCCGATGCCTTGCGCATGCAGCGTCCGTTGGTAGCGGCGGCGTCCGGCCCACGCCGCGATCCCGGCCAGCGCCGGCGGAATGCCGAGGTCGCGCAGAAACTGGCGCCGGAGTTCGACCGGCTGCGCCACCCAGCGGCCATAGACCGCGACCCAGTAAAGATGTTCGTCGAGCATACGCTGGAACGCGACCGACTCACCGCGTTGCGCCAGCGTGAGCTTGCCGTCCACCGGATGGCCAAACCGACCTTCGAGCGCCGCGATGATGCGGCTGGAGTCCGTGAGCGTCTCACCGTCGATGACGATATACGGGCACTTACCGGTCGCCGAGCCCGGCCGCAGCACCGTGCGCGCCTCATATTGAAGGCCCGCCATGCGCAGGTAGGTCTCGAGCTTCATGCAGAAGGGACTGGGATTGGGTAGGCCGTTCAGCGGCCGGAATTGATAAAGCGTAATCACATGAAACCTCCGGCCTGGCGCTGCCACAACTTGGCGTAGGTGCCGCCCGCCGCCAGCAGTTCGGCATGCGTTCCCTGCTCGGCGATGCGGCCCTTGTCGAGCACGACGATCCGGTCGAGGTGCGCGATGGTGGACAAGCGATGGGCGATCGCGATGACCGTGCGTCCCTTCATCAGCGCCAGCAGACCGTCTTGAATCAGATGTTCAGCCTCGCTGTCCAGAGACGACGTGGCTTCGTCAAGCAGGAGGATCGGCGCGTTCTTCAGGAAGGCGCGGGCGACGGCCACGCGCTGGCGTTCGCCGCCGGACAGCTTCATGCCCTTTTCGCCGACGACGGAGTCATATCCGTGTTCGCGTTCGGCGATGAACTCATGGCAATGGGCGAGCTTCGCGGCGGCGATCACGTCCTCATCGGAGGCGTCGGGCCTGCTGTAGCGGATATTGTCGCGCACCGAGCGGTGGAAAATGCTGGGGGTCTGCGGCACCTCGCCGATGCAATCGTGCAGGGAGTCCCAGGTGACGTGCGCAATATCCTGTCCGTCGATGACGATACGCCCGCTCTCGTAGATGAACTGCCGGCGCAGGAGTTTGATGAGCGTGCTTTTGCCCGCGCCGGAGGGTCCGACAAGGCCGACGCGCTCGCCCGATCCAATGGAAAGCGAAAAATCCGTGAAGACCGGCGCGCCGTCGGCATAGGAAAAGGTCACGCCCTCGAAGGAGACCGCGCCGCCGGCCACCCGAAGCTGCGCCGCTCCCGGAGGATCGACGATTTCGTGCGATGCGAGCACCGTCGTCAGCGCTTCACTGAGAATGCCGTAATATTCGAAATAGACGAAAAGATTGTCGCCGAGAGTCCGTATGGTCGCCGCAACCGTGAAGGAGAGCATCAGAACGGTGGTAAAGGCGCCGACGGACATCGTGCCCGCGAGCGCGGCCTGCAGGCTTTCCCAAACAAGCCAAGCGATAAAGGCGACACTGAAAACGTGCAGCGTCATGCGCATTGCGGACAGAGACAAACGCAGCTTGAGGTGCGCGGCGCGCTCGGCGGCGTTGAATGGCTGCATGGTCGCGCGTTCGTAAACCGCGCGGGCAAAACTGCGCACGACGTCCCAATTGGTGACCGAATCCACCATGCGTCCGACCACGTCCGCCGCGGCCTTCGCATGCGCCTTGGCGAAGTGACGCATACGCTGCGCCGTGAAGACCGCGACGGTCGTGAACACGGCGAGGAAAATGCAAAATGGCGCCAAGAGATCGGGGGCCTGATGAAGGATCATGATGACGGTGATCGTCAGCATGACGCCGAGCCGCACGACGTTCGTGCAGAGATAGTCGATGATGATCATCGCCGCGTTCCCGGCCTGGCGGATCTTCTGCACCAAACCGCCGCTGGCGTTATCCATGAAGTAGCGGGGCGCGTGACCATGGAGATAGGCGAACATCTCGTCCTGCATATGCAGGCGAAGGTCTGTAAGTCTCATCTGGGAATAGGACGCGTAGAGATGCGCGAACACATATGTACCGAACCAGGTGGTGCAAAGCGCGGCGAACCACGGCGCCACCTGCGCGCCCGCCTGCGCGCGCGTGAGCCCCTCGACCAGCCGGCCGATAAAGTAGGGCTGTAGCGTCTCGAGCGCCGTCCAGACGCTCATGAGCAGCACCATGCCGGCCAGCGGCGGCAGGAAGCCCGCGCGCAAATAGTGGGAGATGTAGCGGAAAGGGGTGCGCGGGAGCGCCGAGCCATCCAGGGGCGGAAGGTCAATGACGGCGTCCGCACGCAGGGCGGAATCATCTGGCATGGTATGAGTATAAAATAAAAAGGCCGGGCGCGGCCCGGCCTTTTCGTCTCGATCGTGTGCGGGGTCTTCCTTGCGGATCTTTACTTGGAAACCTGGCCGCGCACTTCACCGCCCTTGTTCATGGCGGTGTGGACGTTGACATACATCTTGCCGGCGTTGAGGTCGGCGATTTGGGCATCGGTCAAGGTGGCCTTGCCGGTCAGAGGGCTCTTCGGCGGCGTCCCTTGCACGCCGAGCTGCACGGCGACGCCGGCGTTCGCGCCCTTGTCGGCCGGGCCGTGCACATGAGCGGCGACGGCGTCGCCGGTCAGGCCTTCCCAGGTCACGGTCCAGGTGAGTTCCTTGGTGGCCGGATTGAGCATGAGTTCAGCACGGCCTTTTCCGGTGCTGGCGTTCGGCGGCACTTCTTCAGCGGACGTCAGGGTGGCGGTGTACTTCGCCGTCGCGTCGGCGGCTTGCGCGCCGAAAGACATTCCGACGGCGAAGAGAGCGCCGGCGGCCAGTTGGAACAGCTTGCTCATGAGATCCTCCCACTTGCTTGTTTGATTGCGGCGATGCGCCGCGCGCGTCCAGGGCGAGGCAGAGGATAGCCCCTCTATCGGGGGTGTCTAGGCGATTCGCGGAAAATCCAACTATTGCACGGGGTTGTGACGCGGAGCTGCAATACGCGCCGAGGTCTTTGTCACCCACTAGCAATTGACAGCGCCGCCTCCCTGACGGCAGGACATAGACGGCCGGGGGGCTACAGATGAAGGAGAAGACGATGCCTTACGTCGATGGATTCGTGGTGCCGGTTCCGAAGAAGAACGTGAAAAAGTACAAAGCCCTGGCCACCAAGGCCGGCAAGATCTGGATGGAGTTCGGGGCCCTTCAGTTCCGCGAGTGCGTGGCCGACGATGTGAAGCCGGGCAAGCTGACGTCCTTCCCGCAAAGCGTGAAGCTGAAGAAGGACGAGACGGTGATGTTCTCCTGGATCGTCTATAAATCGCGCAAGGACCGCGACCGCATCAACAAGAAGGTGATGATGGATCCGCGGCTCGCGAAAATGATGCAGGGCAAGGACAACCCCTTTGACGCGAAGCGCATGATCTACGGCGGCTTCACCATGCTCGTCGATCTCTAGAACGCTCCGGGCCGCGCACCATGGCGCTCACGCTCTACTTCCATCCGTTTTCGTCGTATTGCCAGAAGGCGCTCATCGCGCTGTACGAAAACGGAACGCCGTTTACGCCGAAAATCATCGACTTGGGCGATCCGGCGTCGGCGAGCGAGCTGAAGCGTGTATGGCCTCTCGTGCGCTTTCCCGTCCTGCGGGACGAGGCGCGCGGCGAAACGATCCCCGAATCCAGCATTATCGTCGAGTATCTCGCCCAGCATTATCCGGGACCGGTCAAGCTGATCCCGGACAATGCGGATCTTGCGCGCAAGGTGCGCGGTCTCGACCGGTTCTTCGATCTCTACGTCAACGATCCCATGTCCAAGATGGTGGTCGATAACTTCCGCCCCGCGGGAAAGAACGATCCCTACGGGGTGGAGGCCGCGAGGAACCTGCTCGTCACCGCTTACGGAATTCTCGAAGCGGAAATGGGAGAGAAGACCTGGGCGGCCGGCGAGGCGTTCACCATGGCCGATTGCGCCGCGGCGCCATTCCTGTTCTACGCGAACCTCATGGCGCCGTTCGAGAACCACCCGCGCGTTCGCGCGTATTACAATAGACTGGCGAAACGCCCTTCATTTACGCGCGCGCTGACGGAAGCCCGGCCCTACAATAAGGGTGTCCCGTTCGAGAACGCCTACACGGCGGAATTCGAACGTCTCATGAAAGCATAGGCGCAATGATCGACCTCGTGATCGAACAGCGGCGCAAAAGCCTCGGCGGCTTCGAGGTGGGGCGCGTACTGCCCTTCGCCAAGCGGCGCATGGTGGGCCCGTTCGTGTTCTTCGATCACATGGGCCCCGTGGACCTCGCGCCCGGCATTCCGCGCACGGTGGATGTGCGTCCTCACCCGCATATCGGCTTGTCCACGGTCACCTATCTGTTCTCGGGCGAGATCGTGCACCGGGACAGCGTCGGTTCGGAAGAATCGATCCGCCCGGGGGAAGTGAACTGGATGACGGCCGGGCGCGGCATCACGCACAGCGAACGCTTCGAGAAGGCGCGCGCGCAAGGCGATCACCTGCACGGCATCCAGGCCTGGGTCGCATTGCCGAACGAACACGAAGAAGCGGCGCCTGAATTTTCACACCATGAAGGAGCCGATCTTCCGGAGTGGGAAGAAGACGGCGTGCGCGGACGCCTGATCGCAGGGACCGCGTACGGTCTCACGGCCGCCGTGAAAACCCATTCCCCCCTGTTCTATGCCTGTCTCGACATGGACGCCGGTGCGAAGGGCGAAGTCCCGCGCGGTCATAGCGAGCGCGCCCTCTATATTGCGGCCGGCGAGATCGAGATGGCGGGCCGGACATTCACGGCCGGGCAGATGCCGGTGCTCACGAAAGATGCGGCGAGCTTCACGGCCAGGACGCCGGCGACGGTCATGCTGCTGGGCGGCGAGCCGGTCGGCGAACGTTTCCTCTATTGGAACTTCGTCTCCTCGTCGAAAGAGCGCCTCGAACAGGCCAAGGCCGATTGGATCGCGGGGCGCATGAAACTGCCCGATACGGACAACAAGGAATTCATCCCGTTGCCGGCCGAGCCCGCGCCGCCTCCACCGCCGGCTTCGTAACGTCCATGCGCGCGGCGGTCCTTTCCCTCTTCCTTCTCGGCGTGAGCAGCCCCGCCTTCGCATGGGGCCGGGATGGGCATCGATTGTCATGCGCGATCGCGCTCGATGTGATGTCGCCTTCCGTCCGCCAGGAAGCCTTCGATATTCTCGACATCACGCGCAGCGAGGACTTTCTCGATCTGTGTTTTTGGGCCGAGCGCGTCAAAGCATCGCAGCCCGAAACCGCGTCCTGGCACTCCATGCTGCTGCCGCGCGGCGCCGACGCCATCAATCTCGCGCGCGACTGTCCGGAGCCCAAAAGCTGCGTCGTGACCCGCGTGGTGCAGGAGATCGGCACACTGAAGAGTGACGCGCCCAAGGAGCAGAAGGCCACCGCGCTGAAACTGCTGATGCACCTGACCGCCGACCTGCACCAGCCGTTGAATCTGGGGTTCGCGGAAGACGGCGGCGGGCGCAAGGTCCCCGCCGTGTTCCTGGGCCGCGCCACGACGCTTTACGACATCTGGGAAACGGGCCTCCTGGAGGCCGAACGCGCGGCGAAAGGCGGCGAGCACGAAACCTTATGGCTGGCCCATGAGGTTCAGACCCATCCGGCGCCGCTCGACTGGGCGCGGGAGAGCTTCTTCATCATGCGCAGCCCGGCAACGGGCTATATCGGCAATCCCGGCGGCCTCGCGTTCGATGAGCGTTATGTTCAACAGAACCGCCCCATCGCCATGGGTCAGCTTGAAAAAGCCGGCGTGCGCCTCGGCCTTACGTTGAACGACGCCCTGCGCTAGGTTCAACAGATGAACACCGCTTTTCAAAAGATCGCCGTGGTCGGCGCGGGCGCGATGGGCGGCCTTCTGGGCGCGAAACTCGCACTCGGCGGCCATGACGTCACCTTCATCGCGCGCGGCGCCACCCTCGAAGCCCTGAAGCGCGGCTTCACAATGATCGACGCGAAAGGCGCGCGGCATAGGCCGCCCATTAAAGCGGCCGCCGCGGAAGAGGCCGGGCCCTTCGATCTTGTGATCCTGTGCCTGAAGGCCCACCAGATCGCCGCGGCGGCCCAGACGCTGCCGCGCCTATTTCGCAGCGATACGCCCGTGCTTGCGGTGCTGAACGGGATTCCCTGGTGGTATTTCCATAAAAACGGCGGCGCATTCGACGGGCGTCGGCTTGCCGCCGTGGATCCGGACGGCGCCATCGGCCGCGCGATCGAAGGCCGGCGCGTCATCGGCGGCGTCATCTATGCGGCGGCGAAGGTTGTCGAGCCGGGCGTCGTCCACGTCACCGACACGATGCGCTTCATCATCGGCGAACCGGACGGCAGCGCCTCGGCGCGCGCGCAGGCCGTCGCCGATATGTTCAACCGCACCGGTTTCAACACGGTCGTCAGCACGGAAATCCGCTCCGACATCTGGACCAAGGTGTGGGGCAACTCGTCCTTCAATCCCGTCAGCGCGCTGACGGGCGCGGG
>JAYSFT010000097.1:0-11285 GCA_041913245.1 Rhodospirillaceae bacterium | reverse complement strand
ACGCGGAAGATCGCGGGCGGGTTCTTCACCTTCCGGCCGATCGAGAGCCAGTGCGAGAAGTAGTCGGCCATGTTGTAGCCGCAGAAAGGCAGCATCGCCATCGGATCGCGGCGCACGGCAGCCTGGTTCTCGGCGGCGGCGGTGGCTTCGGAGCCCATGGTGGCGGCGAGATACACGCCGTGATCCCAGTTGAGCGACTGGAACACGAGCGGGAAGGTGTGGCTCATGCGGCCACCGAACACGAAGGCGCTGATGGGCACGCCCTTCGGATCGTCCCACGCCGGATCGAGGATCGGGCAGAGGACGGCCGGCGCCGTGAAGCGCGCGTTCGGATGGGCGGCGGGACGGCCGCAACCGGGCGTCCAGTCCTTGCCCTGCCAGTCGACGAGGTGCGCGGGGGCTTCGTCGGTCATGCCTTCCCACCACACGTCGCCGTCGTCCGTGAGCGCGACGTTGGTGAAGATGCAATCGCGCGCGACCAGCTTCATCGCGTTCGGATTGGTCTTGTCCGAGGTGCCCGGCGCGACGCCGAAATAGCCGGCCTCGGGATTGATGGCGCGCAGCGTGCCGTCGGCTGCCGGCTTGATCCAGGCGATGTCGTCGCCCACGGTCCAGGCTTTCCAGCCTTCGAAACCCTGGGGCGGGATGATCATGGCGAGGTTGGTCTTGCCGCAGGCGGACGGGAAGGCGGCGCCGACGTAGGTCTTCTCGCCTTTCGGCGATTCCAGGCCGACGATGAGCATGTGCTCGGCGAGCCAGCCTTCTTCCTTCGCCATCACCGAGGCGATGCGCAGGGCGAAACACTTCTTGCCGAGCAGGGCGTTGCCGCCGTAGCCGGAGCCGAACGACCAGATCTCGTGGGTCTCCGGGAAGTGCACGATGTACTTGTTGTCGTTGCACGGCCAGGCGACGTCCTTCTGGCCGGGTTCGAGCGGCGCGCCGACGGAGTGGACGCACGGCACGAAGTCGCCATCGCCGAGAACGTCGAGCACCTTTTTACCCATGCGGGTCATGATGCGCATGTTCACGACGGCGTAGGGGGAGTCGGTGATCTGGATGCCGATGTGGGCGATGTCGGAACCGAGCGGGCCCATCGAGAAGGGGATCACGAACATCGTACGGCCGCGCATGCAGCCGGCGAAAAGCCCGTCGAGGGTTTCGCGCATCTCGGCCGGATCCGCCCAATTGTTGGTCGGGCCGCTGTCGTCCTTGTCCTTCGTGCAGATGAAGGTGCGGTGTTCGACACGCGCCACGTCGCCCGGGTGCGAGCGGCAGAGATAGGAGTTCGGGCGCTTCTGCGCGTCGAGGCGGATGAGCGTTCCGCCTTTGACCATTTCGCCGCACAGCGCGTCGTACTCTTCCTGCGAGCCGTCGCACCAATGAATACGATCCGGTTTGCACAGGGTCGCAATCTTATTCACCAGCTCGTTGAGTTTGGTGTTGCTGGTGGCCACACGTACGTCCTTATTCACCGTAGTCCCTTCAAAAAACGTCGATGTTCCGGGCAGTTCTTTGCATCCGAGACCCCTCAGCGCAAGGGGATGTTTGGGTCATATCCCGTTCCTCTGTGGATAAATCGCGAGAGCGCGTAAGCTCGTCTTACAAGCCGGCGGAATTGACGCGGAAAATGGGACTACTTACGCTGCGTCCGCCCGCCAAGTGTGCACTGCACAAGGAAAATCCCGACACCTTTCGTGAGCGGGAAAGCGCTTACAAGGTCTCCAAGAGGTCGCCGTCCGATGAAAAATCTGCGTTTCACGCTGTCCGAGATTCGCGCCGCCCATGCCGCCGGAGCGCGCGTCGCCGACATCGTTTTCGAAGCCGTGCGGCGCGCAGACGGTTACGCGCAGCAGAGCGGTGTGTGGATCACACGCATTCCCGCCGACGCGCTGGACGCGCGCGTGAAGGCGCTGGAAAGCCTGGACGCCGCCGCGCGCGCCAGGATGCCGCTGTTCGGCATGCCCTGCGCCATCAAGGACAATATGGACCTCGCAGGCACGCCGACCACCGCCGCCTGTCCCGCCTATGCCTATACGCCGAAGGAAACGGCTTTCTGCGTGCGCCGCCTGGAAGCCGCGGGCGCGGTGATCATCGGCAAGACCAACATGGATCAGTTCGCCACCGGCACCGCCGGTCTGCGCTCGCCCTACGGCGCGCCGCGTTCGGTGTTCGGGCGCGACTATGTGGCCGGCGGATCGAGTTCGGGCTCGGCGGTGGCAGTGGGCGCGGGCATCGTGCCGTTCGCGCTGGGCAGCGACACGGCCGGTTCGGGGCGCATCCCGGCGGCCTTCAACAACATCGTCGGTCTGAAGCCGACCCGCGGCATCATCTCGGCGTCCGGCGTCGTGCCGTGCAACCGCTCCATCGATTGCGTGGCGGTGCTGGCCCACAGCGTGGACGACAGCATGACGGTGCTCGACGCGCTGGCCGAGATGGACCCGGCGGACATCTATTCGCGCGTGCGGGTCTCGATCCCGGCGAACGCCTCGGGCTCATTCTCCTTCGCGGTCCCCAAGGCGGGCGACCTCGAGTTCTTCGGCGACACGGAGAATGCGCGGATGTTCGCGGACGCCGTCGCGGCGATGGAACGTATCGGCGGCAAGAAGATCGAAGCGGACTTCGCGCCGTTCCGCGACGCCGGGGGATTGCTGTACGGCGCGGGCTTCATCGCCGAGCGGGTCGTGGACCTCGGCGCTTTCATGCAAGCCCATGAAGCCGAATGCCACCCCAACGTCGTGAAGCTGATCCTGGGCAACAAGGACAGGAAAGCCACGGAAGTTTTCGCGGGGCTGCATAAGCTGGAAGCCCTGAAACGCGAGGCGGCGAGCCTCTTCGCCGGCGCGGATTTTCTGCTCGTGCCGACGTCGCCGATTCAATCAACGGCGGCGGAGGTGGAGGCCGACCCCATCGCGCTGCCGTGGAAGTTCAGCTTCTACACCGGTTTCGGAAACATCCTCGACCTGGCGGCCTTCGCCGTGCCCGCGGGCATCAACAAACGCGGCCTGCCGTTCGGCGTGCAACTCGTCGGCCCGATGTTCACCGAAGCAAGAATGGCGCCGGTGGCGAGCAAGTTCATGCAAGCGGTGGGCGGATATACGGGCGCGCCCGCATAGCGCAAAAAAAAGCCGGCGCAGGGGGGAGGTCCCTGGCCGGCTCGAGGTGAGGTCCCTGGGGGGACCTACGAAAATCGATTAGATCGCGGCGGCGCCGCGTTCGCCGGTGCGGATGCGCACGACTTCGCTGACGGGCGAGACGAAAATCTTGCCGTCGCCGATCTTGCCGCTCTGGGCCGCCGTGCGGATCGCTTCGATGGCGGGTTCGACCTGCGGGTCGTCCACCACCACGTCGATCTTCACCTTCGGCACCAGGTCAACCACGTACTCGGCGCCGCGATAGAGTTCGGTGTGGCCCTTCTGGCGGCCAAAGCCCTTGACCTCGAGCACGGTCAAACCCTGCACGCCGATATCGTTCAGCGCTTTCTTCACTTCGTCCAGCTTGAAGGGCCGGATAATGGCTTCGATCTTTTTCATCTTTGGTCTCCTGTTCGGATGTACCGGTCAACACGGGGGGGGATCGAGGGGGGAAAGTTCGCCACACCGAAGCAGACCTCGGATGTGGCGAACCCTGTCGAGCGCGTCCCCACTTCCCCTAGGGGTTAGTTTACGACCTCGCCATGGAGGACGATATCCAACCCTTCGCGCTCTTCATCCTTTTCGACGCGCAGGCCCACGATGAGGTCCACGACCTTGAGAATGATTGCGGTCGCGATGGCGCAGTAAACGACCGTGACGCCGACACCGTAAAGCTGGGTGATGACCTGAGCGCCGTTGCCTTCGATCAGGCCGTGAGCGTCGATCGGGCTGATGGCTTCGCGGGCGAAGACACCGGTCAGAACGGCGCCGATGATGCCGCCGACGCCGTGAACGCCGAAGGCGTCCAGGCTGTCGTCGTAACCGAGGGCGTGCTTGAGCGAGGTGGCGCCGATGTAGCAGCCCACGCCGGCCACGAGGCCGATGATGAGCGCGCCCATCGGATCGACGAAGCCCGAAGCCGGCGTGATGGCGACGAGGCCGGCGACCGCGCCCGAGACGATGCCGAGCACGCTCGGCTTACCCTTGAAGGCCCATTCGATGAGCATCCAGGCGATACCGGCAGCGGCGGTGGCGATCTGCGTGACGGCCATGGCCATGCCGGCGTTCATGCCCGCGCCGGCGGCGGAGCCGGCATTGAAGCCGAACCAGCCGACCCACAGGAGCGCGGCGCCGATGACGGACAGGACAAGGTTGTGCGGCGGAAGCGGCTCGGTGCCGTAACCGATGCGCTTGCCGAGCATGATGGCGGCGACGAGGCCGGCCACGCCCGCGTTGATGTGCACGACGGTGCCGCCGGCGTAGTCGAGCACGCCCGCCGCGCCGAGGAAGCCGCCGCCCCACACCCAGTGGGCGATCGGCACGTACACGATGAAGCTCCACAGGGTGATGAAGATCATCAGCGCGGAGAACTTCATGCGGTCGGCCACCGCGCCGCAGATCAGCGCCGGGGTGATGATGGCGAAGGTCATCTGGAAGGTCATGAAGACCGATTCCGGAATGGTCGCGGCCAGCGGATGAACGCTGTCCAGGCCCAGGCCGGACAGGAACAAGCGGCTGGTTCCCCCGATCAGCGAGGAGCCTTCGGTGAACGCCAGGCTGTAGCCCGCGATCATCCACAACACGGTGATGAGACAGGTGATGGCGAAGCTCTGCATCACCGTCGCGAGCACGTTCTTCTTGCGGACCATGCCGCCGTAGAACAGCGCGAGGCCCGGGATGGTCATGAGCAGAACAAGAGCCGTGGCGGTGAGCATCCACGCGGTGTCGCCCGTGTCGAAGGACGGGCCCGCGGGGGCTTCGGCGGCCGGGGTTTCGGCCGGGGCCGCGGCTTCAGCCGCCGGAGCTTCGGCGGGCGCCGCGGCTTCGGCGGCCGGAGCGGCGTCTTGCGCGAACGCGGTCTGCATCGCCGGTACGGACAGCGTGAGCGCGAACACGGCCCACACCATTGCGGTTATCGTAGTCCTCAAGCGTTTCATGTGGTTGCTCCCCCAGTTGGGTCGTTAAAGAGGACCGCCGCGGGCCCGAAGGCCGCGGCGGAGTTGGCGGATTAGAAAGCTCTGGAGATCTTCACGACGAAGCGGTCGTCGGCGAGATTGCCGGCCGAGTGCAGGTCGGTGTCGTAGTAGCGAAGGTCGAGGCTGAACCATTCGGGGATGTTCAACGTCCCGCCGATGTTCCAGTCGGCGTAGTTCTTCACGCCTTCGAGGGCCGAGTAGCCCGCGCCGGCGGAAACGGCGAACATCTCGCCGATCGGCGCCGAAACAACGGCGCTGTAGTAGAGCGACGAGTCCTTGTTGGTGGGGCCGAAGTTGTCCGGCGTGTAGTTGAGGCCGACCGTGGCGGCCATCGGGCCGAAGTTGTAGCCGGCCTTGCCGTAGACTTCCCAGAAGTCGTAGCCCGGCGCCGAGGACGACGGGTAGGCGTAATAGAGGAAGCCGACATCGTAGGTGAAGTTGTCGACCGCGCCGCGATAGCCGGCGTACATGTCGAGTTCCACGCTGGCGTCGTCGCCGAATTCGATCGACGAAGCCCAGGTGCCGACATAGAAGCCCGCGCCGCTGTCCCAGTCGAGGCCGCCCTGGATCGCCGGGTCCTGAAGCGTCTGGCTGACGCCGCGGAAGACGTAGTCGCTGACGATGGCGACGTTGCCGGTGAAGGCGCCGGGCAGCGCGCTGTCCTGAGCGCTGGCCGCGAACGGCACGGCGACGGTCAGGGCCGCACCCAGCAGGCCGACGGTTTTGGTTTTCATTGTATCCCCTCTCGCAAGTTTGGTTCTCCGAACCGGCCCACCGCGCTTCCCCGCGTGATCCGCCCGTCCGTCGGGCACAGGCCCGCGGAACCTTATTGCAAGGGCCGTGCCAGATTTGTGCGATGCAGCATTCATGCCGCAGCGCCAAAGATTCAGAGGCGAATCCAAAGGGTTGAGAAATCCCGCCCCGGCGAGGGGGTGGAGGAAGCTTGTCTTTAAGAAGCCTAATTTTTAATCATTTAAAATTAATGATTAAAATATGTGCAATAAGTGGTCGTTTGGTATGCGCCGGGCCGCCGCTAGGGCTTGGCGGCGAGGTCGAAATAGGCCGTGGCGCCGGCATGCCACGGAAGAGTCATGGCGCGGCGGGCATCCTCGCGTCCGACCATCGCCCCGGTGAGGCTGCCGAACGGGAGGTAATCGACCCGGGTGAGCATCAGGTCCAGGAGGCTCGCGGCCTCCGTGGCGGGCACGGTGTTCACCGAGACGAGCATGGTGACGGCGGCGACGGCGGCGAGGGGACGGGTCTGGCCGGGATAGGTGCGCGCCGGGATGGTGATGGCCACGTAGTTGGCCACGCCGGTGGTGAGGAAGGCGATGGCGTCGCTGTCGAAGGGCAGAAGGCGGATCGGCCGCCGGGCGGCGAAGTCGCGCAAGGGGGCGCTGGGCAGCGGCGCGGTGACGATGAGCGCGTCGAAGGCGTCGGCTTCCAACTGGTCGAGCGCATCGGCGGTCGGCACGGCCGCCAGCGGCGCGGCGAGCGCGGACAGCGGCACGCCGTGCCCGCGCAAGACCGCTTCGGCCTCGACCGCGTCGACGCGCGCGGTCCCCGCAACCCCGACATGCTTGCCGAACAGTTCGGCCGGAGAGCCGAGGGAACTGCCTTCCTTCACGATGACATGCACGGGTTCGGGATAGAGCGCGGCGAGCGCTTCGAGTTTGTAGGGCCCCGTATCGGCGTAGGGCGCCAGGCCATTCACGGCGAGCGCGGCTTCGGTGTTGCGCATCACGATCGCGGTGACCCGGCCGCCGCGCAGGAAATCGAGCGCTTCCCGCGGGCCCTGGGCGGCGACATTGGCGAAGGGCACGTTGTTGTTGCCGGCCGTGCGCTCCACGGCATCGCCCAAATGCCAATAGACGGAGCCTTTCACGTCCGTGGCGATGGAGAAGCCGCCGTCGTGGCGCGCCGCGCGTCCGGCGACGGCGCGGCGGGCGCGCTTCCATTCATCGTAGGAAATAGCCGTGCGCGAGGCGCGCCAGGTCTTCTCCAGATTGGCGATGCGCCGCTTCACGCCGCTGCGGATGTCCGCGATCAGGACGAATCCGGCCTCTTCCTTCGGCGCGGCTTCGGGCGGAGTGGTGTCGCGTTTGAGCGCGCCGCCGTTCTTGAGATAGGCGAGACCGCCGCGCACGGAGATCATGTCGCCGGCGCTGTTGCCGTTCGGCTTCACGCCGCGGATCTGGTCAGGCGCGGCATCCATCAGGAGGGCGAGGGTGGCGATGTTGATCTGGTCCCAGGCGCCGAAGCGGTGATCGCGCTTCACGCGCAGCGCGGCGTCGTAACCGACGCGCACCTTTTCGCCGGGGGCGACGTAGGGGAGCGCGCGCGTGTGCTGCGCGGAGACGACTTCGAGCAGTCCGGGCGCGAAGTTGGCCTCGATCAGGGTCTGCAGATCGCTCTTCAGGGTCTCGTCTTCGGGCACGCGCGTGCACGCGGCCAGCGCCGCCGCCAGGCTCACGACAAGAAGAACGCGCAGAGCTTTCATGCTCCCCCGAACCCCGTTTATTTTTCCCGCCTCCCGCGGCGCCACCGGTTGAACGCCGCGATCATCCGGTGAACGAGTTTCCGCGCGAGTGGAATATCGATCGCGAGGACCGCAAGTCCGACGGGAACCATCCAGAAACCGAGGATGGGAAGGAACCCGACAAGTCCGGCAAGGACGAGAAGGGTTCCCGTCAAGATCCGTACCGGCTTCGGCAGGCGCAGCACCTTCTCCCGGAAGGTTTTCATTTTCTGGCGGAACGTCATCGGCACCCTAGCATAGGAAGGGCTTATATAACCTTGCAAGTAAGGCAAAAAAGAAGCGCGGATGTGTCTAAAACACATCCCGCGCTCATAATAGGACTCTCTCCCGCCAGCGGGAGAGGGAGGGACTCGGCGAAGCCTGAAGCGTCCGCTAGTGGTGCGCGGCGGCCTCCATGTTTTGTTTGCGGGACTGCACGACGCGCTCGGCGTCGCGGCCGATCAGCTCCTGATAATGACTGAACATCGATTCAAAGGTGCCGATGCCCTGGGTGATGGAGCGGATTTCGGTGATGAGATCCTGCATCGCCGCTTCGGGCATGTTGACGTGGATCTCTTCCCAGCCGTCCCAGCCGTCGCGCGCGTTGAAGCCGAGGATCTGGGCCCGTCTTTGCGTGATGGTCCGCTGCACGCGCGAGGTGAACTCGGTGGGCATGTAAATCTTCACGTCGTAGATGGGCTCCAGCAGGACCGGCTCGCACTGGGGCAGCGCCTCGGTCATGGCGAGACGCCCGGCGGTGCGGAAGGCCTGATCGGAACTGTCGACGCTGTGATACTGACCGTCGTAGAGCCGCACGTTGATATCGACGACGTTGAAGCCGAGCGGGCCGTGGGCCGTGTTGTCCTTGAGGCCGGCTTCCACCGCCGGGATGAAGTTCTTCGGCACCACGCCGCCGACAATCGAGTCGGTGAAGACGAAGCCCGAACCGCGCGGCAGCGGTTTGATCTCCACGCGGATGTCGGCGAATTGGCCGTGCCCGCCGGACTGGCGCTTGTGACGCGCGTGGTGGGTGATCGCCTTGCGGATGGTTTCGCGATAGGGCACCTGCGGCGTGTGGGTCTGCACCGTGAGATCGAATTTGCGCTTCAGCCGTTCGAGGGCGATGCCGAGCTGGATGTCGCCTTGGCCGCGCAGCAGCAGTTCGGAGGTCTCGTTGACGTGATCGACGGTGAGGGAGGGATCCTCCTCGCTGATCTTGCGCAAGGCGTCGCCGAGCTTGACGTCGTCCTTGCGCTCCTTGGCCGAGATGGCGACGGTGAACAGCGGCGTCGGCGGCTTCGGCCATGTCGCCGGCGCGACGGCGGCGGTTTCGGTGAGGATCGCGCCCGCCTTGCCGGCGTCGAACTTGCTGAGCGCGACGATGCCGCCTTCATTGACGCCGGTGACCTTGCCGGATTTCACCTGCTTCGGCTCGCCGGCTTCCTGCATGTTGGTGACGCGCACGCCGGCGAGGGTGTCGCCGTCCTTCAGCGCGCCGCGCCAGACGCGGGTGAGGGACAATTTGCCGACGTGAGGCGCGTAGACGGTCTTGAAAATCTGCGCGACGGGGGCTCCCGCCGGGATGCCAAGGCGGTCGGCGGTGGCGCGGGCGGACGGGACTTCGTGACGCAGCGCCTTCATCAGGCGCCGCACGCCGTGGCCGTGCTCGGCGGCGCCGACCATCACCGGGACGATGAGGTCTTCCTGCATCTCGCGGGTGAGATGGCGGTAGACCTCGCCGCGTTCGGGCACGACATCTTCGAGAAGCTTCTCCAAAAGCGCGTCGTCGAAGTCGGAGAGTTTTTCCAGGAGCTGACGCCGCGCGCCTTCCAGCGCGCCGTCGCCCACCTTCTCGAGCGGAATGCGTTCGGAGGCCTTGTCCTCGACATAGTGGTAGGCGCGCTCGGCCACGAGGTCGATGTAGCCGGTGACATGGCCGCTCTCGGAGATCACGGCATGACGCAGCACGAGCGGGCGCGCGGACTGACGCTGCGCGGCGGCGAGCAGGTCCTGCACCGCGTTCACGTCGGCGTCGATCTTATTGATGAACAGGAAGTGGGGAATTTTGTGCGCGTCGAGGAAGCGCAGAAGGGGGCCGAGCGCCAGCATGCGGGTTTCGTCCGGATCGGCGACGACCACGACCGCGTCGGAGATCATCATCGCCTGCTGCGCTTCCTGGATGAGATCGACCGCGCCGGGGCAGTCGAGCACCACCCAATCGTCGCCGAGATAGTTGAAGCGTATGGGCGTGATCTCGGTGGACATGTGCCGGGCGCGGGATTCCGGGCTGACGTCGCTCACCATGGTTCCGGCTTCGATGCTTCCTCGTTTCGGAATGGCCCCGGCCGCGACCAGCATGCTTTCGATGAGCGTGGTCTTGCCGCTGGACTGCGGTCCGACCAGGGCCACGCATCGTGTGCCCTTGGGGGTTCCAGCGCTTCTCGCGGTGTTGTCGGCCATGGCGTCTTCCTCCTTCACGACGTTGGGCGCGCGGCAAACAAAAAGGGACCCGTGTGGGTCCCTGTTTTATCTGCGCGCGTGCGTATGTGCTGCGATGTGGCGAGCGGTGCCCGCCTCCTTCCTCTTGTCCTTCCTCTTGCGACGTTTGGACAGCGATGTATGGATCATCGGCCCTGCCTCGTTCTTGCGGTGAAAGCTTAGCAAAGCTTGCGCGGCGAGCCAAAGCGCGCAGATCGTAATGTTGCCGCGCACAACGCCGCGCGCGTAACAGGCGCGTCCGCGGCAAGCCTGTGCAGAAGCCGTTGATTCCTGTACATTGTTCGGATGTTTGCGACTAATAGTAGGGTGGGATCATGACTTGTACGCGCACGATCCTCGCGATCTTTGCTCTTGTGGTTGGGTTCGCCCTGATCGGCCCGGCGGCGCCGGCGCGCGCACAGACCATGCCGAGCCAGGGCATCGACATCCCGTGGTTCACCTCGAAGTCCGAGAAAGCGCAGCGTGACGCCTGCCGGCGGAACCTGCCGGAATGCCGCGCCGCGGTGCGCGCGCAGATGGCTGTTGAAGAGTCCATCACGGTGATTCTTCCGTGGGCCGGCCTCGGGGTCGCGATCCTCGCGGTTCTGTTCTGGCTGCGCGCGCAGGAGAAAAAGCGCGAGCGGAAAAAGAAGCTCGCGCGCATGCATCACACGCCGGGTGCGTTCAAGAAATTGGACAAGGACAAGCAAGACCGCCGCGACCGTGACGGCGACGACGAGGAAGCCAACGGGGCGGCGTATTAGCGGCGGTCGTCAGCTCAGCCTCACATGTCATCGCCCGCTTTATGCGGGCCATCCATCCGGCAACGAATATGGTGCCGGTCGATAAATGGATTGCCCGCATATAGCGGGTAATGACAGTGAATTTTTACGATACATGTTCATGCAAAAACGCCGCGCCGAAATTGGCGCCGGCGTTGTCGATGCCGTGCTGTAGGCCCGGAATGATCATGCTTTGCACCGGCACGCCGAGCTCCTTGAGTACTTTTTCCGTTTCGACGGTGGCGCGCACCGGAATGACCGGGTCCTCGGCGCCATGCACAAGCGCGATCGGCGGCTTGGTCTTGATCTCGCCGGGAAGCTTGTCGGCCGCGCTCAATGCGCCCGAAAACCCGAGGATGGCGCCGTTCTTCTGCGTACGGCGCAGGCCCACATGCAGGCT
>JAYSFT010000096.1:0-11506 GCA_041913245.1 Rhodospirillaceae bacterium | reverse complement strand
AAATCGCGATGCGCCCCGGCAAGCCGCTGCTCTTCGGCCGCATCGGCAAGAATCAAAAACTTCCCGTGCTCGGGCTCCCCGGCAATCCCGCCGCCGCCATGGTCTGCGCCGCGCTGTTCCTCGGGCCGGCCATCGCACGCCTGCAAGGTTTGCCCGGCGACGCGCCGGCGCTCGTGCCCGCGCGCCTCGGCGCCGGCCTTCCTGAAAACGATGCGCGCGAGGAATATCTGCGCGCGAGCCTCTCATCCGATCTGGTGGCCACGCCTTTCCCGAAGCAGGACTCCGGGATGATCTCCAGCATGGCGCGCGCCAACGCCCTCATTGTCCGGCCACCGCACGCCCCCGCGCTTCTCGCGGGGGCGCCGGTACCGGTCATCGTCCTGTCGTAGCGTGAAAGCGAAACTAGTTCAGTTTCGCTTTCACCAGGTCGGAAAGGGCGTTTCGCTTGCTCGTCTGCAGCGAAACGAGTCCGTAGGCGTCCGTGAACTTCGACGTATCGACGCTGGTTTTCAGCACGGCGGCCTTCATGGCCGGCGAGAGTTCGGGCTGCGCCGCGGCCTGGGCGTCCGCCGGCGCCTCCTCCTTCTTCGCCGCGTTGAGGGCGTCGCCCAGAAGGCCGATGCCCACGTTCGCGCCCACCCATGCGCCGCCGGCGCCGTTCAAATGACGCAGGGCGTTGATGGTGCCGAGGTTCACGCCCGCGGGCAGTTGCGGCGCCACCGGCTGACCGGCCGCCTTCGCCGCCGCCGCGCTCTGGCTCCAGTACGCGACCTGATACGGTTTCACCTGCGCGCCGTTCGCCGCGGCCAGGGCCGCTTGCGTCGCCGCGTTCTGGTCGCCGCTCTCGTTGTAGTTCTGCCACCAGGCGTTCGTGTAGGCGTTGGTTTGCGTGTAGTAGGCGGCATAGGTGCTGTCGCCGCCGCTCGCCGCCAGCGCGCGTCCGGCGCCCGCCGCCTGGGCGAGGCTGCCGAAGTTCACGCCCATGCCCTTTTCCTCCGAGGTCATCGCCTCGTTATAGGACTTCATGTTCTGGTCCATCGTGGTGCGCGCGTCCGCCAGCACGTCGCCGGCGATGCCCAACCCCTCCTGGATCTCCTTCTGGCGTTTGGACGCTTCCGACGACTTGATGTCCTTGCTCTCGAGGCCCGCCTTCAGCGTCGTGTACGCCTTCTCGTAGCAGGCCTGGCCTTCCTCCAGTTTCATGGTGGCGTCGCCGATCTTGTCGGCGTCCTGTCCCATCTTGTCGCCATAGGCGGCGAGGCGCGACGCCGGATCGGGATAGTCTTCCTGCATCTTCTTGGAGAAGGCGGCCGCGTCGGCCACGTAGCCCGAGTAGGTGGCGGCCTGATTTGCCACGCCCGCGACCTTGCCCAGCCCGCCGAGGCCCGGGATTCCAAAACCGCCCAGCTTGCCCAACGCGCCGGCCACCTGGTTCGCCGTCTGCGCCTTGCCCGCGACGTCCAGGGGCGGCGGCGGCACCATCTCGCGCGCCGCGTTCACCGGCGCGTAACAATCACCGTAATACTGGGCCTTGAACGACGCGGCCTGGGCCGTACCGGCGGCCGCGCACAAACCAACGGTGAGCAACGTTCTCTTGATCATTCCTCTGGAACCCCTAATGGTAATGAATCGATACTACTAATACGAGTAATAACAATAGCAACAACCGCTCGTAATGGAAGTTTCAATTTTTTGGAGTGCTTGACGTCCCGGGGGAACTAAACTAGAACATTGATGAGTTTATGATTTGTTCTCTTCGACGGGCTTTTTCCAATTTTTCGCGCCGGAGCGCTGTTACATGCTCACCAAGAAGCAGCACCAACTCCTCCTGTTCATCCGGGACCGCATGGCCCGCGACGGGGTCGCGCCGTCCTTCGACGAGATGAAAGAGGCGCTCAAGCTGCGCTCCAAGTCCGGCATCCACCGTCTCATCATGGCGCTCGAGGAACGCGGGTTCCTGCGCCGCCTGCCGCACCGCGCACGCGCGCTTGAAGTCGTGAAGGTCCCCGAAGGCATGGGCGGCCTCTCGGGCGGCGCCCATGGCGGTCCGGGCGGCGGCGCCAAAGGCAACTTCACCCCCAACGTCATCACCGGCAACTTCTCCGGCGCCATGCCCGGCGCCTCGGTCAAGGCCGCGACCTCGCAGGACACCATCGACCTTCCGCTCTACGGCAAGATCGCCGCCGGCACGCCGATCGAGGCGCTGCGCAATCCCTCCGAGCACGTCGGCGTGCCCGGCGCCCTTCTCGGCGCGGGCGATCACTACGCCCTGACCGTCGAAGGGGATTCGATGATCGACGCCGGCATCCACGACGGCGACACCATCATCATCAAGCGCTGCGAGAGCGCCGACAACGGCGCCATCGTCGTGGCCCTGGTCGACAACGAGGAAGCCACCTTGAAGCGCCTGCGCCGCAAAGGCGAAACCGTCGCCCTCGAGCCCGCCAACAAACTCTACGAAACCCGCATCTTCGGCCCCGACCGCGTGCGCGTGCAGGGCAAACTCGTCGGCTTACTCCGCCGCTATTAAGCCGCGGACGCGAGCAAAATTTATATCAGATAAATTTTGCGATTATCGTTGGAGGTCTTCGTCTGCCGAAGCACTCTCCCCAAACAACTCCAGCCCCACGCTCCCGCGCATCCATACCCGTGTCCCCATCGCGTCGGCCGATGAGCGCGCGGTGATGTCGTGCGCGCTCAGCCACAAAGCATGGGTTCCCTTCCGCGCGAGATTGATCCGGTCGATGATGAAGCCATCGGTGCACAGGTCGTAGGCCGCCACGGTGCTCACGATCACGTCGACCTCGCCGCAGTCCTCCGCCAGCGCCGCCGGATCGAAGGCCAGCAGCAGCTTCTTCCCGCCGCGGGTCAGCACGCAGCCGCTCTTGTCGCAGGCCATGTCGCCGCCCGGCCATTTGGCCGCGGACGCGCCGTAGCGCTCCGTCCACACCTCGCGCACGAACCGTCCCGCACGCCCCGGCGCGAACATCAGACGGCCTTGCGCGTCGCTCACCGCGATCACCCGGGCGCTTTCATCGACCAGGAGATCCGGCGCCCGCGTCACCCAGGGCTGGATCAACGCCACCAGCACCGGGATCGCGCCCAGCCAGCGCAGCCGTCCCTTCCACAGGCAGATGAAAATGATTCCCGCCGCCGCCAGCACCAGGAACGCCGTGCGCATCGGCGGCACATGCACCCGCGCGTTGGGCCACGCGGCGATCTCGATGACGATACCGTTGAGGATCTCGATCCCCGCGCCCATGGCGCGCAGCGGAACCGCGTCCAGGCCCACCGGCATCAAGGCCACGCCGGCGAGGCCCATCGGCATGATCCAAAGCCCCGTCAGCGGCCCCGCGATCAGATTGGCCGCCAATGAATAAGTTGGGAACGTATTGAAGTGGTACAGCGCGAAGATGTTGGTGGCCCCGCCGGCCACGAGGTCCGTCACCACCAGCGCCAGCACATAGACGCCCGCGGCGCGCACGAGGGAAAGCTCGCCCTTCGCATCCCGCCAGGGGATCTTCAGCCAGGTCTGTTCATACAGCGCGATCAAGGCCAGCACCGCCACGAAAGACATCTGGAAGCTCGCGCCGAACACCGCGTCCGGATAGATCAGCATCAGCACGAGCGCGGCCCAGGCGATGGTGCGCAAGGACAGCGCCGTGCGGTCCAGCAGCACCGCCGCCAGCACCACCGCGATCATCAGGAACGAGCGCACCGCCGGCACGCTCATGCCGGAGATCAGCAGATACCCGAACGTGAGCGCGAGCGCGCACCAGGCCGCGATCTTCTTGCCGTCCATCCTGAGCGCGATCGCGGGGATCAGCGCGAGGATGCGGCGGACGAGAAAGAACACCGCGCCCGCCAGCAAGGTCATGTGAAAGCCCGAGATGGACAGAAGATGCGCGAGCCCCGCCGCGCGGTACGCGTCCTGCAAGGGCTCGGGAATGACAGTCTGCTCGCCGTTGATCAGCGCCGTGGCTACCGCGCCCGCGTCGCCGGGCACGGCCTCGGCCACGCGTTCGCCGATCCCGCGCCGCCAGCCTTCGATGACCGCGGCGAACGTCGCGCTCCATGTGGCCTCGCCGCCGGCTTCGGCCCGTTCCCATCGTCCCACGGAATAACCGGTTCCGCCGATCCGTTCGAAGTACAGGAACCTCTGGAACTGGAATCCATCGGGGACCGCGGGGCGCATCGCCGGTCCCACCACGGCGGCCACGGCGATCGTCTCGCCGGGATTCGGCAGTCCATGCCCGCGCGGGATGTTGATCCTGAGGCGCTTGGGCATCGCGCCTTCCGGCACGCGCGGCAGACGCGCGGGCGCGAGCACGATCCGGTTCACGCCCGGCCGCCGCTCGGTCTCGACCACGCGGCCGATGATATCGACCGGTCCGATCTCCTTGGTCAGCAGCGGCGTGGCCACGAGCGCCGTCCTGAAATGCGCCGCGCTGTGTCCAGCCGCGATAGCGATGATGGCGATGGCCAACGGCTTGGCGATCTTCAGCCGCAGGAGAACAATCGCCGCCAGCGCCGCGAGGGGCCCGATCCACACCGAGGGGTCGGACCGCCAGCCGAAGAACAAAGCGATCCCGGCGGCGAAAGCCACCACGATCCACAGGATCGCGCGGCCTTCCTGCTGTTTCAGCTCTTGCCGGAAATTCCCCCACGCCGCATATGGACGCATGGTATCCCCCCGGGGATATGGTAAACCACGGCCGGGTTTTCGCCAGCCAATACGAGAGTTTTTGATGAGCGTCGTCGTCCGTTTCGCCCCGTCCCCGACCGGCTACCTGCATATCGGCGGGGTGCGCACGGCGCTGTTCAACTACCTCTACGCCAAGCACACCGGCGGCAAGTTCCTCCTGCGCATCGAGGACACCGACCGCGAGCGCTCGATCCCGGCGGCCATCGACGCCATCATGGAAGGCCTCATGTGGCTGGGCCTCGCCTGGGACGGCGAAGCGGTCTACCAGTTCGCCCGCGCCGACAAACACCGCGCCGCCGCCGAACGGCTGCTGGCCGAAGGCAAGGCGTACAAATGCTACGCCACGCCGGAAGAACTCAGCGCCATGCGCGA
This sequence comes from Rhodospirillaceae bacterium, assembly GCA_041913245.1. Lineage (GTDB taxonomy): Bacteria > Pseudomonadota > Alphaproteobacteria > Rhodospirillales > Rhodospirillaceae > SHVO01. The sequence continues at coordinate 6,429 of JAYSFT010000096.1, read as the reverse complement.
GGCGCAGAAGGCCAAGGGTCTGCCCATCCGCTATGACGGGCGCTGGCGCGACCGCGCCCCGGGGAGCGAACAACTCGGTCTTCCCTACGCCGTGCGCTTCAGGGCGCCGCAGGACGGCGACACCGTCCTCAACGATCTGGTGCAAGGCCCCGTGCGCGTGGCGAACGCGCAACTGGACGACATGATCCTGCTGCGATCCGACGGCACGCCGACCTACATGCTGTCCGTGGTCGTGGACGATATCGACATGGGCATCACCCATGTCATCCGCGGCGACGATCACCTCAACAACGCCTTCCGCCAGTACCAGCTCATCCTGGCCCTCGGCGCGCCGGCCCCGAAGTACGGGCATATCCCGCTGATCCACGGCGCCGACGGCGCCAAGCTGTCCAAGCGCCACGGCGCCGTCGGGGTCGAATTCTACCGCGATCACGGCTATCTGCCGGAAGCCTTGCGCAACTATCTCTTGCGTCTCGGCTGGTCCCACGGCGACGACGAGATCATTTCGGACGACCAGGCCGTCGAATGGTTCGACATCGTCGACGTGAACCGCGGCGCCGCGCGCTTCGACATGGACAAGCTCACCAGCCTCAACGGCCACTACATCCGCCACGCCGACGACGAGCGCCTGATGAAGCTGGTGCTGCCGCTGGTCGAGCGGAAACTCGACCGGCCGGTCGATCAAACCGCCCGCCTCAAGCAGGCCATGCCGATCCTGAAACAGCGCGCCAAGACGCTGCTGGAGATCGCCGACGGCGCCGCGTTCTTTGTCGGCCGCCGCCCGGTCCAGATCGACGAGAAGGCCGCGGCCATCCTCGCCGAGGGCGGCAAAACCGCCATCGAAGGGGTGCTTCCGGCGCTGGAATGGGCGCCGTCCTGGACCCACGGCCAGATCGAGGCCCGGGTCCGGGCCTACGCCGAACAGGCCGGCCAGAAGCTGGGCAAGGTCGCCCCGCCCCTGCGGGCCGCGGTGTGCGGGACGTTGAATTCACCGCCTCTTTTCGAGGTGATGGAGGTCCTGGGCCAGGAGGAAACCATCGCCCGGCTCAAGGAAGCTGTGGCCGGTTAGCCACATCACATTCGCGCGGGCGAACGTTGATTTACAAGCATTTTCCGCGCTATAAGCGATGCAACATAAAGGGGCCCGCCGGGGGAGACCACATGCGGATGGGTGCCCGATTTTCGCGGAAGGAGCGCACCCATGGCTAAGACTATCAGCGTGAAGGACGATCAAACCGGCAAGGCGTGGAAGTTCCCCGTCCTTGAAGGCACGACTGGTCCGGATGTCGTGGACATCCGCAAGTTCTACGCCGAAACCGACATGTTCACCTACGACCCGGGCTTCACCTCGACGGGAAGCTGCGAGTCCAAGATCACCTTCATCGATGGGGATAAGGGTATCCTCATGCACCGCGGCTATCCGATCGAGGATCTGGCCGAGAAGTGCAATTTCGAGGAAGTGGCCTACCTCCTCCTGTTCGGCGACCTGCCGAATGAAAAGCAGTACAAGCAGTTCGAGCGCGACATCACCTATCACACGATGCTGCACGAGCAGTTCCACAACTTCTACTCGGGCTTCCGCCGCGACGGCCACCCGATGGCGATCATGTGCGGCGTCGTCGGCGCGCTCTCGGCCTTCTATCACGACAGCCTGGACATCAATAATCCCGATCACCGCCGCATCTCGACCTATCGCCTGATCGCCAAGATGCCGACGATCGCGTCCTGGGCCTACAAGTACTCGCTGGGCCAGCCGTTCATCTATCCGCGCAACGATCTCTCCTACGCCGAAAACTTCCTCTACATGATGTTCGCGACTCCGTGCGAGGACTACGAGGTCAATCCGGTCCTCGCCAAGGCCATGGACCGCATCCTGATCCTGCACGCCGACCACGAGCAGAACGCCTCGACCTCGACCGTGCGCCTCGCCGGTTCGTCGGGCGCCAATCCGTTCGCCTGCATCGCGGCCGGCATCGCCTCGCTGTGGGGCCCCGCGCACGGCGGCGCCAACGAGGCGGTGCTCACCATGCTCCGCGAAATCGGCGACAAGAAGCGCATCCCCGAATTCGTCAAGCGCGCGAAGGACAAGAACGACAACTTCCGCCTGATGGGCTTCGGCCACCGCGTGTACAAGAACTACGACCCGCGCGCGCGCATCATGTCCCGCACCTGCGCCGAAGTGCTCAACGAACTGAAGATCAAGAACAACCCGCTGCTCGACATCGCGATGGAACTCGAGCGCATCGCGCTGGAGGACGACTACTTCATCGAGAAGAAGCTCTACCCGAACGTCGACTTCTATTCGGGCATCATCTTCCAGGCGATGGGCATCCCGGTCTCGATGTTCACCGCGCTCTTCGCCCTCGCCCGCACCACGGGCTGGGTCGCCCAGTGGCAGGAAATGATCGAGGATCCGCAGCAGAAGATCGGCCGCCCGCGCCAGCTCTACACCGGCCAGGCCAAGCGCAAGTTCGTGCCGATGAAACAACGGAAATAAGACGGAACACGCTTCCGTCCTAATTCCCGGACCATAAAAAAGGACCGCACGGGCCGCCGCCCCTGCGGTCCTTCCTGTTTTGGGTCTCTACTTCAGCAGCGACTGGATCTGCGTGACGGCGGCGTTGAGCTTCATGTCGTAAAGCCGCTTGCCGAGTTCGACGCTCGAACGGCGCGCGTCGCCGCTGATGCCGTTGTTGACGCGCTTGGCGTTCGGGTCCGGCTTCTGGCCCGGGGGCGACACGGGATCGCCCAAAGCCGTCGCGAGCAGGTCTTTACGGACCAATGTGCCGTCCTTGTCCAAGAGCAGCATCAGCGAGGTGTCCGGGATGCCGCCGTGGGTGCTCATCGGATAGCCTTCCGCGACGATCTGCTTCAGGAACTCGTTGTTCACCGCATAGGATTGATCGGCGAAGATCACCTTCACGCCTTCGGCGGCGTGTTTTTCGGCCACCTTCTTGGCCGCCGCGGCATAGACCCCGCCGTTCGGGCCCTGACCGCCACCGCTGTCGCCCATGAGGACGACGTTCTTGAAGCCGTTGACCACCGCGCCCTCGGCGAGCTGCTCAAGCACGAGCTGCAGCACGTCGGCCGAGAGGTTGATGCTGCCCGGAAGATCCTTGGACATGCCGGTCGGCGTGTACGGCAGGACCGGGAACACGATGGCGTTGCCCAGCTTGCGCGCGATATCGAGCGCGAGCGGTTTGCCCATGAACTGGTGGCCGCCGATCACGTTCTGCGGACCGCGCTGTTCCGTGCCGCCGGTGTAGATGATGGCGGTGGTCTTGCCCGCGGCCATGGCCGCCTTCAGTTCGGGCCAGGTCATCAGTTCCATCTCGACCTGGTTGGCCGCGGCCGCGGCGTGGGCCGACGAAACAACCGCGAACTGCGAGCCCGCCAGAAGCGCGAACGCCGCGGCGGTGACAGCAAACTTACGCATCGGAAATCTCCCCATATGTGAAACGCCCGGTGAACGGGAATGGCGTTTGCGGGGATGGTATACGGGCTAACGTTTGGCGAGAAGCTCAAGAATCGTGCGGGCGGCGATGCGGCTGGGCCGCTCACCCGGAGGTGACAACTTGGACAGCGCCGCCGCGAAGTCCGCCCGCTGCGCCGTCCGCCGGGGTTCGTCGCGCAGCAGCATCGCGAGGTCGTCCGCCAGCACTTCCGCCCGGCACATGCCCTGGAGGCGTTCCGGCACCGCGTCGTGGCCGAGAAGGATATTCAACAGATTCACCCGCCGCAGCCGGGTCAGCATCCGGAACAGGAACGCCGTCATTTTATTGACGCGGTAGGCGATGACGTGCGGCACCCGGGCCATGGCCAATTCCAGGGACACCGTGCCCGAGGCCGCCAGCGCCACGTCGAAAGCCGCGAAGGCGTCGGCGCGCATGCTCGGTTCCTCCAGGATCACGATCGGCACCGCCCACCCGCTCGCGGCCGCCGCGACTTCGGCCGCCACCCCGGGGACGGTCGGGATCACGACCTGGATATTCCGATAGCGTTGCGTGAGCAGCGTGACGGCGTCCTTGAACACGGGCAGCAGGCGCGACACCTCGCTCTTGCGGCTGCCCGGCAGGATGCCGATCAGCCTGGTGTCCTCGGAAATATGATGCAGGCGCCGGAAGCGCGCGCCGTCGCCCTGCTCGAAGCCCGCCTCGACCACGGGATGGCCGACCCAGGTGGTGGGAAGCCCGTGCACCGTGAAGTAGGGCGGCTCGAACGGCAGCAGCGCCATCAGATGATGGATCCACTTGGCGAGTTGCCTGGCGCGCTTGGGCCGCCAGGCCCATACCTGCGGCGCCACGTAGCGCACGCGCGGGATCGCGCTCTTCTTCTTGGCCAGGCGCTCATGCACGCGCCCGGTGAAGCCCCATGAATCGATGGTCACGAGGATATCGGGCTGCCTGGCTTCGATATCGCGCACCGTTTCGGAAACGCGCCGGAGCACCTTGCGCACCTTGGGCAGCACTTCGAAGACGCCCAGCAGGGAAAGCTCGCGCACGTCGAACAGGCTCTTGAAGCCGCCGCGCTCCATCTGATGACCGCCGAGACCGGCGAAGCGCACGCGCCCGAAGGTCATGTCGCGCAGGGCCTGAATCAGGAGCGCGCCCAGCTGGTCGCCGGACGCCTCGCAGGCGATGACATAGATCAAGGGGCCGTCTTCAGCGGACGCCATCGCTCACTCCCACGATGAACAGGCCCGCGTCATCGGCCATCGCCACCATGCGCGCACGCTCCAGCATGAAGGTATGCCCGGCTTCCACCGCGATCCCCGACAGACCCGCCGCGATCGCGTTCCGGACGGTCGCCGGGCCGACCGTCGGAAGATCGACGCGGCGTTCCTGCTGCGGCTTCTTCACCTTGACGAGCACGCCGCCGTTCACGCGCCCCAACATCGCGTCGGTTCCGTCGGCGGCTTCCGCGGCGACGACCTTACCGTCCTTCACGACGACGGCTTGTCCGGCATCGGCCTTGCCATGGGCCTTGGCGGCGGCGAAGCCGGTGTCGATATCGCGCCGGTGGGCGCCGGCGCCGTGACGGCCCATGACGCCCGCAGGCGCGAGCAGTTCAAACAGGATGCTGTCGGCGCCGACCACCTTGAAGCCTTCGCCTTCGATCTCGCCCACCACGGCGGACAGCAGGCTGTCGTCGCCCAGCGCGGCGCGCCCCGCGATGCGCGCGAGCATGGCCGCGCCCTTGAAATCGGTGATGAGTTCGCTGAACTTCGGCCGCTGCACGGCGCCGGCCATCACGACTTCCGCGACGCCGGCGGCGCGCAAAGCCTCGAAGCCCCTTCCGACTTCGCCGAGCTTGATCCAGGCGTCGGCGGGCCGGGGCAGCGCGGCGTTGTCGGCGAAGCCGGTCAGGCCGAGAACATAGTGATCGCGGTTGGCCGCCCGGCAGGCGGACACGAGCAGCCCGGGGAGCGCACCGCCGCCGGCGATGATCCCGAGCTTGGGCGCGCGCGCGGGCGCGGACACTTACGGAGAGCCGTTGCCGTTGACGATGCCCGGCGTGCACATGGGCCGGGTCGAATCCTCGCGGATGAAGTTGATGATATCCATCACTCCCGCGTGATCCTTGAACAGTTCGGCGACTTCGATCAGACGCTCGGCCATCGTCCCGCCTTGCGAGAACAGAAGGCCGTAGGCCGTGCGCAGGGAGCGGATATCCTCGCGCGAGAAGCCGCGGCGGCGCAGCCCGACGATGTTGAGGCCCGTCAGGCGGGCACGGTTGCCCATGGCGAGGGCGTACGGAATGACGTCCTTCTCGACCCCGGTCACGCCGCCGATCATGGCGTGCTTGCCGATGCGCACATACTGATGCACGCCCGAAAGACCGCCGATGATGGCGTACTCGCCGATCTCGACATGACCGCCGAGCGCCACGTTGTTCGTCAGGATCACATGGTCGGCGATCACGCAGTCGTGCGCGACGTGCGAACCGACCATGAAGAAACAGTCGTCGCCGACGCGCGTTTCCATGCGGCCCTGTTCGGTGCCGATGTGCATGGTCACATGCTCGCGGATCGTGTTGTTGCGTCCGACGATCAGGCGCGAGGGTTCACCGTTGTAACGCAGGTGCTGCGGCGCGAGGCCGAGCGAAGCGAACGGATGGATCACCGTGTTGGCGCCGACGGTGGTGTGCCCGTCCACGACCGCATGAGAGATCAGGCGCACATTGTCGCCGAGGACGACGTTGGGGCCGACCGTGCAGTACGGCCCGATCTGCGCGCCCTCGCCGACGACGGCCGACGGCGCGACGATCGCGCTGGGGTGGATGTTCACGATGGGACGAGCGGTGTCCAAGAGATCAGGTGCCCATGATCATGGCGGTGTAGACGGCCTCGGCGACGACCGTGTCGCCGACGCGCGCTTCACCCGTGAAACGCCACACGTTGGCGCGCTGGCGCTCCTTGCGGCAGATCAG
>JAYSFT010000095.1:0-11541 GCA_041913245.1 Rhodospirillaceae bacterium | reverse complement strand
GATTCCATCGTCACTTCGATGCCGAGGCCGCCGAACTCGCCCTTGGTCTGCTCCTGCATTTCCTGGAAGCTCTTGGCGGGCATGTAGCCCGAGTGCGGATCCAGCGAGGTGAGCATGCCGTTGATCGCGTTCTCCAGAAGCTCCTGGTCGGTCACTTCCTCGACGTAATCCTTGCGCACGCGCTCGAACACATCGCCGAACAGCTCGAGATATTTGTAAGTGTCGTCCGAGAACTTCGCGTTGGACTTCTCGGCCGCGAAAGTCGGCAGCAGCGGAGCGGTGACGGCGCCGGCGACGAACGAAACGGTCGCGGCGGCGGCAATGTATTTAAGGCGCATAGGTCTTCACACCGTTGGTCAGAGGCAGTCTCATCTACTCGCTACTTTTCCCGTGCGGTCGGCGAGCCAAGGCAAGGGATTGATGGGCTGGCCTTCACGGCGCAATTCGACATAGAGCGAGGACGCGGCCGTACCATCCATCACGCCAAGAGGTTCGCCCGCCAGCACGCGCTGGCCGACCTCGCCGTCGATGCGCCCTAAACCAGCCAATAACGTATGATATCCTTCGCTATGTTCGATGATCAATAGTTGGCCATATCCGCGGAAGGGCCCGGCGAAGGCGATGACGCCGTCGAAAGGCGCGATCACCTGCGATCCCGCGGCGGCTTTGATTGTGATGCCTTTTGTGCGTAATCCCGCGGAATCCGCGGGGTCGGCGGCCTCGCCGAACTTGGCCGAAAGGGTGCCCGCGACCGGGTAGGGCAGGGTGCCTCTGGCCTTGCCGAAGGCGCGGGTTACAGCAACTTCATCCGGCGGCGACGGCTCCGGCGCGAGTCGCGCCGTTTGGGTCTCCGCGTCCTTGGATTGTGGCGCCGGTTTCGCGGCCTGGGCCTTGGCTTCCGCTTTCGCCTTTTCCGCGGCGGCGGCCTTCTCGGCGGCCGCCTTTTCCTGGGCGATCTTGCGCTCGGCCGCGTCGCGGCGCTCCTTCTCCTCGGCCAGCTTGGCGAACAGCGCGCGCAGATCTTCGGCTTCCTGCGCCAGCTTCCTGGTCCGCGCGCCGACCTCGTCCGACCGCAAGGCGATCTTCTGCTGCTGGAGGGCCTTCTGCGCGAGGGTTGTTTCCATCCGTTTGCGCTTCTCGATCAGCGCGGCGGTGGTCGCGGCCGCCTGCTCGCGCTGCTCGGTCACCTGCGCGCGCACGCGGTAAAGCTCGGCCAGATCCGTTTGCAGGGCCGCCGTGGATTGTTTGATGTTGGGCAGCGCCGCGCGCAGCAGAATCGCGGTGCGCACCGCGTCGTCGGGCGACAGCGGGTTCAAGGTCAACGCGTCGGCGGGCCGCAAAGCCAGGCGTTCGAGCGCCATCAGGGCTTCGCGCATCTGCGCGTCGCGCCGGCTCAAGGTTTCGCTTGCCTGCGCCGCGCTTGTTTCCAGCGCGCCGATCCTGTTCTCCATCACCAGCAGCGAATATTCCTGGTCCTGGATATCCTTGGCGAGATCGATGGACTCCTTGCGCAGGCGCTCCACCTCGCGCGTCGTCGCGTCGGCCTCGTTGGCCAGGCGCTGACCTTCGCTCTCGCTTTGTTTGAGATCGCGCTCCAGGGCCTTCAGCTGCGCGGGGTCGGGCGCTTGCGCAAATGAAGGGACCGCCGCCAGCGTTGCGGCGAGCGGGAGGATGAAAAGATTACGCGCCCGCACGGCTCGCAAGCGAAGCTGTGTTTTGCGCGTCGGCACGCCGCACAAGAAGCGACGCGCCGGTCATCTCCAGGGGCTTGGGAAGCCGCATCAGCTCCAGTATCGTCGGCGCGATGTCCGCGAGGCGTCCGTTCTTCAGGCGCTCGACGCCGGCCGGTCCGTTCACCAGCACGGCCGGCACCACGCCGACGGTGTGCTGCGTGTGCGCCTCGTGCGTCGCGGGATCCTTCATCATCTCGAGGTTGCCGTGGTCCGCGCACACCAGCATCGTGCCGCCGGCCTGTTTCAACGCGGCTTCAAGGCGCGCGAGGCAGGCGTCGATGGTTTCAGCCGCCTTGATTGCCGCGGAAAGAATGCCCGTGTGTCCCACCATGTCGCCGTTGGCGTAGTTCACGATGATGGCGTCAAAACGGCCGTTTTCGATGGCATCGACGATGCGGTCCGTCACTTCCGGCGCGCTCATTTCAGGCTGCAGGTCGTAGGTCGCGACCTTCGGGCTCGGGATCAGGATGCGTTCTTCGCCGGGGAATTCCTGCTCCACGCCGCCGTTCAGGAAGAAAGTGACATGCGCATATTTCTCGGTCTCGGCGATGCGCAGTTGTTTGAGTCCCGCCTCGCTGATGATCTGACCCAGGGTGTGCGCGCCGCTTTCGGCGGGGAACATCACGCTCATGAATTTGTTGTGCGCCTGGGAATACTCGGTCAGCCCGACAGCCGCGGCGAACGCGACGATGCGCGTGCGCGCGAAGCCGTCGAAGGCCGGCCACAGGAGCGCGGAGAGAATTTGGCGGGCGCGATCGGCGCGGAAGTTCGCCATCAGCACGCCGTCGCCGTCCCGCATGCCCTTGTAATCGCCGATCGCGGCCGGCAGCATGAACTCGTCGGTCACGCGCGCGTCGTAGGACGCGCGGATCGCGGCCGGCGGATCGGCGGCGTGAGGACCTTCCGCCTCGGTCATGGCCGCATAAGCTTTCTCGACGCGGTCCCAGCGCTGGTCGCGGTCCATGCCGTAGTAGCGTCCGCCGACGGTCGCGATCCTGGTGCGCGCAAGGTCCGCGATCTGCTTCTGGAACTCTTCCATGAAGCCGAGCCCCGAGGACGGCGGCGTATCGCGTCCGTCCATCAGTGCGTGGATCGCGACAGGCACGCCCGCGCCGTCGACGATGCGGGCGAGCGCGGCCATCTGATCCATGTGCGAGTGCACGCCGCCCGGCGAAAGCAGCCCGATCATATGCGCGGTGCCGCCCGAGGCTTTCAGCTTGGCGATGAAGTCGCTCAGCGCGGCGTTGTTCTTGAGGGCGCCGGTCGCGATGGCCGTATCGATGCGCGGCAGGTCCTGCGTCATCACGCGGCCCGCGCCGATGTTCATATGCCCGACTTCGGAATTGCCCATCTGGCCGGGCGGCAGGCCCACATCGAGACCGCTCGTCTCGACCAGGCCGTGCGGGCAGGTGGCCAGGAACCGGTTCCAGGTCGGCACGTTGGCGAGGGCGATGGCGTTGTCCGTCTTTTCGACTCGGTGTCCCCACCCGTCGAGGATGGCGAGGACCACCGGCTTGGGACGGCCCGCTTTTTTATGAGACTCGGTGCTGACGGCGACGTTCATGATGACCTGATGCACTATAGCCCACTTCCGCGGTCCCCGGGGGGCCGGAAACGGCTCCTATTTGGGGCTCTTTTGGGCTCTCCCCCACAGCCTGGCAATCAAAAAAAGCCAGGTGCGCGAATAAGTTGCAGGTCGGCTATTGAGGCCTCCTCAGGCCTTGCTTCGGCGGCGTTCTCATCTGATATAGTGCCCCTTGAGAGGCTGGCGATGGACGTACCCCTCGCCAACCCGGTCAGGTCCGGAAGGAAGCAGCCGTAACGAGTTTCGGTTCGGGTCGTCGTCCAGTCTCTCACCCTATTTTCCCCGAAAAGCCGTCTTGCCCCATGGACCAGCCCCGTGACCGATAGCCCGTCCGTGGACTCAGCCGGGGAATATCAGGTCCTCGCCCGCAAATACCGGCCGACCACTTTCGAGGCCTTGCGCGGCCAGGACGCGCTGGTCCGCACCCTCACCAACGCCATCACCTCGGGACGTCTCGCCCACGGCTACATGCTCACCGGCGTGCGCGGGGTGGGTAAGACCACGACGGCGCGCCTGATCGCGCGCGCCTTGAACTGCGTGGGCGCCGACGGCAAGGGCGGTCCGACGCCGACGCCCTGCGGCGTCTGCGTGCATTGCACCGCCATCGCCGAAGACCGCCATGTCGACGTGCTCGAGATGGACGCCGCCAGCCGCACCGGCATCGACGACATCCGTGAGCTTCTGGAAGGCGTGCGTTACCGGCCCGTCTCGGCGCGCTACAAGATCTACATCATCGACGAAGTACACATGCTCTCCGACAAGGCGTTCAACGCCTTGCTCAAGACGCTCGAAGAGCCGCCGGAGCATGTGAAGTTCATCTTCGCCACCACGGAAATCCGCAAAGTCCCGATCACGGTGCTCTCGCGCTGCCAGCGCTTTGACCTGCGCCGCATCGAAAGCGCGACCTTGCAAAAGCTTTTCGCGGACGTGAGCCGGAACGAAGGCGCTTCGGTGGATGAAGGCGCGCTCGCGCTCATCGCCCGCGCCGCCGACGGCTCCGCGCGCGACGGCCTGTCGATCCTCGATCAGGCCATCTCCCAGGCCGGCGGCAAACAGGTCGGCGAAACCGCGGTGCGCGACATGCTCGGCCTCGCCGACCGCGCGCTGGTGTTCGATCTCCTGGAAGCCGTGATGAGCGGGGACGTGAAGATCGCGCTCGACGTGCTCGCCGGTCAGTACGCCGCGGGCGCGAGTCCCGTCGTCGTTCTCCAGGATCTCCTGGAACTCGTGCACTGGCTCACGCGCCTCAAGGTCGCGCCGGACGGTGCGGCCGATCCCGCGCTTGCGGAGAACGAGCGCACGCGCGGCGGCGCCATGGCCGGGAAACTCGGGATGGGCGTGCTCACGCGCGCCTGGCAGATGCTTTTGAAGGGGCTCGGTGAAGCACGCGCCGCACCCCTGCCGTTGCAGGCGGTCGAGATGGTGTTGGTCCGGCTGGCTTACGCCGCCGATCTGCCGACGCCGGCCGATGCGGTGAAATCGCTTGAAAGCGGCGGCGCCGTCGCCGCGCGCGCGCCGGCCGCCGCCCCCGTGCGTCCCGCGCCGCGCCCAAGCATGACCGCCGCCGCGGTCGCAACCGACCACCTCCCGCAGGCTGTCGCCGCGCCGCAGCCGAGCGCCGAAGCGGCGCCGCTGGCGCAGCCGCAGTCCTTCGCCGAAGTGGTGAAGCTGTTCGTCGCCAGGCGCGAAGCGGTGCTCTCGACGCACCTGCACCGCAACGTCCATCTCGTGCGTTTCGAACAGGGCCTCATCGAATTCAAACCGGGGCGCCTTGCGCCGAGCGATCTGGCGGGCCAGGTGGGCAAGATGCTCACCGCCTGGACCGGCCAGCGCTGGGTTGTCAGCGTCGCCAACGCGGGCGGCGCGCCCTCGCTCTATGACCAGGAGATCGAAACGGCGAAATCCGACCCCTTGGTGAAATCCCTTCTCGAGGCGTTCCCCGGCGCGGCCGTGGAAGCCATCAAGCCCGCCGACAAATAAGTAGAAAGTAGAATGAAGAATCTCGGAAATATCATGAAACAAGTTCAGGATATGCAGACGCGCATGTCCGAAATGCAGGAGAAGCTCGCTGAAATCGAGATGGTCGGCGGCAGCGGCGCCGGCATGGTGCAGGCGACCCTCAACGGCCGCAGCGAGCTCAAGCGCGTGAAGATCGATCCCAGCCTCCTGAAGCCCGAGGACGCCGAGGTGCTCGAGGATCTCATCGTCGCGGCGGTCAACGATGCCCGCGCCAAGGTCGAGCGTTACACGCAGGACGAAATGAGCAAGCTGACCGGCGGCCTCCCGCTCCCGCCGGGATTCAAGCTCCCCTTCTAAATGGCAGGGCCGCAAATCGAAGCTCTGATCCGGCAACTCTCGAAGCTGCCCGGCCTCGGCCCGCGCTCGGCGCGGCGTATCGCGCTCGCGCTCATCAAGAAGCGCGAGTCCCTGCTCGATCCCTTGGTGCAAACCCTGACGGCCGCGTCGGAATCGGTGAAGGTGTGCGCGCGCTGCGGCAATTTCGACAGCGCCGATCCCTGCGCCATCTGCCGCGATCCGCGCCGCGATCCGGCGCTCATTTGCGTCGTGGAAGATGTCGCCGATCTGTGGGCCCTGGAGCGCACGGGGGCGTTTCGCGGCCGCTATCACGTCACCGGCGGGCTTTTGTCGCCGCTCGATGGCATCGGTCCTTCGGACCTGCGCATCGACAAACTCGTCGCCCGCGCCGAGTCGCCCGACGTGAAAGAGGTCGTCCTGGCGTTGTCGGCGACCGTCGACGGCCAGACCACCGCCCACTATATCGCCGAACGTCTCGGGGGAACCAAAACCACCGTTTCCGGGCTTGCCCACGGCATGCCCATTGGCGGCGAACTCGATTACCTCGACGACGGCACCATTGCCGCCGCGCTCACGGCCCGCAGACCCGTTTAAACCTTCGCCGAACTTTCAATTTCGCACCCGTCCGGCGTCATGCCTGTGCCATAATTCACCCATATATTTTAAGGTGAACAGTTACGTGCGCCGCGCCAAAAGCTCCGCCCAGCGGGGTCCCGCGCGGCTTCAGGAGGTCAGTATGTTGAGAACCGTTTTCGCGGCCGCCGCCGCGGTCCTTATGCTTGCCGCATGCGCCGGGCCGAAGTTCGTCACTTCGGATGTCACGCGCTACAACGCCATGTCGGAATCACCGCAAGGCAAAACCTTTGCCATCGTCGCGCTCGATGACGATCAACAGTCGAGCTTCGCCTTCAAGCAGTTCGGCGATCTGATGAACCAGCGCCTGTCGGCGCTCGGCCTGAAGCAGTACGCCGGCGGCGCCGGCCCGACGAACGCCGACTATGTCGTCACGCTGCGCTACGCCGTTTATGGTCCCAGTGCCGACGTGCGCTCGACGTGGTCGGGTTTCGGCGCCAGCGCGGGTTTTGGGTACGGCTACGGCTGGGGCCGCCCTTACTGGGCGCGCGGCCCCTTCGGCTACATGGGCTACGATCCGTTCTGGGATGACCGTTATGATATCACCACGCGCCAGGTCTTCACCCGCCGCGTCGAAGTGAACGTGTTCCGGGGTTCGACCTACAACTCGGACCGCAAGGAACGCGTGTTCGAAGGCCGCGCCGTCAGCTCGGGCCTCAACGGTCAGATCGAGCCCGTGATGCCGTACATCCTCGATGCGATCTTCCAGGAATTCCCGGGCCGCTCGGGTGAGACCAAGACCGTGAGCGTGCAGGTGCCTGAGAACGTCGAGAAGGCGCCGCCCCGTCCCGCGGCGGGCTCGGCGTACTGACAAAAGAGGCCGGGTCTTTCGGGACCCGGCCTTTTGTTTGTGGATCGCTACGTCGGGTTCGGCGCCGCCGGTCCGGGGCCGGCCGCCTCGACGGTCAGCTTCGCGCCCATCACCCCGGTGACGCGCACCTTGGTTCCCGCCGGCAAGTCCGGCCCGCTGACAAGCCAACTGCTGTCGGCGACCTTCATGCGGCCGTTCCCGTCCTCGATCGCGCTTTCCAGCGTGAACACATGACCGATGTACTGCACGCCGCGCTGATTCAGCGTCGGATCGCTGGTTTCGATATTGCGCGGACGCCAGAACCGGCGCCCGGCCATCGCCGTCACGACGCTGAGGACCGTGAAGATCGTCACGGCCATCTGCCACGGCAGGTCCACGACGACCAGAGCCACAAGGCCCGTGATCGCCGCCGCGATGCCCAGCCACAGGAAGAAGACGCCGGGCAGGGTCAGCTCCAGCAGGAACAGCAGCAGCGCGAGGATCCACCATGTCCAATGGCTGCTGCCGTCGAGATAGGCGGCGATCGCGTCCATCGTTCAACCCGCCGTCGGAATGCGCGGCGGGCGCGGCGGCGCGGGCGGGGGCGGTTCGGCGCGGCCGCCCGGCGGGATCATGGCTTCCTTGGCGAGTTCGGCGATCCCGGCAATGGAGCCGATCACGCCGCTGGCCTCCAGCGGCATCATGATCAGCTTGCCGTTGGGCGCCTTCGCGACCTCTTTCAGGGCGTCCACGTAACGCTGCGCGATGAAGTAGTTGATCGCCTGTATGTCGCCTTTTCCAATGGCTTCGGACACCATGGCGGTGGCCCGCGCCTCGGCCTCGGCGAGACGTTCGCGCGCCTCGGCTTCGCGGAAGGCGGCTTCGCGCTTGCCTTCGGCTTCGAGGATCTGCGACTGCTTCTGGCCTTCCGCGCGCAAAATCGCCGATTGCTTTGAGCCTTCCGCTTCCAGGATTTCCGCGCGCTTCTCGCGTTCGGCCTTCATCTGGCGGGCCATGGCGTCGACCAGGTCCTTCGGCGGCGAGATGTCTTTGATCTCGATACGCGTCACCTTCACGCCCCACGGCGAAGTCGCTTCATCCACGACGCGCAAGAGCCGCGCGTTGATCGAATCGCGCTGGGACAGCAATTCGTCGAGATCCATGCTGCCCATCACCGTGCGGATATTGGTCATGGTCAGGTTCAGGATCGCGAGCGGCAGGTTCTGGACTTCGTAGGCGGCCTTCGCCGCATCCAGGATCTGGAAGAACATCACGCCGTCGGCGGTCACGGCCGCGTTGTCCTTGGTGATGGCCTGCTGCGAGGGCACGTCCAGCACCTGCTCCATCAGGTTGATCTTTCGCCCGATGGATTCGATGAACGGCGTGATGAGGTGCAGGCCCGGCGACAGCGAGGTCGTGTATTTGCCGAACCGCTCGACGGTGTAGTTCCAGCCCTGCGGCACCACCGTGACGGCCTTGAAGACCAGCATGATGCCGAGGACGACGAGAATGACGGCGAACAGCGAAAACGACATGATCCCCCCGAAGGCAAAAAGCGTGTGTCTAAAATAAGCCGATCATTCGGCGATGACGCGAAGTTGCGTGACATTGTCGCCGCCGACCTGGGCCGCCTCGCCTTCCAGCGGGATATTCTCGATCTTATGGCCGCGGTCGACGATCTTGCCCGTGGAGATCAGGATCTCCTTCACGTCCTTTTGCGTCTGGTCGAAGTGCGTGCCCAGCGCGCCGACACGTTTGTCGAGGCGCTCGACGTCCTTGGTCAGTTCGCCGATCTCTTTCTGGATGATATGCGCCTGCTCGCGCATGCGGGCGTCCTTCAGGATCGTGCGCACCGTGTTCAGCGTCGCCATCAGCGTCGTCGGCGAGACGATATACACCCTTCTGCGGAATCCTTCTTCGACCACTTGCGGGAAGCGGTCGTGCAGCTCGGCGAACACCGATTCCGCCGGCACGAACATGATGGCCGAATCCGCCGTTTCGCCGGGCACGATGTATTTCTCGGCGATATCCTTGATGTGTTTCAGAACATCGGCGCGGAAGGCGGCCTCCGCGGCGGTCCGGGCGCGCTCATCCGCCGCCGCGGTCAATTGCACGAAGGCCTCGTGCGGATATTTCGAATCCACCGCGATCAGGCCCGGCGGGTTCGGCAGGCGGATCACGCAGTCGGCGCGTTTGCCGTTGCTCAACGTCACCTGGAAGTCATAGCTCCCGCGCGGCAGCATGTTGCGCACCAGGTCTTCCATCTGGGTCTGGCCGATGGCGCCGCGCGCCTGCTTGTTCGAGAGAATGTCCTGCAGCCCGACCACCTCGGCCGACAGTTCGGTGATGTTCTTCTGCGCGGCGTCGATGACGGCCAGGCGTTCCGACAAGGCGCCCAGCGCCTCGGCGTTCTTGGTCGTGCTCTTGTCGAGGTTTTCGCCCACCTTGCGCGACACGTCGGCCAGGCGTTCATCCAAAAGCTTGCGCACGCTTGTCTCTTGGGCGCGCAGCTGTTCGGCCATGTGGTTCTGCGCCGCCGCCTGGCTTTCCGCCATTTGCGCCAAACGTCCCGTCAGCATGCTCTGCGCCGCGGCGAGTCGCGCCGCGGTATCGGTCAGCTGCGCCATCGGCGCGCCGCCGGGATCGCCCCGTCCCCGCAACATCGCCGCCAGCACGCCCGCGGCAATAACGATGGAACCGCCGATGATGACCGCCGTTAACGCATCCATATGTCGCTAAACCCCGGTGGAAACACGCTTTTTGGCCCTGGAACGTTGCAGGCTTGCAATGTGCGGCCCGCCTCGACCGTGCCATCATCCGCAGCCTATAAGAATCTAGATCAATTCCCGCCGTCCCACCACGCCTTAACGAGACAGAGCTCCCTCATGCATCTCGCCAAAATTTCAGCTTTCGCGCTCACCTTGTCTCTCGCCCTCTCGGCGCACGCACAGACGGTCGAGGTTCCCGCCGCCACCGGCAACGCGGACCTCACCATCTACAACGACAATTTCGCGATGGTGCGCGAGCGCCGCACGTTCAAGATGCCGGGCCCCGCGGCGCAATTGGTCATGGGCGGGGTTCCGCGCGAGCTGCAGCCGGAAACCGCCTTCCTGCAGGTGCTGAAGGGCGACGCGGTCCGCGTGACCGAACAGATCTTCAACTTCGATGTTCTGACGCCTTCCAGACTGCTGGAGCGCGCGGTCGGCGGCGAGGTCTCGGTGATCTCGGTCAATCCCGGCAACGGCCGCGAAGTGACCGAACGCGCGCGGGTGCTCGGCGTCAACGAGGGGCTGGTCCTTGAAATCAACGGCAAGGTCCACACCAATCACCCCGGCCGCGTCGTGTTCGACGCCGTTCCCGCCGGCGTGCGCGCGCGCCCCACGCTCATCATGTCGGCGACCGGAAAGGGCGCGCAGGACGTCGAGGCCGAGCTCAGTTATCTCACGGGCGGGCTGTCATGGCATCCCGACTATGTCGCGCAATATGATTCCGACAGTAACCGCATGACGCTTCTGGCGTGGGCGACCGTGACGAACGGCACCGGTTCCGACTTTCCCAACGCCAAGATGAAGCTGATCGCGGGCGAAGTGAACCGCACGCGCCCTTCCGCGCCGCCGGCGCCGATGGTGGCGCGCGCCGCCATGAAGGCCGAAGCCGCCGACAGGGGGCAATCCTTCGGCGGCGGCATCGCGCCGACGGCGGGTCTTGCGACCCACGTCTACACCATCCCCAAGCTCACCAGCCTCGGCCCGTTCGAGACCAAGCAGCTTGGCTTGCTCAACAGCCAGTCCATCCCGGTGCGCCGTCAGATCACCGTGCGCGCCGAGCCGTATTACTACACGCAGGCGATGCGCGGTGTGCAGCCGGAAAGCCGCGCCAACGTCGAGTTGATGTTCAAGAACGATGCCGCCGCCAAGCTCGGCATGCCGCTGCCGGCCGGCGTCGTGCGTGTCTACGGTTCCGACTCTGAAGGCGCGCCGCAGTTCCTGGGCGAGGACCGCATCGACCACACCGCCGTCGGCGGCGAAGTCGCCTTGAACCTCGGCAACGACTTCGACATTCCGGTGCAGCGCGAACAGCTCAACTATGTCCGCGCCACCGACAGCATCTCGCTCACCACCTGGCGCGTGACGGTCTCCAACGCGAAGTCGCGGCCCGTGACCGTGCGCGTGATCGAACCGATCCCCGGCGCTTGGGAGATCGCCAAGGAATCCCATCCACACACCAAACAGGACGCGGGCGCCGCGCTCTGGACCCTGGAGATCCCGGCCAAGGGTAAAACGGTGCTGGAATACAGCGCCCGGATTACGATGTAGGCCTTTTCGCTCTCTTTTATTGACGGCCCAGCCCTCGAGCCTTATCTCACCCCCATCATGGCGCTTTTGGAAATCATCGTTGCTCCCGATCCGCGGCTGAAGAAGAAAGCCGCGGCGGTCGAGCGTGTCGACGCGGCGACGCGTAAACTCATGGATGACATGCTCGAG
>JAYSFT010000094.1:0-11717 GCA_041913245.1 Rhodospirillaceae bacterium | reverse complement strand
CGATCTCCAGCACCGGGTCCATGCCCGGGCCGCCTTCGGCGGATTTCTTCGCCAGAGCTTCGACCTCTTCGCCCGAGTAGCCGAGGTCCTTCAGATGCTTCAGATACTGATCGCCGATGACCGGGTTCGGACCGCCGGCGCCGCAGTCCTTGTCGCCGTTCATGGTGGCCTGCCCGAGCCAGCCGATCACCACGCTGCGCGATTCAAGCGCGAACACGGTCTCGGGAAACGCGGCGGTGGCAAGCAGAACGGCGGCCGCGGCGGGCCCTTTCATCGATCGCATCGGAAACCTCAAACGGCGAAAGCCCACTTTGGACTTATTCTACTCCACCCGAAGCGCCGGGGGACCTTAAATCAAATAAAGTTCGGGGCGCCGGCTTCCAAAACCGGCGCCCCGCAACCCCTTGTTACATCTGGAAACGGATGCCCGCGCGGAACATCCGGCCCAGCACGTCATGCAGCGCCGGCGCCGCCGGGATCGCCGCGTACGGGAAACCGCCCGGACCCGAAGCCACCACCGGCGGATCCTTGTTCAGGAGGTTGTTGACGTTCAGGAACATCTCCGCCTTCACGCCGTCGTCGGATTTCAGGAACTCATACTTCACGCCCGCGTCGAGATAGAACGCGCTCGCGATGCGGTTGATGTTGATCGTCGGCGCCGACGTCGTCGACACCGGGCAACCCGTGGTGCACTGGATGTAGGCGTAGTTGCCCGAACCGTACACGCCGCCCGACATGCCGCGGCCGGTCAGGCTGAGGGTGATCGGATCGGCGGCGTAGGCGATCGTGCTGGTGTACACCCACTTCGGCGGGCCGTTACCGGCGGTCAGCACGCCGACGGTGTCATAGGCCGGGTTGATGCCGTCGTTGGCGTAGTTCTTCAGGTAGCGCGTGGCCAGGAAGCGGAAGTTGAGGTTGCCGCCCCAGTCGGACGAGAACGTATCCATCGGCAGGGAGTACGAGGCTTCGAGATCGAGGCCGCGCGAGGTGGCTTCGGCGAAGTTGAACGGCTGCAGGCGGATCTGCGTGATCACGCTGGCGCCCGAGGCGTTCACGCCGCGCGTGATGGCGGCGCAGAACTGCGTGACGCCCTGGAAGCAGCGGTCGACGATGGTCTGCGCGCCGACCGTGTTGATCCCGCCCTTCACGTTGATGTTGTAGTAGTCCACCGAGGCCGTGAGGCCCGGGATGAACGACGGCGACACCACCGCGCCGATGCCGGTCGTGTCGGCCTTTTCCGGCTCCAGCACCGGGTTGCCGACCGCGAGGCCCTGGTACAGCGTCAGCGCGTTGTTGTTGAAGGGATCGGTCACGTTGTTCGTGTTCGCGGTGCCGGCCTGATAGAGATCGTTCAGGTTCGGCGCGCGGATGTCGCGCGAACGCGTCACGCGGAACCGGATGTCGCTCATGGGTTGATAGGTCGCGCCCACCTTCCAGGTCACCACCAGGCCCGAGGTCGAGTAGCTGGTCGCGCGCACGGCGGCGTTGAGGTCGAGCGAGTCGGCCCAGGCCTCGTTCTTGGCCAGCGGCACGACGGTTTCGGCGAAACCTTCCGTCACGTTGTAGCCGCCGAAGGTCGGCAGGTAGTTGCCCGCGAACCAGCCGTTGATCAGCGAGATCGGGTCGGCGCGGCCGCGCACGGCTTCCTTGCGGTGTTCGGCGCCGAGCGCCAGCGACACCGGGCCCGCCCAGATATCGAAGGGTTCGCCGTTGAGGGTGAAGGCGTACACATCCTGCGCGAAGCGCTGGTTGCGCTGCGGATGTTCCGGGCTCGCGAACACGTAATTGATCGCGGCCTGGCTGTTCACGCCGAGACCCATCATGTTGTACGGCACGCAGCCCGGCATGTCGTTGGTGGTGATCGCGTCGGTGTTCACGCGGCAGGCAATGGTGCCGTTCGCCGTGCGCACCGCGTCGATGGCGGCGCCGAACTCGGCTTTCGACGACACGTTGAGGCCGTTCTCCGACGTGCGCGACACGCCCTTCTGGAAATAGGCGTCCCAGGTCCACTCGCCGCCCATGGCGTCGAACGAGCCGTTGAAGCCCACGACGTAGCGGTTGACGGTGCGCTCGTTGTCGAAGGTGATCGTCGGCATGTCGACGTTCATCGAACCGAGCGTGAACTGGCTCAGGCCGAGCGCCTGCACGCGCTGCGCCACCGCCGTCGGGATGAAGGCGTTGTCGGCGCGGATGATCAGGTTCGCGACGTTGAACTGCTTCAGCGCGAGACCGATGGAACGCGCGAAGCCCCACTGGGCCTGGGCGAACGCCGTGACGTTGTCGGAAACATCGTAGCTCGCGCGCAGGAATATCCCCTCGCGCGTCACGCGCTGGTCCAGCGTGTTGTAGAAGTTCACCTGCGAGGCTTTCCAGTCGCCGCCCTGGGTGAACGGATCCGAGACGATCGAGCCGTAGTTGAACTGCGCCGGCGTGCCGCCGGGGCCGAAGTAGATGCCGCGCAGCGCGGTGTTGGTGATGATGCCGCCCGGCATCGCGGTGCCGAGACCGACACCCGAAAGCAACAGGCGCTGCGGCACGCTGGTCGACTGGCCGGCCGCGGCGTTGGTGCCGTAGGCCGGATTGTTGATGATCGCCCAGCCCTGATTGTTCCAGTCGCGCGGCACGCCGAAGATGCCCCAGCGGCGGCTCCACTCGCCGGAGGCCAGCAGGTGGCCGCGGCCGTTGGCGAACGAGGTCCCGGCGGACAGCGCGACCTTCGCGGCCGGATCGTCGCCGTAGGTGGTCAGGCCGCCCGAGACTTCACCCTTCACGCCGGTGAAGTCCTTGTTGAGCACGAAGTTCACGACGCCCGACAGCGCGTCGGAACCGTAGGCCGCCGAAGCGCCGCCGGTGACGATGTCGACACGGCTGATGAGCTGCTGCGGGAAGTCGTTCACGTCCACGAGGCCGTTGATGGTCGAGGGCACCGAGCGCTGGCCGTCGAGCAGCACCAGGGTGCGGCTCGATCCCAGGCCGCGCAGGTTGAGGGTGTTGAGACCCGCCTGCCCGTTGGAGAACGACAGGTTCGAGGTCTGCGGGCTCGCGCTGCCGATCACCGAGGGAAGGTCGTTCACCAGGTCGGCGATGTTTTCCGGCGCGGCCGCTTCCAGGGCTTCCGCCCCCAGGACGGTCAGCGGCGTCGGCGCTTCATAGCCGTCGCGCACCACGCGCGTGCCGGTGACGACGATTTCGTCTACCGCCGAACCCGCGGCCGGCGCCGTCTGCGCCTGCGCCGAAACGGCGCCGGTCGCCACAACCGCCATCATCGCCACGGACATGGAAAGTCTGGATTTAAATGACATGGTCCCCCCTAAAGTCATCCTGAGCGCCCTCCTCCCACGGAGGGCCCCTTCGCGACTTAGATGGACGCCAGGACCGTTTCCGCCGGTCAAAATCGCCCCGGCGGGTTATTTTATTGTTGTGCACCGCACACTGTGGCCGGAAGGCCTCACCACGGCGGGAGTTGGCGGAATAAATGGGGTCGGATACCCATTCGCCGGAAGTTTCTAACGGAGATGCGCCGGGGTAGCTCAGTCTGACCCCTTTTCTTCCGGGTACGATGCCCGAAAGAGGCTACTCGCTATAAAGCCTCACGAACCCCGGCCCCAGGTCCACCTTGAGCCCCAAACTGCCGGCAACCGCCTGCGAGAATCCCGCCGGGTTGTTGGCCTGGAACAGGCCGGTGATCGTCGTATTGGCGATCGCGGCGTCGTCAATCACGATACGCGTATCCGAATAGCGCGAGAATTCAGCGGCGGCCGTCCGCAGGCTCACGCCTTCGAAGGCGATCATGCCCTGCCGCCAGGCCGTCTCGCGCGCCACCGTATCGGGGCTCACGGACGCCTTGATCAGGCGCGCCCCCGCGACATTGCTTTCGGCGGTCACGCGCGTGTTCGCCGCCGCCCGCACCAGCGAGGCGGGCTGCGCGCGGTACACCACGTCCACCATGCCTTCCTGCACCAGCACTTCCGGCGGCAGGCCCGCCATGTTGCGGACCATGAAACTGGTCCCGACCGCGCGCACTTCCAGGTCGCCCGCCAGCACCGAGAACGGACGCGCCTGGTCCTTGGCCACCGAGAACATCACCTCGCCGTCCATCAACTCCACGCCGCGCCGCTCGCCCGTGTAGTTCACGGCGACGAGGGAATGGGTGTTGAGGGTCAGCACGGACTCGTCGGTGAGCGAAACCAGTTTGATCTCGCCTTTCTTGGAGGTGTACAGCTGCGGCGGCTCGCCGGAGAAAAAGCGCGTGTAAAGGCGCGGCCCGAAGACGAGGCCGCCGGCGACGGACGCCGCCGCCGCCATCGCGCCCGCCAGCAGCCCGCGCCGGGAAGGACGCGCGGTCCCTTCGACCCGCGGTCCCGTGAAATTTGTCCCGAGCGCTTTCGCCCGGTCGAGATAGGCGAACGCCGCCTGCGCCCGCGCCAGCGCGCCGCGATGACGCGCGTCCTCAGTCATCCACGCGGTCAGTTCGGCTTTCTCGGCCGCGGAAAGCCCGCGGTCCAGGCGCGCGGCCCAGCTTGCCGCCGTCAGATCGACGGCGTTCTCTCGGCCCAGATCAACCTCTGTCTCGAACTCGGACGTCACGATGTCTCTCTTGAAACGCACTCTTATATATAAAACGCACTCTATATACGCCCGGGCCGGGCCGAAGCCCGCCGGGCGCCGTTCATCCCCGAAAACCTGGTGAAAACCTAGTCGGAGTCCTTGTCGCGGCGGCGCGGATCGCCGCTTTCCAGGCTTTCGTCACTCCTTAGAGGTTTGACGGTCCGTTTTCCGCCGCGCCCGAAAGCCGCCAGCAGCGCCCGAATGCCCTGGGAAATGCGCTTCTCCACGGAATTCTCGGTAATCCCAAGGCGTTCGGCGGTCTCGCGCTGCGACAGGCCCTGCACCCGGCGCAGCAAAATCACCTCCCTCACCTTGGGCGGCAACGCGCCCAGCACCCGCGCCACGTTGGCGAGTTCATCGCGGTCCTCGGCCACCTGTTCGGGCGTCGGCGTGTCGGCCATGGCGCCCGCCAGCTCGAGGTCGGAGGCGCTGCGGATCGAGACGATCTTCGAACGTCTCAAATGAGCAAGGATCAGCGAGTGCGCCGTCTGGAACGCATAGCTGCGCGGATTGCGGATCTCCTCCACGCTCTCGAGGCCCGCCAGGATCGCGTAGGTCTCCTGGACGATATCGTCCACCTCGACCCCCAGCGTATATTTCTGGCGCAGCCACGCCCGCAGCGCCGCCTCGTGCGGAAGTACGTTCCGCGCCAGCCACGCCGCCCGATCCTGTGAAACGCCGGTCATGGACGGATGGTACACCGATCGCGCGCGGAAGGAATGAGGTCACGCGCGGCCGGGACGCGCGGGCTCACGGCGCCCCCGCCCCTATGTCCACCCAGCCCCCCAGTTTTATGTCCTGCACCAGCGTATCCTCGCCGCGGTCGATCATCTGCGCCTCGGCGATCCCGTGCGTGAACGCGATCACGGCGCGCACTTTGGACGTCGGGACCTCCACGGGCAAACCCAGGCTCAGGTTCTCGTTCAGGAATCCGCTCCGCACCACGATCGTGCGATGCAGCACATAGCCCACCGGGCGCCGCACGCAGGTCCACAATATGTCATGGATGCGTTTGCGCGCGGATTCGGCGTACAGCGCCGCGACGGAAAGGCCCGTCGGATCGAACTCCGCGCGCTCCACCAGGCGCGTGCCGAACAGCCGCAGACGCGCCTGGTCGGGCGCGAGCACGTCGGCGATGGCGAGGTACGGCGCGATCGGCGGCGGAACGCGGTCGAAAAAATCCGCGAGCCGCGGAAGAGGCGCCCCTTCCCCTTGAAGCGGGTTCACCTTCGGCAGCGAATTCCAATACGCGAAGAACGCGCGCAGCGGCTCCGGCAACTCAGACGGCAACATCGGCATGAATCGCAACTCTCCCCGGGCGGCAGAAAACCAGTTTTCCCGCGCCGCGCAAAGCAAAGATGCTTCCGCCCCATAAAGAATTTAGAAGTGAGTCGCGACTGTTCGATTTTGGCAGCGCCAACCGGCGCCTTTTTCCATATGTTACAAAACTTTTCCGGCTCCAGTCCGTCCACAGGTCTTCCATGTCCGCTCCCGCCGCATCCGCGCCGCCCTTTTTCACGGGCTATGAAAAGTTCGTAGTCGCGATGCTGGCCTTCCTCCAGTTCACCATCATCATCGACTTCATGATCCTTTCGCCGCTCGGCGCCTTCGTCATGCCGGCGCTGGGCATCACGCCGCAACAGTTCGGCGTCGTGGTGTCCGCCTATGCCCTGGCGGCGGGCGTCACCAGTTTCGTCGCGGCCGGCTTCGCCGACAAATTCGACCGCAAGCGCCTCCTGCTCTTCTTCTATTGCGGCTTCATGGCCGGCACGCTGCTCTGCGGTCTGGCCGAGAGTTTCGAGGTGCTGCTGCTCGCGCGCGTCATCACCGGCATGTTCGCCGGGGTCATCGGCGCGACCGTCATGGCCATCGCCACCGATCTTTTCCCGATGGAAAAACGCGGCCGCGTCATGGGCATGATCCAGACCGCCTTCGCGGCGAGCCAGGTGCTCGGCCTGCCCGCCGGCCTCTATCTCACCAATCATTGGACCTGGCATGCGCCGTTCCTGTGCATCGTCGTCATCGGCCTCGGCGTCGGCGCCGTCATCGCGCTGGCCATGAAACCTGTGGACGCGCACCTGAAGCTGCACACCGAAAGCAGCGCCTTCAAGCATCTGTGGGCCACCATCACCGAGCCCCGCCACTTCCTCGCCTACGGCGTGGTCGCGCTGCTCGCCACCGGCGGCTACATGCTGCTGCCCTTCGGCGCCGACTTCACCCTCAACAACTTCAAGATTTCCGCCGGGGACTTGCCGAAAATCTATCTCGTCACCGGCATCTGCATGATCTTCGTCGGGCCTCTGGCCGGCAGGGCGGCCGACAAGTTCGGCAAGTTCCCGGTGTTCATGTTCGGCACCTTGCTGTCGATCGTGATGGTGATCTTCTACACCCATCTCGGCGAAACGCCGCTGCTCGGCGTCATCGCCATCAACGTGGTCCTGTTCATCGGCATCTTCTCGCGCATCGTGCCCTCGCAGGCGCTGATGAGCGCCGTGCCCGAAGCGGCCAAGCGCGGTTCGTTCAACGCGGTGTGCGGCTCGCTCCAGCAGATCTCCGGCGGCGTCTGCGCCGCCCTCGCCGGCGCCATCGTCACCCGCGCCCCCGACGGCCGCCTCGAGCATTATCCCACCGTCGGCTACGTCGTCGCCGCCGCCGCCGTGTTCACCCTGTTCTTCATGTACAAAATCAGCCGCCAGGTCCCCGACAAGAAGGCGTAGGGATCACAAGCAAAAAACTTATCTCCCACGGCGCGCTCCCTCAGAGGATGTTGCCGTCCGCATCCACCCGCGTCACCGGCCCGAGGCCCTGCTTTTTCATCTCCGGCTCGATCTTCGCCGCGTCCCCGACGATCACCCACACCATCTCCGCCGGCCGCACGAACCTCGCGCCCACCCGGGACAGGTCCTCCGCCGTCGTGCCCTGCACCCGACTTGCGAACGACGACCAGTAATCATCCGGCAGCCCGCGATAGGCGAGATCCACCACGGTGCCCTTCACCGCATTGATGCTCTCCCAGCGGCCGGGCAAAGCCAAC
Source organism: Rhodospirillaceae bacterium (assembly GCA_041913245.1). GTDB lineage: Bacteria > Pseudomonadota > Alphaproteobacteria > Rhodospirillales > Rhodospirillaceae > SHVO01. The sequence continues at coordinate 4,075 of JAYSFT010000094.1, read as the reverse complement.
GTCGTATCGTTCTTCACCTGCGAAATCTCTTCGGCGGTCAACGGCCGCGCCTTGGCCAGGTCCGTGAACTCGCGGCGCAGTTCCAGGATGCTTTCCGCGGTCTTGTCCGTCTGCACCGGCGCGCCGACCTGGAACAGCCGCGGTCCCCGACCGTCCATGCCGACGGAACTGCGCACGCCGTAGGACCAATGTTTGTCCTCGCGCAGGTTCATGTTGAGCCGCGAGGTGAACGCGCCGCCGAAGGCGTCGTTGAACAGCCCCAGCGCCACCTGATCTTCCGCGGTCCACCGGGGCGCGGATGTTCCCGCCATGATGATCGACTGCTGCGCGCCCGGCCGGTCCACCACATAGATCCCCGCCTTCGCGGCGGGCGCGTCGGGCACGGGCTTGCGCCGCACGCCGCCCTTTTGCCAGCCGGCGAACGCCTTCTCGATCTTCGGGCGAATTTCAGAAAGGCTCGTATCGCCGACGACGACCAGGGTCGCGTTCTCCGGCGTGAACCAGCGCTTGTGATAAGCAATCGCGTGATCCCGCGTGAACGCCGTCAGCGCCGACTCCGTGGTCAAACGCCCATAGGGATGATCCGCGCCGAACACCAGCGCGCGCAACGCCCGCGCCCCTGCCGCATTGGGTTGCTGACGCGCCCGCGCGACGCCGATGATCGCCTGCCTGCGCGCGCGCTCCAGATCCTCGGGCTTGAACGCCGGATGCAGGGTCACGTCGGCGAACAAGGCCAGCGCGGCGTCGAGGTTCAACGACAAGCCGCTTAAGGACACGGACGCCCGTTCGTCGTCCGCGTTCACCGACAAATCCGCGCCCAGGCCGCGCAGCTCGTCGCTGATCCGCAAACCGTCGCGCGAGGCGGTGCCGTCGTCCATGAGACCGACGGTCATGCCCGCCGCGCCCGTGGGCAGGTCGTCGTCGGCGTCGCTGAAGCCGGTTTCCACCGCCAGCGTCATCGTCACCATCGGCGCCGCGCGGCGCGAGGCCACGATCAGTTTCAGTCCGTTGGCGAGGGTCGCATGTTCCAGCGGCGGCAGGTTCTCGGCCGCCGTCGGCGCGGGCTTGGGCATTTGCGAGCGGTCGGCCGCGGCGGCCGAGGCGGCGTAATCCGCCCGGGGGAAGACCGTGAGCACATACTGCCCGTCGCTCAGCCAGCGCCGCGCCGCGTCCCGGACATCCACCGGCGTCGCCGCCAGCGCCAGATCCAGGTTATTGCGCCACTTGTCCGGATCACCGTACACGGACTCCGCGCCGATCAGCCACGCCGCCTTGACATATGAACTTTCAAGCGCCCGCGCCGTGCTCGCCGCCATGTCGGTGCGCGCGCGGTCCAGTTCGCCTTGTGTCGGACCGTCCCTCAACAGCCGCGCCAGTTCCTCGTCCACCTCGGCTTCCACCTTGGCCGCGTCCACGCCCGGTTTCACATCGACGGTGAGATGGAACTGCCCCGCGATCTCGCCGCGCTCGGCATAGGCGCTGACGCTGGTCGCCACCTGTTCCTCATGCACCAGGCGCTTGTACAGGCGCGAGGTTTTCCCGCCGGTCAGGGCGTCGGCCGCGAGATCCAGCAGCGCGGTGTCGCGCGCGCCGTCGGCCGGGATGTTCCACACTTTATAAATGCGCGGCTGCGCCACCTGGTCGTAGCCCGCGTCCCGCTGCAGCCCCGCGCGTTTTGCGATCCATTCCTTGGCGCGCACGACCGGCGGCCCCGGCGGGATATCGCCGAAAGCCGCCTCGACTTTCGCCAGGGCCTCCGCCGGGCCGATATCGCCCGAAAGCGCGATGATGGCGTTCGACGGCCCGTACCAGGCGCGGAACCAGTCCTTCACATCCTCCAGCTTGGCCGCGTTCAGGTCGTCCATGGACCCGATCGTGGTGTGCGCATAGGGATGGCCCGCCGGATAGGTCGCCTTGACGATGCGCTCGTAGGCAAATCCGTAGGGACGGTTCTCGCCCTGGCGCTTTTCGTTCTGCACCACGCCGCGCTGCTCATCCAGTTTGGCCTGGCTCACCGCGCCCAGGAAGTGGCCCATGCGGTCCGACTCAAGCCACAAAATCGAATCCAGCGCGCCTTTCGGCACCGTCTGGAAATAATTGGTGCGGTCGTTGTTGGTGGTACCGTTGATCGCCGTGCCGCCCAGGCCGCGCACCGGCTTGAACCAGTCCGTGTCCGCATGTTCGCTGCCGTTGAACATCAGGTGTTCGAACAGGTGCGCGAAACCCGAGCGCCCCGCCGGCTCATCGCGCGAGCCCACCTTGTACCAGACCTGCACCGACACAATCGGCGCTTTCCTGTCCTCATTGACGATCAGCGTAAGCCCATTCTTGAGCACATACTTCGTCGCCGGAATCTCCAGCTTCAAGTCCTTGAGACTGGACTGCGCGAATGCAGGGCTGGCCGCAAGCAACACGGCCGCGAAGACAAACTTTTTCATAGGCGCTCCAAGCAGAATTTATCTCTGATATTTTTTCGCGTATTGTTACACGCGCCAACCGCAACGAGGCGTTAAACCCCCTTCACCTTCCGGGCCCGCTCCCCCGTCCGGCTCGCGAGATCCCCCAGGTTCGTGCGCAGCTGCTCCAGCGCAAATCCCACCGCGAACGTGCGCCCCACCACGTCCGCCGCCAGTCCGCGCGTCAAACCCTGTTCGCGCACCTCGTCCAGTTCCGCCGTGTAACGCGCCAGCGCCTCGTCGACCGGCCCCAGCGGCGGCGGCGCGCCGCGCGCCTCCAGCGCTTCGCCCAGCGCGATGAAATAACCCCGCACCACCTCCAGCACCGCCGTCAAATCTTCCGTCAGTCGCGCGTGATAGGTCTCCGGCAATCTTGCCGCCATCGCGCGTCCGAGCATGATGATGTCCGCGCGCAAACGCCGTAAACCACGCAAGATCGGCTCCGGATCCGGCGCACCCGACAGGAAACTCGCGCGCTCCCGTTTTGCCTCGTCCACCGCGAGGATCAGCTTGTCGAGGTTCACCAGCGCCTGATCGTGTCGCGCGTTATATTCCTCCTCGATTCCGCCCTGATGCAGGCGCGGCAGCAGCACCAGGATCGCCGCCAAACTCTCGAGCGTGTGCGCCGCCGCCTGGTTGAGCATGCCGGACGCGCGCGCCGGCAGCACGAACAGCGAGGTGACGATCCCGATCGCCCCGCCGATGCAGATTTCGATCAGCCGGTTCATCGCCGCGTCCAGGGGCGACATCTGCGTCAGCGGCGCGATCAGGATAATGATCACTCCCGTCACGGGCGCGAACCTGAACGTCGGCCGCACGGCGGCGAGAAACGCCAGCGGCAACAGCGCCGCCCCCAGCGCCGCCGCCCTGGTGATCGGGTCCGTCTCCGTCACCAGCGTGCTCACCAGCGCCGCGTAGGCGCCTCCTCCCACCGTGCCGATCAACCAATCCCCGGCCGCCTTCACCGACCCGCCGACACTGGCCTGGCTCACGAGCACGGCCGTGAACACCGCCCAGTACGCCTGCGGCAGCGCAAGACTCTCCCCCACCCCATACGCAATGACAGCCGCCACCGTCAACCGCACCGCATGGCGCAACTCCCCACGCCGGCGTTCGCGTACATCGTTCAGGCGTTGGAGAAATGTCATGACGAAATGGGAAGCAAAAATGGGGTCGGATACGAGCGAACGAAAATGGGGTCAGATACCCATTCCGCTGAAGACTCTTTATTGGATGAAGAGTGTGGCCGGAATTGGTGTCTGACCCCTTTTTCGTGAGCGGCAGCGAACGCCGCTGCGACTTTCTTACTTCTGCTGCGTCCCGGCGGCGCTCACCGCGGCCTTGTACGCCGCCGGCGCCACACGCGCCTTGGCCGCCTGCTCATAGGCATACCCCATGGCCAGCAGATCCGCCTCGCTCCACGCCGGCCCGATCAGCGACAGGCCCACCGGCAGCCCATTCACCATGCCCATCGGCACGCTGAGGTTCGGGTAACCGGCCAGCGCCGCGATGCTCGAGCCCGAGCCCGGCGCCTTGCCGTTGTCCTTGGGGATACGGTTCGGCTGCTTCTCGCCGTTCGGCTTCATCACGTCGGCCACGTCGCGCGTCGGCAGCACCAC
>JAYSFT010000093.1:0-11909 GCA_041913245.1 Rhodospirillaceae bacterium | reverse complement strand
TCGATATCGGTGCGCGTCAAGCCGACGCCGCCGCCGATGTACGGGCTCACGGCGCCGATGTTGAAGTCATAGTAACCGGCCGCATGCAGCGTCAGCTGGTCGACGTCGCCGCCGGTGACGGCGAAGTTCGCGGCGCCGGCGCGCGCGCTCTTGAAGCCCGTGTCATTGAGACCGAGCTCGAGTTCGGTGCGCAGACCGCTGCCGAAGTCATAACCCAGGGCGGTCGTCAGGGCGTAGCCCGTGTCGAACTTCACTTCGCCGGCCGCCGTGCCGACCGTGATGTCCAGCTTTTCCGGAACCAGAACGCCGGCGCCGACGGAGCCGTAGAAGTTCTGAGCCTGGGCTTGGGTCGCGGCGACCATGGCGAACGCGGCGACGGCGCCGATTTTTGCGAGCTTCATGAGTTTGCACTTTCCTTTTTGTTTTTAGAGTCCCTCGCCGCGAGACGGGATCCCGCCGGCGAGGGAGGCGCAACCTAGTGTCGCTTTGAGGCATGTCCAGGGCGGCGTGCGCACACACGGATGATTTCGCCCGCGCCGTTGCATGAACGACACGCTCGCCTTCATTTGCGCAAAGTTGATATGCGAAAACGTCGCGACGAATCGGGCAACTGCACAACGCGTGCGCAGTTCGCCTCGATTTCGCCACGAAGTCTCTCCGTCATTCCGGCGACGGCCGGAACGACAAGCTTGCTACTGCGCGAGGAATCCCCCGTCCACCGCGAGGATATGGCCCGTCACCATGCTCGCGGCGGGACTTGCGAGAAATACGGCCGCGCCGGCGATTTCTTCCGGCTCGGCCAGGCGGCCCATCGGCACCATGGCCTTGATGCGTTCGATCAGCTCGGGCTTTTCGCGCAGACCGTCGATGAACGGCGTGTTCACCCACTGGGGCGCGATGGCGTTGACGCGGATATTGTCCTTCGCCCACTCCACCGCCAGCGCGCGGGTCATGTTCACCACCGCGCCCTTGCTCGTCTGGTAGGAGATGTTGGGATAAAGCCCGCCGCCCGAAAAACCCATGATCGAGGCGACATTGACGATGCTGCCGCCCTTCCCGGCCGCCAGCATCGCGCGCGCGCCATGCCGGCACATCAAAAAGGTGCCGGTCACATTCACCGCCATCACCTTGTCCCAGTCCGCCAGCGGCAGTTCGACGCTCGGCTTGCGGATCGCCGTCCCGGCGCTGTTCACCAGGATATCGAGGCCGCCGAATTCATTCATCACCGCGCCGACGGCGCGCTCGACCTCGTCTTCCTTGCCGACGTCCACGCACGCCGCGAAGCTCTGCTGGCCTAGTTTCACGATGTCCCGCGCAACCGCGACGGCCTTCATCTCGTCGCGGTCCAGGATCGCGACCCAGGCGCCGGCGTGCGCGAAAGCCATTGCGACGGCGCGGCCGATCCCGCTGCCGCCGCCGGTCACCGCGGCGACTTTCCCGTCCAAACGAAAGGAGACTGTGTCTTTGAGGTTCATCCCCAAGACTTCACCCGCCCCGCATCCCGGCGCAAGCGTCAATTCGCTGATTTGGCGGCGGCGGAAACTTTGATTGCGGATGCGCGTGCGCGCGAAACTCCGTAAGATGCCGCGCCTGAGGGGATTTCAGGATGCCTCGCCCGCACCGGACCTTGTTCGCGCATGCGTTGAAACTGGCCGCGGTCGCGGTGTCGGTAACACCGGCGCCGGCGCGTGCGCAGGCCGCGCCGCGCGCCGAGGAACTGACCATCACCGCCAACCGCCTTTCACCGGCGGTCAGCGAACGGCTTCACAACACCACCGTCATCGACCGTGGCGCGCTCGAGCAAAGCGGCGGCGCCCGCCTGGATGAGATTTTGCAACAAGTCCCGGGCTTCGGCCTGTTCCGCCGCCAGTCGAGCCGCGCGTCCCATCCCACCACGCAAGGCATTTCTCTGCGCGGCCTCGGCCCCAGCGGCGCGGGGCGGACTCTCATTCTCCTCGACGGCGTCCCGCAGAACGATCCCTTCGGCGGTTGGGTGGATTGGAGCCGCCTGTCGCCGGACGCCTTGGACTCTCTCACGATCACGCGCGGCGGCGGCGCCGGCGCCTGGGGCAATTCCGCCATGGCCGGTGTCGTGCGTCTGTATCGCCGCGCCGGCGGCGAGTCCGGCGGCGGCGTGCGCGTGCGCGGCGACAGCTTCGGCGGCTACGACGGCTCGGCCACGTTCCGCGGCGGATCCGAAGTCCAGGTTTTCGGCGCGGCGCAAGCTCACGGCGGGGACGGTCCCTATCTCATCGCCGACGGCCAGCGCGGCGCGGCCGATGTACGCACCAACAATCGCGGCGCCTGGGCGGAACTCGGCGCGAACTTCAGCGCGAGCGGCACCGATTTCACGGCCGCGGCCAACTACTCCGAAGACCGCCTCATCAACGGCATCGACATCGCCCGTTCGCGCACCAAGATCGGCGAGTTTTCGCTGGGCGCCGCCCACGACGGCGCCGGGGGAACCGCGTGGGAAGCCCACGCCTATGTGCGCCGCCAGGGCTTCAACGCGGTCTTTGCCGCCGTCGCCGCCGACCGCGCCGCGGCGACGCCGTCGCTCGACCAGTTCCGCGTGCCCACCACCGGTGCGGGCGGCAATCTCCTCCTGCGCATGGCCCCGGGCGGCGGCGTCAGCATCGAAGCCGGCGCGGACCTGCGCCACGCCGCGGGCGCGACGCATGAGCTGTTGACCTTCACCAACGGCGTCTTCACGCGCGAGCGCGCCGCCGGCGGCAGGCAGACCGTCGCCGGCGCCTTCGCCGAGGTCAGCTGGGACGCCGCTCCCGGCCTCATGATCAGCGGCAGCGGCCGCCTCGATCATTGGCGGCAGACGAATGGCTATCGCCGCGAACTCAGCACCCTCGACGGATCGGCGGTGCGCGGCGACCTTTACACCGATAAAGACGGAACGGTCGCCAGTTTCCGCGCCGGAGCCACGACCGGCCTGTCGGCGGGCTGGACCGCGCGCGCCGTCGCCTACTCGGGATTCCGCATCCCGACGCTGAACGAACTGTACCGCCCGTTCCGTGTCGGCAACGACATCACCGAAGCCAATCCGGCGCTGGCGCCCGAGCGCCTGTTCGGCGCCGAAGGCGGCGTCGCGTGGGAAAGCCGTACGGCCTCATGGTCTTTCACCGTCTTTCACGCGCGGCTGACCGACGCGGTCTCGAATATCACCGTGCAGACGACGCCGGGACAGAACGCCGCCCGCAACGTGTTCGTCCCGGCCGGCGGTGTCCTCCGGCAGCGCCGCAATCTCGAGCGCGTCACCGCCGGCGGCGTCGAAACCGAAGCGGGCATACGGATTTTCGAAGATGTGGAAGCCCGCGCCAGCTATCTCTACACCTCGCCGAAAGTGCGCAAGGCGGCCGATCAACCCGCGCTTCAAGGGCTGCGGCTTGCCCAGGTCGCCAGGCATCAGGGCTCCGCGTCACTCTCCTGGCGGCCCACCGGGCGCCTGCTCGCCCGCGCCGATCTCCGCATGGCCTCGTCGCAATTCGACGACGATCAGAATGCCCGCCGTCTCCGCGGCTATACGTCGCTCGACGGCCTGATCGAATATCGGGTGACGCCGGACATGACGGTGTTCGTGTCCGGGGAAAATATCCTGGGCGAACGCATTGAAGCGGGCCTCAGCGCCGCCGGAGTTGTGACCGTCGGCAACGCGCGCGTCTTCGCGGCGGGAACGTCGTTCAAATTCTAATCCCTGGCGACCCGTCCCCAACTCCTTTAGATTTTCGCCGTGGAGGAGTTCCGGGGGGTCTCTTTGTCCAAGCGCATGTTACTGGCCGGCGTTGCCTGCGTCGTCATGGCAAGCCCCGCGCTTGCCCAGCGCGCCGGCGAAAACGCGATCAACGCCGCCCAGGACGCCTTCGGCACCCAGGTCGGCAACGAGAGTATCGGCCTCTATAACGCGACGGATGTGCGCGGCTTCAGCCCCACCGAAGCGGGCAACCTGCGCCTCGAAGGCCTCTACTTCGACCGCCAGGGCGACACCACCAACCGCATCGTCTCCGGCTCCACCGTGCGCGTGGGTCTGTCGGCGCAGTCCTATCCGTTCATGGCGCCCACGGGCGTCGTGGACTACCGCCTGCGCACGCCGGGCGAGCGCGCGGTCACCAGCCTTCTCACCACCTTCGGCCCCTTCGACGCCATGAGCGTCGAACTCGATACGCAGCTGCCCCTCAACGACAAGCTCTCGATGGGCGCCGGCGTCGCGGGCGTCAAGGAAAAAAGCCCGTCCGACACGCGCTCCTGGGTCGCGAACATGGGCGCGATCTTCCGCTGGCGTCCCAGCGACAATGTCGAGATCATTCCCTTCGGCGCGGTGAACTTCCGCTGGGACCGCGAGTCCGGCCACACCATCACCACGTCGGGTCCCTTCCTTCCGCCCGAGGTCGACCGCGACGTCTTCTACGGCCAGTACTGGATTCCGTTCCAGTCGCAGCAAAGCGCCTGGGGCGTCATCGCCCGCGCCGATCTCGGCGGCGACTGGACGTTCCGCACGGGGTGGTTCCGCTCGCTGAACTGGCGCGTCAAGCAGGGCGAGGCGCTGTTCCGCAACACGCGCGAGAACGGCGTCACGGACCGTTTCGCGGTCGTCATCCCCGGCAATATCCTCGGCTCGTGGTCCGGCGAAGCGCGCCTGTCGAAAGTCGTCGTCGAAGGCCCGCGCCGCCACACGTTCCACGGCTCTTTCCGCGGACGCTTCAAGACCCGCACCTTCGGCGGATCCACCACCATCCCCCTGGGCCCCGGCGTTGTCGGCGTGCCCGATCACGAACCGGAACCGGCATGGACCCTCGGCCCTCAAAGCGCCGCGCGCGTGCGCCAAGGCACCGGCGGCGTCGCGTATGAAGGCCTCTGGCCGAGGGTCGGTGAAGTCAGCTTCGGCGTGCAGAAAACCTTCTACCGCCGCCTCAGCGGACCGGCCGGCGGGCCGAACGTGGTCTCGAAGGACAGTCCCTGGCTCTTCAACGGCACCGTCGCCGCCTATCTCAGCGACGATGTCGCGGTTTACGGCAGTTGGACGCGCGGCCTCGAGGAGTCCGGCGAAGCGCCGCAAACGGCGATGAACCGCGGCGAGTCCGTGCCCGCCACCCGCACCGAACAGATCGACGCCGGCGTGCGCTACACCGTCAAACCGGGGTTGCGTGTCGTCGCCGGACTGTTCGAGGTGAAGAAGCCCTTCTTCAACGTCAACACCGACAACCTCTTCCTGCAGGTCGGCGATGTCCGCCACCGCGGCGCCGAGCTCTCGCTCACCGGCCAGATCGTTCCCGGCCTCACGGTCGTCGCGGGCACCGTGCTGCTGAAAGCGCGCGTCGAAGGCCAAACCGTCAACGCCGGTCTCATCGGCGCGGTCCCGCTGGGCCGCTTTCCGCACATCATGCGCCTCAACCTGCAATACGGGCCGAAAAACTGGAACGGTTTCTCCCTCGACACGCAGATCGAGAATGTCTCGTCCCGCTACGCCGACCTTTTGGACCGCGTGCGCGCGCCGGCCTATACCACCATCAATGTCGGCGGCCGTTATGCCTTCCGCGCCGCCGGCGCGCCCGCGACCTTGCGCGTTCAGGTACAGAACATTACCGATACCTTCGCCTGGTCCGTCAGCCCGACCGCGAGTTTCAGCCCCATCGACCAGCGCCGCTTCGTCGTCAGCCTGACGGCCGATTTCTGATTTGCCCTAAAAGCCGTACACCAGCGACAACCGTGTGGCCGTGTCCGTTCCTCTGCGGCCCGAGAGCGGATTGTCCTCGTGGATGACGTCGAAGGACGCGCGCGACGACAGCGCGTCGCTGAACGCGAACGTCAGCGCGGCGGTGGACGTCCATTGCGTGCCCAGCAGAACCGCCGCCTCTTCCGAGAACTTGAGATTGCCGGTGATGGACCATGCGAATTCGAGGCCGCCGCGCACCGTGACTTCACTCTCGTGCCGCCCGCCGATGTCGCGGATCTGCTGAAACGCGGGGCCCGCCGTCAGGTCCAGCGATAAGGTGTCCGTATTCAGCACCGAGTAGCCGGCGCCGCCGGATTCGGTAAATCGCCGCGAGAACCCGGCGAAGGTATTGCGTTCCCATCCCGCAAATCCATACAGGTACAGGCGGTCGTCGAATTTGTAGTCCAGTTCATAGTCGGCCAGGGACCGGTTGCGGGTCATCGCCCCGTTGCTCTTCTGGCGGTCGATCAGGCCCTTCAGCTTGTGGCGGAAATACAGGCCTTCCCGCGTCAACCCCACGCTGACGGTGGCGCCGATATCCTTGGTGTTGCCGGTCGTGTAGGCCACGCCCGCCTCGCCTTCACCTGTCCAATTGTCGAAGAGTCCAGCCCGGGCAAGGCGCGCATGTTTGTCCGCCTCGCGTTGCGCCGCCAGGCTCGCCACCAGCGCGTCGATCTCCGCCGACGAACGTGGATGTGTTTGCTTGGCGATCCTGGCGATGGTGCCGACATCCCCGCCGGCCTCGCGGATCATCATCTCCACCGCCGGCGGAATCGGCTCAGCCGCGGCGACCCGCGCAACCGCCGCCGCCGCCAGGACGGCGGAAACAAAAATCCTAACGTTCATGGGACTGCCCTTTCTTTCTTAAGTCCTGTTTCTACCCGCGCTTGCGGACATCCGGTATAGGGGACAAACTTACGCGTCCGCCCCGGGGAGTTCTCCATGATCCGTCTGGTTCTCGCGTTCTGCGCCTTGCTGTCGGCGCCGGCCTTGGCCGGTGACGCAGCCGGGCCCGAGGACACCGTCTATCTCGATCTCGAATACGGCCGCGTCGTCATCCAGATGCGCCCCGATCTCGCGCCGAAGCATGTCGAGCGGCTGAAGCAGCTCATCCGCGGCGGCTATTACGACGGCCTCGTCTTCCACCGGGTCATCGACCGCTTCGCCGCCCAGACCGGCGACATCAAGGGCGACGGTTCGAGCGCCGGCACCGGACGGACCATCAACGCCGAATTCTCCCGCACGCCCCAGGTGCGCGGCACCGTCTCCATGGCCCGCACCTCCAAGCGCAACAGCGCCGATACCGAATTTTTCATCGTCCTCGACGACAACCCTGACACGCGCTCCTCCCTCGACGGCAAGTACACCGTCTGGGGCCAGGTGACATCGGGCATGGAATTCGTCGATCGAATCCCCAAGGGCGACAAGAACAAGGATGGGCGGGGCATCGCCGATCCGGCTCACATTGTAAAAATGCAAATCGCGGCCGACGTCGACGCTCCCAAACAGGATACCGCCGCGCTCCTGGCCCGCGCCGATGCGCCCGCCGCCGCGCGCAACTTCGGCGCCGCCGAGTTCAAATGCGCCGGCCTCGTGAACGGTAAGGGCGTCACGACCCAGTCGGCCCTCGCCCAACTCTGGGTGCACGGCTATCTGGCCGGGCGCTACAAGGCGTCGAACGCGCTGAACTTCACCCCATCAGGCGAGATCGCGCCCGTCTTGGATCGGGCCTGCGCCGCCTACCCGATGGCCTTCCTTCTGACCGTCGCGAGCCAGGAGCTGGGCAAAGCCCCGCGCGACCTGCCGCCGGACCCGCCGGCGCTTCCGCTTCAGGGCATCACCTGCAAGCAGTTCGCCGACGCCCGCAAAGCGTCCAACAAGGATCCCTCCGAACTCATCGGCCTTTGGACCTTCGGCTACATCCAGGGCTACAAGAACGTGAGCCAGCCGGAGATGGAGATTCCCTACGATGCCCGGCCGCGTCTGCTCGACGCCATGGCCGGCGCCTGCGCCAAATTCCCGGACCGGCCGCTGGTCGAGCTCGTCTCCGCGGTCGCCGCCAAGGTCCGCATCAAATAAAGCCGGCGCGTCTCACTTTATATACAGGCGTGGAGCGACCGCACTTCACTTGATGCATTATTTTTTATAATTTTCAATAATATCAATTAATTATAATATATATCTCATATTTTAGATGAGATATCAAAAACGACCTCCGGCGCTTCTTCTCTTAAATCCTTCTCATCTGCCGGCCCAAGCGGGCGGAAATTGACCCACGATGCATCATGACAGTGTGGGCCGGCGGAATGTCGCCGGGACGCGATGGATTCTGCATCGCAAAAACGCTGTTGCTGGGAGGCACCCGTGGAGCGCTGTTACGCCACTTTCCTATACGGATTGTGGGAAAAATATTACAATTCCAGGCGCTACAGGAGCGCTCGCGGCGGCACCCGGTCTTTCACCATATGCCAGAGCGCCTGTGCGGAGGAGATTGCGCGTGTCCAGTTTCACTAAGAAATCGGCGGCGATCGCCGCTCTGTTGACCACAGCCGCGGCCCTGGTCCCCGGCGCCGCCTTCGCGGCCGAGAGCAGGAGTTTCGTGGTGGGCTGGTTCTCCCACGCCACCAACAACACCGAGGACGACTGCGGTCCCGGCGGTCCGAACCCGACCGTCCAAGACCAGTACATCAAGGACCTCAAGGACCTTGGGATGTCCGGCGAGGAGATCGAGGCGCTGATCAAGGAGCGCGACGCCAACGAGGAAGGCCCCAACCGCTTCGCCGAAATCATCCGCACCCGCGGCCGCGTCGACGGCAAGCCGGTCAATCCGTACATGTACCCTTCGACCGTCAAGGATCCCGAATGGAAGCAGCTTGTCGGCGACAAGGCCTACGGCTTCGAGCTGGACAACAAGGGACCGGACCAGCCGGGCAGCTTCACCAACGTCGACACCAAGCAGAAGGGCATCGACCATAAGCTCTACCGCGCCCTCGGCTGCTCGCGCCCGTTCCGCGGCTCCCTTGAAGGCCGTCCCACCTATTGGGACTGGCTATGGGGCCAGCTCAAGGATTCCCAGCCGGCCTGGATCGTGACGATCACCGGCGAAGACCTGTCCAAGGACGGCGAGGTCACCATCACCTTCGACCGCGCGCTCGAGTTCCTGTCGTCCAACGTCGACGGCACGCCGCGCGCCGACGTCACCTATCGCATCGATCCGGATCCGCGCTCCCACAACGAGATGAAGGGCAAGATCGAGAACGGCGTCGTCACCGGGTCCATGAGCGGCATGTTCCGCATGTTCCAGAATCCCCTGGGCATGCCGGAGTTCCGCCTCCATGACGCGAAATTCGACTTCAAGATCCGCCGCGACGGGTCCGCCGACGGCTTTATCGGCGGCTACCAGCCCTGGGCCGACCTCTACTTCGCCTTCGCGAGCGGCGGCCAGGCCATCGAACAGTGCATCGTCGGCGACATCCCCGGCCTCTACTACCTCCTCAAGAAAAACGCGGACGCTTTCCCCGATCCCAAGACCGGCGTGAACAGCGCGATCTCCGCCGCCTACTACATGGAAGCCGTGCCGGCCTTCGCCGTGCCCGCCGCCGACGCGCGCTACAACCGCGTCGCCGGAAACTAGGTGCCTCAGATGATGTTGACCCGTTCCAAAGTCCTTGCCCTGATTGCCGCGCCCACCCTTGCGGCGATGCTCGCCTCCTGCTCGCAAAGCGCGCCGGCGGAAAAGACGGCCGCCGCCGCGCCCGCCGCCGCGCCCACCGCCAAGCCGGCCGACCTTCAGGCGCCGTCCCAGCTTGTCATGCGCCGCCTCACGGGCGAGCAGTACAAGAACATCATGACCGACGTTTTCGGCCCGACCATCGACTTCGGCGGGCGCTTCGAACCGGATATGCGCGCCGACGGCCTGCTCGCCATCGGCTCCAGCCACGTCGGCGTCACCGCGGCCGGCATGGAGCAGTACGACGCCATGTCGCGCACCATCGCCCGCCAGATCGTCGATCCGGCGCACCGTGACATGATGCTGTCCTGCAAGCCCAAGGACCCGAAGGCCGCCGACGACGCCTGCGTGCGCCAGGTCATGGGGGAAGTGGGCCTGCTGCTGTACCGGCGTCCGCTGACCGGCGCGGAACTCGACGCTTTTGTCACCGCCGCGCGCCTGGGCGCCGAAAAGACCGAGGACTTCTACACCGGGCTCTCGCTCAGCCTCGCGTCCATGATGTCCTCGCCCAAGTTCCTTTTCCGGGCCGAAACCGCGACCCCGGTCCGCGGCAAGGCCGGCGAATACCAGCTCGACGCCTACTCCACCGCCTCGCGCCTGTCGTTCTTCCTCTGGAACTCCGGCCCCGACGCGACCCTGATGCAGGCCGCCCAGAAGGGCGAGCTGTCCTCGCCCAAGGGCCTCGCCAGGCAGGTCGACCGCATGCTCGCCAGCCCCCGCGTGGAGGCCGGCGTGCGCGCCTTCTTCGTCGACTTCCTCGCGTTCGACGAGTTCGAGAACGTCACCAAGGACACCGCCCTGTTCCCGAAGTTCTCGACCCAGGCCGCCTCGGACGCCCAGGAACAGACCTTGCGCACGATTGTCGACGTCGTGCTCACCAACAAGGGCGACTACCGCGACATCTTCACCACGCGCAAAACCTTCCTCACCAAGGAACTCGGCGCGATCTATCAGGTGCCCGTGGCCGGCTACCTGCCCAACGGATCGCCGGACACCTGGCAGCCCTTTGAGTTCGCCGCCGACGACAACCGCGCCGGCATCATGACGCACATGAGCTTCACCGCCCTGCACTCGCCGTCGGGCCGCGGCTCGGCGGTGCTGCGCGGCAAGGCCGTGCGCGAAATCCTGTTGTGCCAGAAGGTGCCCGCGCCTCCCGGCAACGTGAACTTCGACCTCATCAACGACACCACCAACTATCGCACGGCGCGCGACCGCCTGGCGGCGCATACCCGCGAACCGATGTGCGCGGGATGCCACAAGATCACCGACGCCATGGGCCTCGCGCTCGAGAACTTCGACGCGGCCGGCGCTTGGCGCACCACCGAAGGCGGCGTGAAGCTGGATACCAGCGGCACCGTCGATGGCCGTGCGTTCACCGGTCCGAAGGATCTCGGCAAGGTCCTGGCAGGCATGCCCGCGACCACCGCTTGCGTGACCAACCGCATGCTTGGTTACGCGCTCGGCCGTGCGCCGGCGCGTGAACAGGTTGCCAGCCTCGAGAAGAATTTTGCGGCCACCGGCTACCGCATCCCGGCGCTGATGCGCCTGATTGCGACCAGCGAAAGCTTCCTGCGCGTGAAACCCGAAGCGCCGACGCAAACTGCGTCCGCGGCGAACTAGAAGGAGATCCCCAAATGACCCGTTTGGTGAATCGTAGAAATGTCCTCAAGGGCGCCCTCGGCGGCGCAGCCGTGACGGTCGGTCTTCCGTTTCTGGATTGCTTCCTGAACGAGAACGGCACCGCCCTCGCCGCCACCGGCAAGGAACTGCCGGTCTGCTTCGGAACCTGGTACCAGGGCCTCGGCTTCGATCCGGGCCAGTGGATCCCGGAAAAGGTCGGCGCCGGCTACACGAACAAGCACCAGCTGCGCATGTTCGAGCCGATGAAGCACAAGATCAACATCATCAGCGGCACGAAGTATTTCATGGACGGCCGTCCGCTGGAGACTCACACCTCGGGCTACCAGATCTCGTCCACCGGCGCGCTGCGCGGCGGCGTCGTCTACGGCGCCTCGCTCGATCAGATCATCGCCGAGCAGATCGGCAAGCGCACGCGCTTCCGCTCGCTGGAAGCCTCCATCGGCGGCGGCCGCCGCAGCTTCTCGAAAGGCGTCGGCGCCACCACCAATCCGGCGGAGACCTCGCCGACGGCGCTCTATACTCGCATCTTTGGACCGGAGTTCATCGATCCGAACGCCGCCGAGTTCGCGCCCGATCCGATGGTCATGGCGCGCCAGAGCGTGCTGTCGGCCGTCAAGGATGAGCGTCTCAGCCTCATGCGGCAGGTCGGCGCGTCCGACAAGGCCCGCCTCGAGCAGTATTTCACGTCGCTGCGCGACATCGAGAACCAGCTCGCCCTGGAAATGCAGAAGCCCGATCCGCTTCCGGCCTGCCATATCCCCGGCGAGTCCGAAGCCGGCGGCGCCGGCGACAGCGTCGTGGAAGCCGAGAAGAACG
>JAYSFT010000092.1:0-11943 GCA_041913245.1 Rhodospirillaceae bacterium | reverse complement strand
GACCTGATTGAAAAGATCAACAAGGACGGCTAATTCCGCCGCTCCGTAAGATGCGCGATGTGCCGCCTCCGACACCGGAGGCGGCACATTGCTTTTATGACCGCGGCGCCTCGAAGTGACCGACACACCTGTTCAGCGTTATCGCGCCGCCGTCGCGTCGGGCCAACTCAAGCCCGATCCGATTCAGGAACTGGCCGCCGAAAAACTCACCAGCCTCGCACACGCATTGGCCGGCTACTCGCCGCGCGGCGGCAAAAGAGGCTGGATGGCGCGCTTCGGGCTCGGCGCCAGGAACGACGCGCCGCCGCCGCAAGGCCTCTATCTCTACGGCGGTGTCGGGCGCGGCAAGTCCATGCTCATGAATCTGTTCTTCGATACGGCGCCGATCGAAAAGAAGGAGCGTGTTCACTTCCACGCTTTCATGCGCGACATCCACGCCGAAATACATCGCCGCCGCCAATTGCCGATGTATGAGGACGAGGGCGATCCCATCCCCGGCATGGCGGACGGCATCGCCGACAACGCGACTCTTCTGTGCCTCGATGAAATGGAGATCCGCGACATCGCCGATGCGATGATCGTCGGGCGCCTGTTCCAGAAATTGTTCGAGCGCGGCGTCGTGGTGGTCACGACCTCGAACCGCCATCCGGATGACCTCTATAAACATGGTTTGCAGCGCGACCGGTTTCTGCCGTTCATCGCGATCATCAAGGAAAAGCTCGATCTTCTCCAACTCGAGTCCGCACACGACTACCGGTTGGGCCGTCTCGCCGGGCAGACGGTCTATCACACGCCCTTGGGGGCGCGGGCCGACGCCGCGCTTGATGCCGCCTGGTCGCGCCTGACCGATGACGCGAAGCCGGAACCCGACTTCGTTCTCGTCCATGGCCGGCGCGTGGAAATCCCCGCCTCCGCGCATGAGGTCGCACGCTTCAGTTTCGATGATCTGTGCCGCACGGCTCTTGGGTCGACGGACTATTTGGCGATCGCCGCGCAATTCTCGACCGTGATCATCAAGGATATTCCGGCGATGACCGAGGACCTCAAAGACGCGGCGCGTCGCTTCGTGACCCTCATCGACGCGCTGTATGAGCACCGGACTGCGCTGGTCTGCTCGGCGGCGGTGGCGCCTCAGGAGTTGTACACCGGTTCCGAAGGCGGCTTTGAATTCGCCCGCACCGCCTCGCGCCTGATCGAGATGCAGGCGGCCGATTACATCCGCCAGCGGCATATCGCCTGAATCAAAGCTCGCACTTGTTGTCCCGGCGCTGCGACATCTGTTTTTTGATCGCCGCGCGCGCTTCTTCTTCCGTCGCATAGGGATCGGGCAGGGGGCGCACCATCAGCAGCATGGTGCCGCTCTTGAGATTGCCCTGTGTGATCTTCGGCCGCGCGTCGTCGCCGTTCTCCATCGGCGTGATGACGGCGACCGTCAGGTTCGGCAGGCGCAGCTTCAGGCGCTCCACGGTGCCGAGGAACGAGTCGCTGTGGAAATAGCCGGTCGTGTGGAAAACCTTGCGCCCCGGGTTCTTCTGCAAGTGGTCGGCGATCGATTCCGCCATGGTGTCGTCGCGGGTGACTTGCGCGGCGAAGGCGCGGATGGCCTGGTCGCTCGGCGCGCGCTTCTCCCCCGGCTTCGCGCCGGCATCGCCGCCGTGCCCGGCGTCGCTGGCCGCGAAGTCCATGAATTTATCCTTGTATGGTCCGTCTTCCAGATGAAGTTCGCGTGCGGCCCAGGGACGCTGGTCCGGCTTCATACGTGTCAGAAATTGCGGGCCTTCGATACCGACGCAGCGCACGACCATTCCGGGCGCGTTGGCGGCGATGACCGGCAGCTGGTGATCTTTCGCGAATTCCACCAGCGGCCGATAACTGGTGCCGTAGTTGGACCAAAGTTCGATGCGCTCGGCCATGGAGACCTCGCCGATCTTGCCGGCCATGTACGCGTCGAGCACGCTTTGCTGATCGCGTTCGAACTGTTCCATCGACAGGCTCATCGCCGGATGGCGCGCGTAAAGTTCGCGGAACAGGGCCATTTGGGCGTGATGGACGCCGGCGTGACGGTGAATCTCGCCGAAGAACACGACGTCGAACCCGGCCAGCAGGTCGGCGGCGTGAGAGAGATCGGTCACGCGCGGCATGTCTCCGTCGGCACGAAGGAGTTGGTACGAGGTGAGATCGGGGATCGGAGCGGCAAGCATGTGATCCGCCCCGCTCCGGGCCAGAGCGGGCCGCGGCGGCGCGCCGGCCAATTCCGTCCGCGTGGTACAACTCGCCAGAAGCAGACTGGCGAAAGCAAGAAGCGAGGCTTGGGATTTGCGCGGCATGGGCCTTCCGGACTGGGCGGCGGGATCGGCGGAAACTTGCCGATTTTAATCCGCATCCCATTGATTTGTAATTAGACTTTCGTGATGTATCCGCTTTTCGCCAACGCTTGCTCCGAGGGGCCGTTTCGCGCTACCACACGCCCCGACGGGGAATGGGGCCGGCCGACCTGGCCGACAGCGGGATTCACCGAGTTTCCAAGGCCCTTCCGCACATAACACAGAGGTAAAAATGGCACGCAAGAAGATTGCGCTCGTAGGTTCCGGCAACATTGGCGGCACGCTCGCGCACCTGATCGGTCTCAAGGAACTCGGCGACGTGGTGTTGTTCGACATCGCCGAAGGCACCCCGCAGGGTAAGGGCCTGGATATCGCCGAATCGACCCCGGTCGAGCGCGTCGACGCGGCCTATTCCGGCGCCAACGACTACAGCGCCATCAAGGGCGCGGATGTCGTCATCGTCACCGCCGGCGTGCCCCGCAAGCCCGGCATGAGCCGCGATGATCTTCTCGGCATCAATCTGAAAGTGATGAAGGCCGTCGGCGAAGGCATCAAGGCGAACTGCCCGAAAGCGTTTGTGATCTGCATCACCAACCCGCTCGACGCGATGGTGTGGGCGCTGCGTGAGTTCTCGGGTCTGCCGCACAACATGGTCGTCGGCATGGCCGGCGTCCTCGACAGCGCGCGCTTCCGCTATTTCCTCTCCGAAGAGTTCAAGGTCTCGGTGAAGGACATCACCGCGTTCGTGCTCGGCGGCCACGGCGACACCATGGTGCCGCTCGTCCGTTACTCGACGGTGGCCGGCATTCCGTTGCCCGACCTCGTCAAGATGGGTTGGACCAGCCAGGAAAAGCTCGACAAGATCGTCCAGCGTACCCGTGACGGCGGCGCCGAAATCGTCGGCCTGCTCAAGACCGGCTCGGCCTTCTACGCTCCGGCCGCCTCGGCCGTCGAAATGGCCGAAGCTTATCTGAAAGACCAGAAGCGCGTTCTGCCGGTTGCGGCCTACATCGACGGTCAGTACGGCGAGAAGGACCTCTACGTCGGCGTGCCGGTCATCATCGGTGAGGGCGGCGTCGAGCGCGTTGTCGAAATCAGCCTGAATGCCGACGAACAGAAGATGTTCGCCCACTCCGTGGCCTCGGTCCGCGGCCTGGTCGACGGCTGCAAGAACATCGATCCGTCGCTCAAGAAGTAATCCCACGCACCTCTCGCAAAGCGGAACAACATGAATATTCACGAGTACCAAGCGAAACAGGTGCTGAAGAAGTACGGCGTGCCTGTTCTTCCCGGCGGCGTTGCTTACACCGCCGACGAAGCGGCGAAAGTCGCCGAAGGTCTGCCGCAAGGCGTCTACGTGGTGAAGTCGCAGATCCACGCCGGCGGCCGCGGTAAGGGTAAGTTCAAGGAAGCCGAAGCGGGCGGCAAAGGCGGCGTGCGCGTCGTCAAGTCGATCGCCGAAGTGAAGGAAAACGCCGCGCAGATGATCGGCCGCACGCTGGTCACGGTGCAGACGGGCGACGCCGGAAAGCAGGTGAAGCGCGTCTATATCGAAGCCGGTTGCAACATCACCCGCGAACTCTATCTCTCGATGCTGGTTGACCGCGGTACCTCCCGCGTCACGATCATGGCTTCCACCGAGGGCGGCGTGAACATCGAAGACGTCGCTCACGAAACGCCGGAAAAGATCTTCCTGCAGAGCATTGACCCCGCCACGGGCATCCAAGGCTTTCACTGCCGCAAGATCGCCTTCGCGCTGGGCCTTTCGGACAAGCAGGTGAAGTCGGCAACCAAGCTGCTCACCGCGCTTTACAAGGCGTTCATCGAAACCGACGCGTCCATGCTGGAAATCAACCCGCTGGTCGTGACCGGCGACGGCGACGTGCTTCCGCTCGATGCGAAGATGAACTTCGATTCCAACTCGCTCTATCGCCATCCGGAAATCGTCGAGCTGCGTGACGAGGATGAAGAAGATCCGATGGAACTCGAGGCGTCCAAGCACGACCTCAACTACATCAAGCTCGACGGCTCCATCGGCTGCATGGTGAACGGCGCGGGCCTGGCGATGGCCACCATGGACATCATCAAGCTCTACGGCGGCGAGCCGGCGAACTTCCTCGATGTCGGCGGCGGCGCGACGCGTGAACGCGTCACCACCGCCTTCAAGATCATCCTGTCCGATCCGAACGTCGAGGGCATCCTCGTCAACATCTTCGGCGGCATCATGCGTTGCGACGTCATCGCCGAAGGCGTTGTCGCCGCGGCCCGTGAAATCAGCCTCAACGTTCCGCTGGTCGTGCGCCTCGAAGGCACGAATGTGGAGTTGGGTAAGAAAATCATGGCCGATTCCGGTCTTCCCATCATTACCGCCGACAATCTCGCGGATGCCGCGCAGAAGGTCGTTAAGGCCGTGAAGGAGGCCGCATAAATGGCCGTCCTGATCAATAAGAACACGAAGGTCATCTGCCAGGGTTTCACCGGCAGCCAGGGCACCTTCCACTCCGAGCAAGCGATCGCGTACGGGACTAAAATGGTCGGCGGCGTGACGCCCGGCAAGGGCGGCGCCACCCATCTCGATCTTCCGGTGTTCGACACCGTTGCCGACGCGAAAGCCAAGACGGGTTGCGACGCGACGGTCATCTACGTGCCGCCGCCGTTCGCCGCCGACGCGATCCTGGAAGCCATCGACGCCGAGATTCCTTTGGCGGTGTGCATCACCGAAGGCATCCCCGTGCTCGACATGGTGCGTGTGAAGCGCGCCTTGCAGGGTTCCAAGACGCGACTCGTCGGTCCGAACTGCCCCGGCGTGATTACGCCGGGTGAATGCAAGATCGGCATCATGCCGGGCCACATTCACCAGCGCGGCAAGATCGGCATCGTCTCGCGTTCGGGCACGCTGACCTATGAAGCCGTCGCGCAAACGACCGCCGCCGGCCTCGGCCAGACCACCTGCATCGGGATCGGCGGCGATCCCGTCAACGGCACCAACTTCATCGACTGCCTGGACATGTTCCTCGGCGACGACGAGACGCAAGGCATCATCATGATCGGCGAAATCGGCGGCACCGCCGAGGAAGACGCCGCCGCGTTCTACAAGGCCGCGAAGAAGAAAAAGCCCATCGTCGGCTTCGTCGCCGGTTCGACGGCGCCTCCGGGACGCCGCATGGGCCACGCCGGCGCCATCATCTCCGGCGGCAAAGGCACGGCGGACGCGAAGTTCGAAGCCATGCGTTCGGCCGGCTTCATGGTCGCCGACTCGCCGTCGGCGCTCGGCTCCACCATGGTGAAAGCTCTGAAGGGATAATGATGATGTCGCGGTTTTTCCGCGCGGCGTCGCTCGCCGCGGCCATCGCCTGCGTAACTGCGCCCGCCATGGCCGCGGACGATCCTTCTTTCTTCACCGTCGGCGCCGGCCTCTGGGACGTCAACTTCAACTACAACCACCAGGTGCTTGAAGGCCGCTTTGAATTCCAAAGCGGTCTCGGCCTGTTTGAAACCGATTCGTTCAGCGGCTTGAAGCCGATGGTCGGCCTCATGGCCAACACCTTGGGCAGCAAGTTCGTCTACGGCGGTTTTGCCGCGCCGTTCGATATCGGCGGCAATCAGCGTTGGTACTTCACGCCGTCCGCGGGCGTGGGTGCCTACTCGCGCGGCGCCGGTCTCGATCTCGGCGGCACGTTCGAGTTCCATCTCGGCGTCAATCTCGGCTACGCCGTGACGCGCGGCAGCCGCGTCGGCCTCTATCTCACCCACATCTCGAACGCCGGCATCAACGGCCATAACCCCGGTGAGAACTCGCTGCTTCTCACCTGGGCGTTTGCGCTCTAAGCGCGTGTCTTTTTTTGAAATCACGGGTGCGGGCCACCCGTGATTTTATCAACCGATAAGAAGTTCATCTTCCTCCATGTGCCCAAGGCGGCGGGAACCTCGGTTCACGGCGCGCTTTCCCATCTCGATATTTTCCACGGCCTGCGGCGCGGCGACGCGCCCGCGCGCGAACGCCGTGCCGTCGCCTGCGGCTTGCCGGCCGAGGCGGCCGCCTTCAGCCAGCATACGGCGGCCAAAACGGCGATCCGGGTTCTGGGTCGCGAAGTTTACGGGTCCTACTACACGTTCTGTTTTGTGAGAAATCCCTGGGACGTGGCCGTCTCCTGGTTCCACTACCGCCTCCACAATCCGCAGATCGATGGTCACGGTGAAGCCGATGCGGCCGGCTCCTTCGATGCCTACGTCCGGCGCGTGCTCGCGGGCAAGGACGGCCTGCGCTGGGTCGGTCTGCAACATCCGTATGTCACCGACGAGGCGGGACGCCTTGCCGCGACCTTCGTCGGCCGCCACGAATCCCTTGCCGCGGACTTCGCTACGGTGATTGGGGTGCTCGATCTGGAAACCTTGCCCCTCGATCACCTCAATCAGAGTTATCACGCCCCTTGGGCCAGCCTTTACAGTCCCGAGACCTTTGCGATCGTGGCCGGGCTCGCGGCGCGCGACGCGGCGCTTTTTGGTTACACGGCCGATCCGGCGGCCTACGGGATTGTATGAACCCCGCGCATCGCTGACATGCGGCGGGTCTAAAAGGCGCGGTCTTTCATGGGTAACTCGTTGTCACACACAGTCTTTTCGTCTAAGACTCGCCACGAGGGTTGGCGCCGGGCGGCACGGCCCGGATTGACGCTGCATCGGGGCGATCTCACCCTTAGTTTTCAATGAGCTAAGGGTCTGGACGGGCTGACCGGCGGTGCGATGTCCGGGGTGGAGACGTCTCCTTCGGCCCGAAAACTTCCCGGCCCCCTCCAGAATGGACCTTAAAGGGACCTCTAACGTGGACGCTTCCTTTCTAACCGGCTCAAATGCCGTCTTTATCGGCGAATTGTACGCCGCGTATCTCAAGAACCCGGCCTCGGTCGACGCGAGCTGGGCGAGCTTTTTCCAAGACATGGGCGATGACGCCCAGGACCTCTTGAACGAACTGGCCGGCGCAAGCTGGGCGCCGTCCGACACGACCATTATCGGCGCGGCGGCGGACGCGGCTCCGGCGAAATCGGACGGCAAAGCCAAGCCCGCGGCGGCGGCTCCGGCCGGCGACAGCGCGGCGATCCTCAAGCAGGCGGAAGATTCCATTCACGCGCTGCAACTGATCCGCGCCTACCGCGCGCGCGGCCACCAGGTCGCCGTGCTCGATCCGCTTGCGCTCGGCAAGAAGGAAAGCCACCCCGAGCTCGATCACAATACGCACGGTTTCACGGACGCCGATCTCGACCGCGAGATCGTGCTC
The DNA here is from genome assembly GCA_041913245.1 of Rhodospirillaceae bacterium. Taxonomy (GTDB): domain Bacteria; phylum Pseudomonadota; class Alphaproteobacteria; order Rhodospirillales; family Rhodospirillaceae; genus SHVO01. Next base: position 4,344 of record JAYSFT010000092.1, on the reverse strand, counting down.
GGCGGCGTGCTCAACATGCAAAAGGCGACGCTGCGTCAGATCATCGACGCCTGCCGTCAAACCTACTGCGGCACCATCGGCGTCGAGTTCCACCACATCCAGCACCCGAAGCACCGCGACTGGCTCGTGAAGCGCTTCGAGAAGGACCGTCTCGCGCCGGCGTTCTCGAAGGAAGGCAAGAAGGCCATCCTCGAACGTCTCACCGAAGCCGAGGGTTTCGAGAAGTTCCTCGGCATCAAGTACACGGGCACCAAGCGTTTCGGTCTCGACGGCGGCGAAGCGGCGATCCCGGCGCTGGAACAGGTCATCAAGCGCGGCGGCCAGCTCGGCCTCAAGCAGGTCGTCATCGGCATGGCCCACCGCGGGCGCCTCAACGTGCTCGTGAACGTCATGCACAAGCCGTTCTCGGCGCTGTTCTCGGAATTCCAGGGCAACTCGCCCAATCCAGAGTCCGTCGAGGGTTCGGGTGACGTGAAATATCACCTCGGAACGTCCGCCGACCGTGAATTCGACGGCAACGTCGTTCACCTGTCGCTGACGGCCAATCCGTCGCACCTCGAAGTTGTCGACCCTGTCGTGCTCGGCAAGGTGCGCGCCAAGCAAGAGCAGATGGACGACGTCAATCGCAAGCAGGTGATGGGCCTCTTGATCCACGGCGACGCCGCGTTCGCAGGTCAGGGCATCATCGCCGAGTGCTTCGGCTTCTCGCAGATCGAAGGTTACACCACCGGCGGCACGCTCCACTTCGTCATCAACAACCAGATCGGTTTCACGACCACGCCGCGGTACTCGCGCTCGGGTCTGTATTGCACCGATATCGCGAAGATGGTCGAAGCCCCGATCTTCCACGTGAACGGTGACGATCCGGAAGCGGTTGTTTACTGCGCGCGGTTGGCGATGGAGTTCCGCCAGGAATTCGGCATCGACGTTGTCGTGGACATGGTTTGCTACCGCCGCTTCGGTCACAACGAAGGCGACGAGCCGAAGTTCACGCAGCCTTTGATGTACAAGAAGATCGAAGGTCACACCTCGACCCGCACGATCTATGCCAATCAGCTCGTGCAGGAAGGCGTGTTCACCCAGCAGGAAGCCGACGCGATGATGGCGCGCTTCATGCACATGATGGAAGCGGACTTCGAATCCGCCTCCAGCTTCAAGCCCAACAAGGCCGACTGGCTCGAAGGCGCGTGGAAAGGCCTCGCGCAAATGGGCGAGGAAGAGGAATACCGCGACGACAAAACCGGTGTGTCCACCGACCTTCTCAAGGAAGTCGGTTTCGCGCTGTGCACCGTGCCCGACGGCGTTGCGGTCAACCCGAAGATCTCGCGCCAGCTCAAGACCAAGAAAGAGTCCATCGACACCGGCAAGGACATCGATTGGGCGACGGCCGAAGCCTTGGCCTACGGCACGCTGTGCGTGGAAGGCACGCCGGTGCGTCTGTCCGGCCAGGACTGTGGCCGCGGCACCTTCTCGCAGCGTCAGTCGGTGATCATCGACCAGAACACCGAAAACCGCTTCCAGCCCCTCAACAACATCCGCCCGGGCAAGCAGGCGCATTACGAAGTCATCGACAGCCCGCTGTCGGAGCTCTCGGTGCTTGGTTTCGAATACGGCTACAGCCTCGCCGATCCGAACATCCTGGTGCTCTGGGAAGCGCAGTTCGGCGACTTCTCCAACGGCGCCCAGATGATCATCGACCAGTTCGTCAACTCGGGCGAAAGCAAGTGGCTGCGCCTCTCGGGCCTCGTCATGCTGCTGCCGCACGGTTACGAAGGCCAGGGCCCCGAACATTCCTCGGCGCGCATGGAGCGCTATCTGCAGTTGTCCGCCCAGGACAACTGGCAGGTCTGCAACCTCACGACGCCGGCGAACTACTTCCACGCCCTGCGCCGCCAGATGCGCCGCAACTTCAGGAAGCCCTTGGTCATCATGACGCCGAAGTCGCTGCTGCGTCACAAGCGCTGCGTCTCGACCCTTGCCGACATGGCCGAACAGTCGAGCTTCCAGCGCGTATACGGTGAAACCGAGAAGATCGCGGCGGCCGCGAAAGTGCGCCGTGTCGTGGTCTGTAGCGGCAAGGTCTACTACGACCTTCTCCAGGCCCGCGAAGAGAAGGGCATCGACGATGTCGCCATCGTGCGTGTCGAGCAGCTTTATCCGTGGCCGAAGGAAACTTTGGGCCGCGAACTCGCGAAGTACAAGAACGCCGAGGTGATCTGGTGCCAGGAAGAGCCCGCGAACATGGGCTCCTGGACCTTCATCGACCGCCGCCTCGAGTACGCGCTCGACGGCATCGATATCAAGGCGAAGCGTCCGGTATACGCCGGCCGACCGCCGGCGGCCTCGCCGGCAACCGGCCTCATGAAGAACCATGTGCGCGAGCAGAATCAGCTGTGCGAGTGGGCGCTTCTGACGCCGGTCGACCAAATCCCGCAGCCGTTCCGGCGCATCTCGCGCGTCGGCAAGATGGCCGCGGAGTAATTTGAAATAACAGGCGCGCGCCGCGAGAAGGCGCGCGCGGAATTTTAGCTGGGGACGAAGATGGCTGAGATCAAAGTGCCGACACTGGGCGAATCCGTGAGCGAAGCGACGGTCGCGAAGTGGTTCAAGAACGTGGGCGACGCGGTGGCGATGGATGAGCCGCTGGTGGAGCTCGAGACTGATAAAGTGACCGTGGAAGTGCGCGCGGAAAGCGCCGGCACGCTCGCCGAAATCGTTGCCGGTCCGGGCAGCGAAGTCGCCGTGGGCGCCGTGCTCGGCGTGCTCGGCGCCGCCGGCGCCGCGCCGGCGAAGAAGGCCGAACCCGCGAAGGCCGCCGCCGCTCCGGCCAAGGCCGCGCCCGCTCCGGCCGCGAAGCCCGCCGCCCCGGCGCCCGCCGCCGCGAAGCCGTCCGCGCCGCCGAAAGCCGCGCCGGTGAAGACCAGCATCGAATCCGATTATCCGCTCGCCCCGAGCGTGCGCCACCTGGTGGATGATCACGGCCTCGATCCGAAGAAGATCCCCGCGACCGGCAAGGGCGGGCGTCTGACCAAGGCCGATGTGCTGAAGTACATCTCCTCCGGCCCCGACCGCGCGGGCAAGGCTTATGTGCCGGACCGCGGCCCGGCGGAAGAACGCGTGAAGATGACGCGCCTGCGCAAGCGCATCGCCGAGCGTTTGAAGGAAGCCCAGAACACCGCGGCCATGCTCACCACCTTCAACGAAGTCGACATGTCGGCGGTGATGGCGCTGCGCAACAAGTTCAAAGACGCCTTCGAGAAGAAGCACGGCGTGAAGATGGGCTTCATGTCCTTCTTCGTGAAGGCCTGCGTCGCGGCGCTGAAGGAACTGCCGGCGGTCAACGCCGAGATCCAGGGCGACGACATCGTCTACAAGAACTTCTACGACATCGGCGTCGCCGTCGGCACGCCGCAGGGCCTCGTGGTGCCGGTCGTGCGCGACGCGGACGACAAGGGCTTTGCCCAAATCGAAGCGGAAATCGCCGGCCTCGGCCGCCGCGCCCGCGACGGCAAACTGACCATCGAAGACATGACGGGCGGCTCGTTCACCATCACCAACGGCGGGATCTACGGCTCGATGCTCTCGACGCCGATCCTCAACACGCCGCAATCGGGCATCCTTGGCATGCATAACATCAAGAACCGCGCTGTGGTTCTCGATGACGGCAGTATCGTCTCGCGCCCGATCATGTATCTCGCGCTGTCCTACGATCACCGTATCGTCGACGGCCGCGAAGCGGTCACCTTCCTCGTGCGCATCAAGGAATGCCTCGAAGACCCGAGCCGCCTGCTCATCGAAACCTAACACGCTCCTCCCTCCTCCCCTTGTAAGGGGGAGGAGGGAGGGGGTCGTTTTCTGTTTTTCTGCGAATAGGATACTGCTCATGGCAGACACTTTTGACGTCATCGTTATCGGCGGTGGCCCCGGCGGCTACGTCTGCGCGTTGCGCGCGGCCCAGCTCGGTCTCAAAGCGGCGGTGGTGGAAAGCCGCGGCGCTCTCGGCGGCACCTGCACCAACGTCGGCTGCATCCCGTCCAAGGCGTTGCTGCAGTCTTCGCATTTCTACGAAGAAGCGAACCACGGTTTCGCCGCTCACGGCATCAAGGTCGGCAAGCTTGAGCTCGATCTTCCCACCATGATGGCCCGCAAGGACGACGTGGTGAAGCAGAACACGTCGGGAATTGAATTCCTGCTCAAGAAGAACAAGGTCGCCTATCTCAAGGGTTTCGGCAAAATCACCAAGGCCGCGCGCGGCGCCCATGAAGTTCATGTGAAGGGCCTCGACGGCAAGGAAGAAACCTACACCACGAAGTATGTGGTCATCGCGACGGGCTCCGAAGTCAC
>JAYSFT010000091.1:0-12109 GCA_041913245.1 Rhodospirillaceae bacterium | reverse complement strand
TGGCCACTTCGGCCTGGAACGCGCGTGTTTCCGGCGCGGAGGTTGTGCTGCTCATGGGCTGATCCCGTGCGAGGATGTCAAAAACCGTGTGGGGCCCCGGTCCGGTGAGACTCGGGGCGGCGCAGATATGTGGCGGTGGAGCGCATCTGGCAAGGGGTTCCGGCCTTTGTTCGCGTTGTCTTTTTTCGCCGCCGAAGGGACTTGAAGGAGTTGCCCTTGGCCGTCCGAAGTCCCATCATCGGACGTGGGGGTGTTTCCGGAAGGCCCAAGGTCGGACGACCGGGAACAGAGGGGCCAAGTTTTTATCAACAGTGCGGAGCCTGATATGCAAGTCCCAGTCCAGATTTCCTTCCACGGTCTCGACTCGTCTGAAGCGGTCGAAACACGGATCCGGGAGAAGGTTGCGAAACTGGAGACGTACTTCGACCGGATCACCGGTTGCCGGGTGGTGGTGGAACGCCATCACAGAAATACGCACGCCAGCGCCAACGGCCAGCCTTATCACATCTCGATCGTGCTCGAGGTGCCGGGGGACGAATTGGTCGTAAAGCGCGATCCCAAGCGCGACGAAAGCCTGAAGGATCATGAAGACATTCAAATCGCGTTGCGCGACGCTTTCGCCGCCATGGAACGCCAGCTTAAGGACTATGCGCGCCGCCGGCGTGAAGGGCGCGGCGCCAAGGACGGCGCGCGTGAAGTCAACGAGGGGTTCTAAACCCCTCCTTTCCGGAGGATAGACGCGGGCCGTGACCGCTGATTTTCGTTCCGAGCCGGCGCCGGTGCCTCGCATCGGCGCCGTCACGGCCGTGCTTGGCCCGACCAACACCGGTAAAACCTATCTCGCCATGGATCGCATGCTCGGTCATGCCAGCGGCATGATCGGCTTTCCGCTGCGGCTGCTGGCGCGCGAGAATTACGACCGCGTCGCGCGCGCGCGCGGCGCGGGCGTGGTCGCGCTCATCACCGGCGAGGAGAAGATCGTCCCGCCGAACCCGCGGTACTACATCTGCACCGTCGAAAGCATGCCGCTGGACCGCGAAGTGGCCTTTCTCGCCGTCGATGAAATCCAGCTGGCCGCCGATTCCGACCGGGGCCACGTTTTCACGCATCGTCTTTTGCATGCGCGCGGCGCCGTCGAGACCATGTTTCTCGGCGCCGAAACCATCAAGCCGCTGATCCGGCGCCTCGTGCCGGGCGCCGAGTTCGTCACCCGTCCGCGGTTCTCGAAACTCACCTATACCGGCGCCAAGAAACTCACGCGCCTGCCGCGCCGCTCGGCGGTGGTGGCGTTCTCCGTGTCCGAGGTTTACGGCATCGCGGAACTCATCCGCCGCCACCGGGGCGGCGCCGCGGTCGTCATGGGCGCGCTGTCGCCGCGCACCCGCAACGCCCAGGTCGCGCTGTACCAAAGCGGCGACGTGGACTACATGGTGGCGACCGACGCCATCGGAATGGGCCTCAACATGGACGTCGACCATGTGGCGTTCGCGTCCATGAGCAAGTTCGACGGACGCGCGCCGCGCCCGCTCGATGCCTCGGAAGTGGCCCAGATCGCCGGGCGTGCGGGCCGGCACATGAACGACGGCACGTTCGGCGTGACGGCCGAATTGCCCGAAATCGATCCCGACATCGTCGCGCGCGTGGAATCGCACGAGTTTCCGCCCTTGCAGAGTCTGTTTTGGCGCAATAGCGAACTGCGGTTCACATCGCTCGACGCGCTTCTGTCCTCGCTCAAGTATCCGCCGCCGTCGCCGTCCCTGGTGCGCCCGCCGCCGGCGGACGATCAATTGGTGCTCGAGGCCATGACGAAGGACGCGGTGGTGCGCGAGCGCGCCGTTTCACCGGCGCGCCTGCGCCTGTTGTGGGACGTCGCCCAGGTTCCAGACTTCCGCAAAGTGCGCCCCGAACTCCACAGCCGTCTCATGGCGCAGGTCTATGACCACCTGACGCACGGCCGCGAGGTCATGCCCAACGACTGGATCGCGGGTCATGTGGACCGCCTCGACCGGACCGACGGTGACATCCATGTGCTCATGGACCGCATCGCGGCGATCCGCACCTGGACCTATCTTTCTCACCGCGGCGAGTGGATGCCCGGTGCGCGCGAATGGCAGGAAAAAACCCGCGAGGTCGAGGACCGCCTGTCGGACGCGCTGCACGACAAGCTCACCAAGCAGTTCGTCGATAGCCGCACCGCCCATCTCGTGAAGCGGCTGCGCGGCGACGATCTGATGGCGGCCGATATCGCGGACGACGGCGTGGTGAGCGTGGACGGTCACCGCCTCGGTCATCTGGAAGGCCTGCGGTTCCGTGCGGACCGCACCGGCCTCAAGGCTGCCGACAAAGCCGTGATCAATGCCGCTAACGCGGCGCTCAGGCCGCTGATCGCGGCGCGCATCGAAACCATTGTCGCGGCGGACGACAAGGACATCTCGCTCGATGATGAGGCGCGTATCGTCTGGCGGAACGAGGCGGTCGCCGTGCTGGCGGGGGGCAGCGAGCCTTTGCGGCCGCTGATCGAACTGCCGCCGGACGAGCGTGTTGCGCCGGCCGACCGCCTGAAGCTTGAATCCCGCTTGCGCGCATGGCTCGGCGCTCACATCGGCCATCTGCTCGAACCGTTGGCGAAAGCGCGCCAGGACGCCGCGCCTCCGGCGGTGCGCGGCATTCTCTTCCACCTCACGGAGACCCTGGGTGTCGTGCCGCGCGCCGTCGTTGAACCGCAACTCAAAGCGCTCAGCGAAGGCGACCGCAAGGCGCTCGCGCGCGCCGGGGTGCGTTTCGGTTTGGAGCATGTCTTCATGCCGGCGCTTCTGAAGGCGGCGCCGGCACGGCTGCGCGGCCAGCTTTGGATCGCCGGGCATCGTGACACGCCGGCCCCGCGCCTTCCCGCGCCGGGACGGGTGTCGATCCCGCTCGCGCCCGGCGTGCCGCACGACTTCTACCGCGCCTGCGGTTATCAACCGTTGGGCGGGGCGGGCTATCGCATCGATATGCTCGAACGCTTCGCCGCGGCCGCGCGCAAACTCGCGCGTGAGAAGGTCGGGATCCTGCCGCCCGAAACCCTTTCGCTTCTGGGCATCAATGCCGTCACCGGCGCGGATGTCCTGCGCGCGCTCGGTTTCAAGGCGAAGGTCGAGGAGACCGGCCTTGTGTTCCGCCTGAAGCGCCGCCGGCCGCATCAACCGCCCGGCAAGCACAAACACAAGCCGCGGGCCGTCACGGTGAACGAGGATTCACCCTTCGCCAAGCTCAAGCTGTTGATGTCGTCGTGAGCGGCGACTCCCTGCGCCTGGACAAGTGGCTGTGGTACGCGCGCTTCGCCAAGACCCGCGCGATGACGCAGAAGCTGATCGAACGCGGGCAGGTCGCTGTCAACGGCACTCAGGTCCTCAAGACCGGCGCGCCGGTGCATAGGGGCGACAAGGTCGCCGTTGTCCTCGGGCCTGTGCGGCGGACCGTCATCGTGCGCGATACCGGCGAACGGCGCGGCCCGCCGGCGGAAGCGCGGACCCTGTATGAGGAGCCGGCGGCGCCCGAACGCCTCTCGTGGGAAGACGCGGGCCTGCCGCTTCGCACGTCAGGGCACTGATCCGGTGTCCGCGTATTTGTCGATCCCGGGCAGGAATTTGATCACACCGGTATCGCCGCCCCTGCCGCTCACCGCGGTGTCGTCCAGGAACAGGGTGGACGGCTGGCGGTCCTCGCCGCTCATATGCGCATAGGATGAGAACAGGGCCGCCTGATCGACGCCCCATCCCCAAGCGCCGCGGTTTTTCCAATAGGTGATGTAAGCGGCGGCCCGGCGCGCGAACTCCAGACCGCGCGGCGTCGGCGCGAGACCCACGCAGGCGGCGGGCATTTTCAGGCTGGGTGAGAACTCCGCGGGCCGCGTGCTGACCGCCACGTCGTAGCGCTCGAGCGCGCCGAAAAGCGCGCGCGGGTCGCGCAACAGCCGCACGTCCGCGTCGAGAACCCACAAGGGCCGCCGCGCGCGCTTGAGTTCCTCGAACGCGCGGACGTATCTCACCGCGTGATAATAAAGGCGGGCATAAGCCGCGCCTTGCAACGCGGCGCCGGAGGCTTCGGCGGTCAGCGTGACGCGCACGGCTTTCAGCGCGCCGAGCGCCCGCGAAATCTCGGCCCAGACCGGCGGCGTGCCATCGAGGATATGAACGTTCACATCGAGCGGAAGGGCGGCGGCCTCCGCCTGCCGCAGGAGCGGCAGCGTAAAGCGCGTGAAATAAGTCGGATCGCTGCCGATGAAAACGCTCGCGTTCGATTGAAAGGCGGGCGACGTCACGCGTTCGACGGCGGCGAGTCCATGCACGATCTCGGCGTCGCTCAGCGCGTCCAGGCGCGCATGGAATGCGCGGCCGAAAGCGTGGAAATCGGCCGCGGTCCGCTTGGGCCCATTACGCAGCTTCGCGAAACATTCCTCGGCGCGGTCCCAGTTTCCCTCGGCCACCGCGACGCAGGCGAGGTCCGCCCATACGCTCGCGCGGTTGCTGCCGGCGACAATCTCGTTGGTCAGCGCGTCCCTGATCTGCGGCAGCGCTTCGTGGTCGGGCCACCGGTAGGTGTCGGGCCACGAGGTGCCGTAAGGCGGCAAGCCGCGTTCCGCGCGGCGGCCGGGGGCGCGGTATGTCGAAATGCGCAAAAGCGTATAGGCCGTGCGGGCCGGGTCCCCGAGGACGGCGTCCAGATGTTTCTCCAATTCGCGGATCGCCGCGTCGGCGGGAAGCGTGTCGGCGTAGGCCGCGACGAACTCGGTGGCCGTCGGATTCTTTGCGGCGGCGCGCGCGATCACGGCGCGCGCCTCGTCGGGGCGGCCATCGGCGGCTTTTACCTTCGAGAGCCGCTGATGGATCGCAAGCGGCGCGTCCGGCGCCATAGTCAGGAGGCGCTCAAGCGTCCGTTCGCACGCGCGGAAGTCCCGTCGCTCGTATTGGATCAGCGAAAGCCGGTCCAGCGCGTCCTGCGGAGTGACAGGCCCGGCCGCGGACAGACTCGCTTCCACGGCGTCCCAGTCACCCGCGTTGATCGCGGCTTCATACGTCGGCCCGCCGGACATCAGGTTTTTTCGAACACGAGCGTGTGGTTATTGGCCGGCATCGCGATCCGCTCGGCGAGCGAAAATCCGCGGGCGCGGGCGAGCGGTTCGATGTCCTTGAGGTCGCGGATGCCCCAGGCGGGATTGCGCGCGCGCAAGGATCGGTCGAAGGCGGCATTGCTCTCGGCCTGGAAGTCGCCGTCGATCGCGTAAGGACCGTAGGTGACCAGGGCGGCGCCCGCCGCCAGGGTGCGCTGCGCGCCCTCGAACAGCGCGACGGTCGCTTCCCACGGGGAGATATGAATCATGTTGATGCAAAGCATGGCGTCGGCGCGGTCCACCGGCCAGGGCGGGCGGGTCACATCGAGCGTGATCGGCGCGCGCAGGTTCGCCAGCCCCGCATCGGCGACATAGGCGGCTATGCTTGCGCGCGCGCTTTCATCGGGATCGCTCGGTTGCCAGTCGAGATGCGGCAGGGCCTTCGCGAACGCGGCGGCGTGGTAGCCCGAGCCCGAGGCGATTTCGAGAACCAGGCCGCGCGCGAGCCGGCCGCGCGCGAAAACGCGCGTCAGCACCTCGACGAGAGGCGGTGTGTTGCGCACGCTCGCCGGTGGAATCTGTTTGATATCGTTCATGAAGCGCTCTTTGCGGTTGCCAGGCTTGACGCCTCCGCGCGAAACGAAGTACCTGAAGCCTGTGACATCGCCCCACTAACATATCAGGGCGGCGAGGGGGTTTAATGGCGTACGTCGTCACGGAAAATTGCATCAAGTGCAAATACATGGATTGCGTCGAAGTGTGTCCCGTGGACTGCTTCTACGAAGGCGAGAACATGCTCGTCATTCATCCGGATGAATGCATTGACTGCGGTGTGTGCGAGCCAGAATGCCCGGCCGAAGCCATCGTCCCCGATTCGGACGAAGCGGCGACCGAATGGTCTGATATCAATAAAGAATATGCCGATAAGTGGCCGAACATCACGGCCAAGGGTGAAACCCCTTCCGACGCCGATGAATGGAAGGGAAAACCCGATAAGAAACAGCTCCTTAGCTCCAATCCTGGATCTAACGCCTAAAGCTGTTTCCCAGCCTTTGCATCCGTGCCCTGCGAGGGGCGCGGAGCTTTAGCGCTGTTTTTGACCCCCTTTTTGTGCTATATAATTACCCAGTCCGTCGGGGAACCGGCGGATTATTTTTTCTCTCGCGTACGACATCACGATCTAGCGGTAAGCTGTTGATAAACCGCGAGTTCTTGCGTTGATCACGGGAGAACGCGCTCCGCCCTCTACGCCTTGATGGCGAGGGGCCGGCCCGGCCCGACAACGAGAAGCCGCCCCTTCGGCAATAGGGCGGACGATGGGGGAGCCGGGGTCAGCGCCAATAAAGAACGGCCCCTGGTGTGGAGAGACCAAAAAATGCCCAAGACAGCAACGAAGAGTGCGAAAGAAGCGAAGATCGCGGCGCCGTTCTCGGCGGGCGATTTTGTCGTTTATCCGGCCCACGGGGTCGGCAAGGTGACCAGCATTGAGTCCCAGCTGATCGGCGGCCAGAAAGTCGAACTGTTCGTCATCAGCTTCGAGCGCGACCGCATGACCCTGCGCGTCCCCGTGCGTAAGGTTGAGAATTCCGGCCTGCGCAAACTGTCCACCCGCAAGGTGATGGAAGCGGCTTTGACGACCCTCAAGGGCCGCGCCCGCGTGAAGCGCGCCATGTGGAGCCGCCGGGCGCAGGAATATGAAGCCAAGATCAACTCCGGCGATCCGGTTTCGATCGCCGAGGTGGTCCGCGACCTGCACCGCGGCGCGTCGCAGCCCGAACAGTCCTACAGCGAGCGGCAGATCTATGAGCAGGCCCTTGAGCGCCTGGCTCACGAAGTCGCCGCCGTCGAGAAGATCAAGCCGGAAGCGGCCACCGCGAAGCTCGAGAAGCTTCTGAACGCCGCCTAGGTCTTTTTAGATTTCGAAGAAAACGGCCTCGCATCCGCGGGGCCGTTTTTGTTTTAAAGTCCATCCATGACGCTTCTTCTGTCCCGCCGCCGGTTTCTCGCCATCGCCGCTTTGGCCGGGGCGCCGCTGCCCGCATTTGCCGCCGCCGCGTCGGCGAAGCCGGACGCGCTGCCCGAGGGCGGGCGCGGCATGATCGGCGCGGTCCATGACGGCGACACCATCCGCTTCAAGGACGGCGCGGTCGATATCCGTCTCGTCGGGCTCCAGGCGCCGAAGCTGCCGCAAGGGCGGCGCAATCCGGCCGCTTGGCCGATGGCCGATGAAAGCCGCGCCGCGCTGCGGGCGATGCTGGAGAAGCACGACATCACGCTGCGCCTGCCCACCACCGCCAAGGACCGCAACGGACGCATCCTTGCTCATCTGATCCGCGACGACGGCCTGTGGATCCAGGAGAACATGCTGAAAGAGGGCTGGGCGCGGGTTTACACCTTCCCGGACAACCGTCTCTTCGCGCGTGAGCTTTATGCGGCCGAAGCGGCGGCGCGCGCGGCCCGGCGCGGCCTGTGGTCCCATCCCGATTACGCGTTGCGCAAACCCGATCCGGTGGTGCTGAAGGCCGACATCGGCACCTATCAGATCGTCGAAGGCGTCGTCGCCGAGACCGCGAAGGTACGCGGGCGCGTCTACCTCAATTTCGGCGAGGACTATCGCACCGACTTTACCGCCTCGATTCCGCCGGATGTCGCGCCCCTGTTCACCGCGGCGAAACTCGATCCTTTGAAATTGAAAGGCCGCATGGTGCGTGTGCGCGGCTATATCCGCGACTTCAATGGTCCGGCCATCGACCTTACGCACCCCGAGCAGATCGAGCAGCTCTAACCATCATGATCCTGACGCCTGTCGATCCCGCGGCCCTGCCGCACATCGTCGCGGTTTTCGACGCCGGTCTCGGCGGCGACGATTTCGCGCGCGCGGTATTCCGCCGCATCGCGGCGACGGCGGCGCTTGCGCCGGGCCTCCAGGCCGATCTTTACGCGGGCCAGGCAAAAGCCGTCGAACTGGCCAGGCGCTTCGGCATCCCAACCCTCGACGAGGATCCGGCGGCCGCTTTCTCCTGGGACGGTTGCGCCATCCGCACGCGTTCGGAGACAAGCGTCGTCTTCCACGAAGTCGCGCATTGGCAAATAGCGTCGCCGGAACGGCGCCTGTTGCCGGATTTCGGCGTCGGCGCGGGCCCGGAAAGCGGGCGTGTCGATGAAGCCAATGCGGCCGTGTGCGTGGACGCCGCCGCGCGCGAGGAAGAGGAGAACCTCTCCTCATTGCTCGGGATCTTGTGGGAGGTCGAATACGGCGAGCCCGCGATCCTGGCTTTCGCCGAACAGAACTGGCTGGAGCTTTATGACCGGCCGTCCACGCCGGCGCATTTCGCGCGCTGCCTGCGTGCGCTCACGGCGCGCGGACTCCTGACGGACGAGGGCCGCCCGTCGCCGCCCTTTTAAGTCCGAACGAACGGAATTTTCGGTTCGCGCATCCGCCCGAACAGGCCCCAGTGCGCGCCGACGCCCGCTTCCAGGCTCTTTTCCTTCCACGGCTGATCGTAGGCTTCGCAGAAGTTGTAGTCGTATTTCTTGAGGGCCGCGCGCGCGACGAAGGCCCGCGTGAATTGCTCCTGCGCTTCCAGCGACGGCACCGCGCCCATATGCCGCGGGCCCGCGGACGGCCAGCCGGTCTCGGAGATCACGAGAAGCTTTCCGGGAAAGATCGCCTTCAATTCATCGTAGCGGCGCTCGACATGGTCGACCGCTTCGCCGACCGCAACGCCGTCCCAATAGGGAAAGAGATGCGCGCCGACGAAATCGCAAACCGTCGCCAGCGCGCGGTTGTTCTGCCAGTCATACCAGGCTTCCGCCGTACCGACTTGAAGCGCCGGGTTGGCGATGAAGGTGCGCACGCGCCGGACATAGTTGATGAGTTCGGCCACGCTCATGTCCTTGCGCTGGAGACACTCGTTGCCGACATAGATGCGGTCGATGACCTTGCTGAAGGTCGCATACAGCTTTGTGCCGCGCGCGATCTCCAGGTCGTTATGGTTCTTGTCGCGGCCGAGGTAGAGACCAAGCGAGACCTTCAGCCCGGCCTGCTGGGCCATGGGCAGGACGCGGTCGAGCCCCCGGTCCACGGTGTAGGTGCGGATCCGGTCGGTGTATTTGCGCACCAGATCGATATCGAGACGGATGCGTGTTTCGGCGACGCCGCGCGCCAGCTCGGCTTCCAGGTCCACGCCCGACGGCGTGTATGACAGACTCATGAACGGCTTTGCCGCGGCCGCGCGCGCCGTGGAGGCGAGCGTCAGCCCGGCCGCGCCCGTCAGAATGAACTCGCGTCTTCGCATGATGACCTCTTTCTTCTAGTCTAACGGCCCATGAAGAAAGACACCAAGGTCATTCGCGCCGGGCATTCGAAGAAGCGCAATGGGGGCGTGGTCAACACGCCCGTGTATCATGCGTCCACCGTTGTCTTCGAGACCGTTGCCCAGATGCGCGAGACGGCGCCGCGCGGGCTGAAGGGCGAGAAGGTGCTCGCCTACGGCCGCTTCGGCACGCCGACGCATTGGACGCTTGAAGAGGCGATCACCGAACTCGCCGGCGGCGCCGACACCATCCTCACGCCGTCGGGTGTCGCGGCCTGCGCACTCGCGATCGTCGGCAGCGTGAAGGCGGGCGATCATGTGCTCGTGTCGGACTCCGCTTACGAGCCGACCCGCAAACTCTGCGACGGGCTGCTCAAGGATTTTGGCGTCGAGACCGGCTACTACGATCCCCGTATCGGGGCGGGCATCGCCGCGCTTCTGCGGCCGAACACCAGGCTCGTGTTTTGCGAATCGCCCGGCTCGCACACCTTCGAGGTTCAAGACATTCCCGCGCTTGCAAAGGCCGCGCACGCCCACGGCGCTAAGGTGGCCGTCGACAATACGTGGGCGAGCCCGCTGTTCTGCCGGCCGCTCGATCTTGGCGCGGACATCAGCATCGAGGCGGGCACGAAATATCTCTGCGGCCATTCGGACGCCGTCATCGGCGCCGTCACGGCGACCGCCGACGCGCTGCCCGGTTTGCGCCGCGCCGTGTTGGCGCTGGGTTACGCCGTGGGCCCCGATGATGTTTTCCTGACCACGCGCGGCTTGCGGACCCTCGCCGTGCGCCTGGCGCGTCACCGGGAGAACGCGATGAGGCTTGCCCTGTGGCTTCAGACCCGGCCGGAGGTCAAACAGGTGCTCTATCCCGCGCTGCCCAGCGATCCGGGCCATGCGATCTGGAAGCGCGACTTCCAGGGTGCCTCGGGGCTCATGGGGGTTGTGTTGCACCGCACATCGCCGGCGGCGGCCGCGGCGATGATCGACGGGATGAAACTCTTTGCCCTCGGCTTTTCCTGGGGCGGGTTTGAAAGCCTCATTGCTCCCTCGGCGCCCAAGACCATCCGGACGGCGGTCCCGTGGACCGAAAGCGAACCGAGCCTGAGGTTACACGTCGGGCTCGAGGACCCGGACGACCTTATCGCGGACCTCGAACGGGGATTTGCCCGGCTCACGGCCGCCTTGCCGGCTTCCCCCCGTTAGGCCCTGACTCCATGTGATTTTTCATGTGCGGCGATTGACCGCGCGCCGCCAGTGCTCTAGGTCAAACCCCGAAACTGTAACCGCATGCTGAAATGCCTTTGGTTACTGCGTTTTTTGTTAAGCCGGCCGCGTATGTCCGTTAGACTACCTGAAGTGCATAGGTCTTTTGACGGGCGCCGAGCTCGTGCGGGAGTGATGACCTTATGAACTTGCAGGCCGACGATATACGCAGCGGCGCGCCCGACGGCGCGCCAATCCCCAAGTCCGACCTCGATGCGATCGTGGTGCGCTTCGCCGGTGACTCCGGGGACGGCGTGCAGCTTCTTGGCAGCCAGTTTTCCCAGGAAACGGCGCTGGTCGGGAACTCGCTCGCGACCTTCCCGGACTTCCCCGCCGAGATCCGCGCGCCGACGGGCACGACCTACGGCGTGTCGGCGTTCCAGATCAACTTCGGCTCGCGGCCCATCAAGACGGCCGGCGATCAGCCTGACGTCCTGGTGGCGCTCAATCCCGCCGCGCTGATGGTCAATTACAAGGGCCTGCGCAAGGGCGGTCTCGTGATCCTCGACGCCGGCGCCTTCAAGGATAAGGACATCAAGCGCGCCGGCTTTACTGTCGATCCGCGCACCGACGGCACGCTCAAAGAGTTTCGCGTCATGGAGATCGACATTTCCGCGCAGGCGTTGGAAGTCGCCAAGCCGTTCGGGGTTTCGCAGAAGGAAGCGCTGCGCACCAAGAATCTCTGGGTGCTCGGCCTCGTCTCGTGGATGTACGACCGCGAGCTCAAGTCGACGATGGAATATATCGCGCGCAAGTTCGGCGCCGAGGATCCGATCGGCAAAGCCAATCTCGCCGCACTCAATGCCGGTCACGCCTACGGCGAAACGCACGAGCTGTCGGGCGATGTCGCGCCGGTGTCCGTGCCGAGCGTCAAGGTCGAGCCCGGCACCTACCGTCTCGTCTCCGGGGCCGAATCGCTGGCGTGGGGCCTCGCCGCGGGCGCGCAGCTCGCCGGCCTCGAGATGGTGCTCGCGTCCTACCCGATCACGCCGTCGTCGCCGATCCTGCATATCCTCGCGCGCATGAAGCAGTACGGCGTCACCACCTTCCAGGCCGAAGACGAAATCGCCGCCTGCTGCGCCGCCATCGGCGCTTCTTATGGCGGTAAGCTGGGCGTCACCGCGTCCTCCGGTCCGGGCATCGCGCTCAAGACCGAAGCCATTGGCTTGGCGATCGGCACGGAGCTGCCGCTGGTGGTGGTCAACACCCAGCGCGGGGGGCCGTCGACGGGCCTTCCGACCAAGACCGAACAGTCGGACCTGTTCATCGCCGTCTTCGGCCGCAATGCCGATGCGCCGATGCCGGTGATCGCGTCGCGCTCTCCGGGCGACTGTTTCGAAGTCGCGATCGAGGCCGTGCGCCTCGCCACCAAATACATGACGCCGGTCATGCTGCTCTCGGACGGCTATATCGCCAACGCGGCCGAGCCGTGGCGCAT
>JAYSFT010000090.1:0-12116 GCA_041913245.1 Rhodospirillaceae bacterium | reverse complement strand
TGTATCCAAACAATCAAAGACAAAGGGTCAAATTGTATGGATTGGGTCCCTGCATTGTCCGAATGGTCCGGGCCGGTTTTTACACGGATTGTCGAAGCGCTTGCAGCGGATATTGCGCGAGGCAGGCTTGTGCGCGGCCAACGGCTGCCGACGCACCGCGCGCTCGCGAAAGCGCTGGGCGTCGATCTCACCACTGTTACACGCGCCTACGGCGAAGCGCGCCGGCGCGGGTTCATCGATGCGCGCGTGGGGCAGGGGACTTTCGTGTCCGAGACGACCGCGCGCAGCTGGCACGCTCCGGTCGTTGCCAAGATCGACCTTTCGATGAACATTCCGCCGCAGCCGGTGGAAGCCAATCTCGATCTCAGGATCGCACAAGGCCTGAAGGCCATTCAGGACGATTATGGCTACAGTGCTTTCCTCAACTATCAGCGCGCCGGCGGGGCCCTGAACGACACCGCGGCCGCGGTCAAATGGCTGCGCCGGCGGATTCCGCACGCCGATCCGGCGCGGCTCGTCATCGCGCCCGGCAATCAGTCCATTATCTTCAACACGCTTCTCGCGCTGACCTCGCGCGGGGATGCCGTCGTGACCGAGTCCTTGACGTTTCCGGGGATAAAAGCCGCCGCCGCGCAGCTTGGTTTGCGGCTGGTCGGCGCCGCGATGGATGGCGAAGGGGTCCTGCCCGAAAGCCTCGCCAAGGCCTGCAAGGCGCATAAGCCCAAGATCGTCTATCTCACGCCGACCCAGCATAATCCCACCACGGCGACGATGAGGCGGGCGCGGCGCGAGGCCGTGGCCGAGGTCGTTCGCCGCCATGACGCCATTCTCATTGAAGACGATGCGTATGGCGCGCTCGAGCCCGGCATCGCGCCGGTCGCGGCGCTGATCCCGGAGCGAACTTACCTCGCGGTCGGGCTTGCCAAGTGCATCGCGCCGGCGCTGCGCGTTTCATACGCGCTCGTGCCGGACGAGGCCGCGGCCGCCGCGATGCGCAACGCGCTTCAAGCCACGGTGTTGATGCCGCCGCCGCTCATGGTGGCGCTCGCCACCCATTGGCTGCAAACCGGCGTCGCCGACAAGATCGTTCAGGCGATCCGCGCGGAGGCGCGCGGCCGCCAGGCGCTCGCCGCGAAGATCCTAAAAGGTCTTTCTTACGCGTCGCAGCCGCACGCGCACCACATTTGGCTGCCGATGCCGGCCCCCGTTTACGGCGCGCTGCATCGCGGGCTGGCGGTCGTGAGCGACGAGGCGTTTGCGGTCGGCGCGGCGCCCAGCGGCGTGCGTGTATGCCTGGGCGCGGCGCGCAGCCGCGACGAACTCGCGCAGGCGCTCGCATTCCTCGCCGAAACGGCGAGGAATGCGGGTCGGCCGATGCCGGTGGTGTGATCTGGAGCACGTTCCGGCGAAGGGCTGCGCGCGGAGGCGCGCCTCTTTAGGGGCCGGCTTTCGCCGGCGCGGTTCGCCGTAGAACGTACGGCCAAACACGACTCTAGGGCGTGTCGACTTCAACACGTCCTAGAACAGGCGGAAGATCGACTGTTCGGAACGCTGCGCGATGGAGAGCGAGATCGTGCCGAGCTGCTGGCGCGTCTGTAGCGACAACAGATTCGCCGACTCTTCGTTGAGATCGGCGTTCACCAGCAGCGCGGCGCCGGAGGCGAGGGAGCTGATCATGCTCTGCGTGAAGTCCATGCGAAGTTCCAGCAGCGAAGCGTTGTTGCCGAAGCTCTGCGCGGAGGTGCGGATGGTCGTCAGGGCCGAATCAAGTCCGCGGATGGCCGAGTTTATGGCCGTGACCGCCGCGGTGCCCGTCTGGCCCCACACCGTGGTGTCGCCGGCCGTTCCGGTCGCCACGACGGCGGTGTGGACGATCTTTTGGTACGCGCTGTTGGCGAGGCCGCTGATCACGACTTGATTGAGCGCCGAAGCTTCCGTCCGCTCGTTGAAGTTGACGGTCAGGTCGTCGCCGCCGCCCTCGAACGACGCGGTGCTGCTCTTGAGCAGGTTGACCCCGTCGAAGCTGGCGTCTTCGGCCAGATTGTCGACCTGGCTGCGCAGTTCGTTGAACTGGCTCGCCAGGGCCGCGCGCGAGTCTTCGTCCGTCGCCGAGATCGCCGACTGCGCCAACGCCTTCATCTGCGAGACGAGCGCTTCGATCGACTCCAGCGCTTTGACGGCGGTCGTGACGATCCCCACCCCGTTGGCGATGGTGCTCTTGATGTTGGTGAGGTCGGCCGCGCGATCGTTCAGGTTGCGTGCGGTGAAGAAAGCCACCGCGTCGTCGATCGCGCTGTTGACCCTTCGGCCGGTGGCGAGACGGGTTTGTGTAACGTCGATCAGCGACTGGGTGCGCTGTAACGACGAGATGTTGGTGCGTGTTGCAGAACCAACTGCGATGTCACTCATGCGATTCCCTTTCGAATTCCCCCCATCACGGAGGCGCTCGATCCTCCTTCTCGGAGGTTTTGGAACCGCGTTCTGCGGCATGTGCTACTTAGACGCGTATCTTATTAACTTTTTTCGGGAAGTGCGAGAGTTCGTTAATATTTCGTTAACATGCTGATTTTTATTGAATTAATGAGGCTTTTTGGACACGGGCCGCGCGCCGCCGCCGGCCGTGTCGGCGCGGCGAAAAATCCGCCTCCACCGGCTGTGTTTTGGCTTTTACCCGCCCCCAACACCTTGATCTCGACCTGCCGGAAAGCCCGGTTTTTCGGGCCTATCCCCACACTTTATTAACGTTCCTTGCCTTACGGTGCACGGTGGTGGATCGGGCCCGCGATAACGCATGCCCACACTCATAAATATATGAGCCCGGTATCAGCCGGGACGGGGACAGGGAACGATGGCTCAGGATCGTCACGAAGAAGGCGCGGTGGACTCCGGCGCGCCGATCCATGTGGATGGCAAGCCGTCGCGCGCCGCGCGCATCAAGAAGCCGCCCTTTGGACTGAAGGCGCCGCAAAGCGTCGCGGGCGTTTCCGTCATTCCCGAGCTTTCATCCGATATCAATGTCGCGCCCGCGCCGGCGCCCATGCTGGCGTCCATGAATGCCCCGAGCTGGTGGCATGAAGCCGGCAAGTCCGTGCTCTCGGGGGCCGTCATCTCCGGCGCGTGGACCGCGGTGTTCGCGATTTACATCACCGCGGCCGTCGGCTGGGGGCAGTTGTTCACGCTCCTGCCCGACCAGTTCGGCAGTCTGACCGCCACTTTCATCCTTCCGCTCGCGTTCCTGTGGGTGATCATCGCTTACCTCGACCGCGGCCGCGAATTGCGCCGCGAGAGCGCCGCGCTTCGCGCGCACCTCGCCCAGCTCACCTATCCGTCCGCCGAGGGCGAAGCGCGCGTCAACGCAATCTCCGAATCCCTGCGCGCGCAGGCCAACGCGCTTGTCGCCGCCAGCGAGACCGCCGTGCGTCAGATGCAGAAGCTGCAATCTGGTTTCCTGCGCGACACCGAAAAGCTCGCCACGGTCACCGGCACCCTGGAGGCCGGCGCGACCACCGCCGCCGCCGCGGTCACCGAGCAGGTCACGAAGCTTCAGGCCGTGATCGATTCCGCCGCCGACGTGAACCTCAAGATCGAAGACGGCCTGCGCCGTCAGCATGAATTCATCCGCTCGGCCAGCCAGAAGACGTTGGCCGAAGTGCACAGCATGGGGCAGACCCTCGCCGGTCAGGTGAACAGCCTGTCCACCGCCACCGAGCGCGCCCGCGGCCAAAGCGCGGCGATCGCGCAGCAGCTCAACGAGCAGGAAAAGTCGCTGGCGAAGGCCGGCGAAGCCGCAAAACACTATGCCAACGAAATGGGCAAGGCTGTCGCGGCCAACGCCGAGCAGGTCGAGGAAGCCGCCAAGCGCGCCGAGGTCGTCGTCGGTGAAATCGCCGACGCTCTCTCCAGCAAGGCGAGCGGCCTCGAACATCTGTTCGACCGTCAGCGCGGCGAACTCGCAGCCGCCGGCGACCGCATCGAAGATCAGGCCACCAAGGTCAACATGCGCCTCGGGCAGCAGACCGCGAACCTCGATCAGGTCATGGAACGGGTGCTCAGCCGCGTGAAGATCGTGGAAGAAGCCCTGGCCATTCAGACCAAGGAACTCAGCGCCGCGTCCGACGGCGCCGTCGCCAAGCTGCGCACCGTCGAAAGCATGGTCAAGAAGCAGGCCGATACCGTAAGCGAGTCCGCCGACCGGGTCGAGAATCGCCTCCAGGCCTCCGCCGACGAATTCAACCTCCGTTCCCGGATCGTCACCGAGAAGTTCGAACGCGCCACCGCCGACCTCGAGAAGGCGTCCACGGTCGCGATCGGGCGCGCCGAGGCCATGGGCCAGATTTCGGACACCGTCATCCAGAAGATCGACACCGTGGGCGCGCGCGTGCGCGAACACGCCGAACAGCTCGCGAACTCCGCGACGCGTGCGTCGGTGCAGGCGGACAACATCCGTGACACCCTGCGCCGCCAGAACGACGAAGTCGAAATGGCGGCCAACACGCTCACCACCCACGTCAAGCTCAGCGAAACCGCGCTCGCCCAGCAGGCGCGCCAGATGGGGTCAACCTCGGAGCAGGTGCTCTCTCACGTCCGCTCCATGTCGGACGTTCTCAGCCAGAACTCGTCCGAGCTCATGCAGCTCTCGGCGCGCGTGACCAAGGAACTCGAGTCCATCCGCGAATCCCTGGAAGCGACATCGCAGAAAGTCTCCGATACGGTTTCCCACTCGGTCGCCAAGACCAAGGACGTCAGCCGCGAGATCGGCGCCGAAGTCTCCGCGCTGTCATCCGTCGCCAGCAATGTCTCGAAGGACATGCAGTCGGTCCTCAACCAGCTCGACACGGTCAAGGACTCGCTGCGGTCGGCGTCGGATGTGGCCTCGGCGCGCATGAAGAACGCCTCCGAGGACTTCAACGACCATGTCTCGTCCATCGACAAGGCCGCCTCGCGCGCCACCGATGTCATGGCCATGGTCGGCGACGGCCTGCGCCAGCGCGCGGCCAATATCGATTCCACGGCCGACGACGCGCAGGTGCGCCTGAACGGCTTCCGCGACGCGCTGCAAAAGCTCATGCTCGATTTCGAGGACGCCACCAACCGCGGCGCGGCCCAGGTCGCCGTGGCCGGCGACAAGATGCGTCAGTCCCTCGGCGAGTTCGCCGACACGTCGGAAAAGATCGCCGGCGGCACGCGCGCCACGGGCGAGGCGTTCCGTCAGCAGCTTCTGACCCTTGGAAAATCCGCCGACGAAGCCGTCAACCGCGTCGAAGTCGTTCTCAAGACCCTGCGCAAGCACGCCGACAGCCTCGTGGAAGCCTCGAACGGCATCACCGAGCAGACCGGCAAGGCGGGCCAGGTCTTCGCCCGCCAGGTCGACCAGCTCATGGTCTCGGCCACCAAGGCGGCCGACACGGCCAAGCAGCTCGAGGACGTGCACGACCGCGCTCATACCGGCAAGTTCCTCGAGAACACCACCTATGTCATCGAGCAGCTCCACTCCATCGCCGTGGATATCGCGCGCATCTTCCAGCCCAGCGTCGAGGAAGAGTTGTGGAAGCGCTACTACAAGGGCGACCAGGCGGTGTTCCTGCGCCACATCACCAAGACCCTCAGCCGCCAGAAGTTCGAGGCGATCCAGCAGAAGTACAAGACCGACGAGAAGTTCCGCTCGTACGTCATGCGCTACCTCAAGGAATACTCGGCCCTGGTCAAGCACGCCCGCGCCACCGACCGCGCCGAAGTGCTCACGACGACCTTCTCCACCTCCGACATGGGCAAGCTCTATATGCTGCTCAATAAGGCGATGGACGCGGCCGTCGCGCCGGACGGCGCCGGCGAACCCTGATATCTTGGCCCGCTACAGCCAGCCCGACTTCTTGAAGCGCCAGTACAGGAACGCGCAGGCGCCGGCGATGATGAACAGCCCCATCGGATAGCCGTAGTACCAATCGAGCTCGGGCATGTGCTTGAAATTCATGCCCCAAAGGCCCGCGAAGGCGGTCGGCACGGCGAACATGCCGGCCCACGCCGCCAGGCGCTTGGTCACTTCGTTGTCCTCGATGGTCACCATCGCGAGGTTGGCTTGCAGCGCCGCCGAGATCGTATCGCGCAGGCTGTCCAGCGACGTGTTCAGGCGCGTCAGATGGTCGTACACGTCGCGGAAATATTCCTGCGTGTTGTAGCACACCAGCGGCACGCGCCCGCCGTACAGCTTCCCGCTGGCTTCCATCAGCGGGAACACGGCGTGTTTCATCACCATCACCTTCTGCTTCAGGGCGTAAAGGCGCTCGGTGTTCTGGCGGGCCAATCCCTTCGCGAAGATGGCCTCTTCGATGGTTTCGAGTTCGGTCTCAAGGACATCGATGATCGGAAAGTAGCGGTCGACCACCGCGTCCATCAGGGCGTACAGCACGAATCCGGAGCCGTGTTTCAGAAGGTGCGGTTCGCGCTCGGCGCGGTCGCGGATTCCCACAAAACTTCTTTGACTGCGGTTGCGGACCGAAAGCACATAATTGTTGCCGACGAAAACGGCCACTTCGCCGACATTGATCTCCTTGTCGATCTCTTCCACCAGGTGGAACACCGCGAAGATGGAATCGCCGTATTCCTCGATCTTCGGGCGCTGGTGGCCGTTGCGGGCGTCCTCGACCGCGAGTTCGTGCAGGCCGAACTCGGCGCGCATCTCTTCCAGTTCTTCGGTGGTTGCGTCTTTCAGCGCGACCCAGACGAAGGCGTCGGGAATGGCGAGATACTTGCTGATATCCTGTACCGGGATATCGGCCAGCTTCTTTCCGTCCTTATAGGCGATGCAATTTATGAGCATGGAACGGCCTATTCCGCAGAGGCTCGCGAGGTTGGTCCGTGGGCGGAGATTACGTCCGTTTGCGTGTCCGGTCTATGATCGGCCGCGATGCCGATCAACGCCGTCTCCAGCTTGCGGCAAAAATCCTCGGCCTTGAACAGGGGCTGCGACGTGAGGTTGGCCGCGAGGCGGGCCCGAACCGCGGCCAGCGCGTCCGGGTCGGCGGCGAGAAGGACCGCGCGTTCTTCGAATTCAAGCGGGCTGCGGCAGATCATGTCCGGCATATCCAGGGCCTTGAGGAACGACGTCGCGATCCGTGACGCGAAGCGCGGCCCCGTGACGGTCAGCAGCGGAAGCCCGGCCCACAGGGCGTCCAGCGCGGTGGTCGACGCGTTGAGCCCCAGCGTATCGAGGAACAGGCCGGCGTGGCGATGGCGTGCAAGATGAACCGCCTTGTCCGGCAGGCGCGCGGCGAACACCAGCCGTTCCCCCTTGACCCCGCGCGCCTCGGCTTCCTTGCGCAAGTTCCCGGCGATGCTGGGGCTCTGGGTGATCGACAGCCACAGCACGCTGCCCGGAACCCGCCGCAGGATGCGCATCCACAGATCGAACGTCGGCGTGTCGATCTTTTCCGGATTGTTGAAGGCGCAGAATACGAAGCCCTGCTCCGGCAGGCCCGCGTCGGCGCGCGAGATGTCCGGGCCGATCGGATGGGGCGAGGCGGGATGGTAGGTTCCCGGCAGGCGCACGGTCTTTGCCCGATAAAGCGCCTCCTCGCCGGGCGGGATCACGGTCTCGTCGGCCAGCAGATAATCGATGCCGTCGATCTCGCAGTTTCCGGCGTGGCCCAGCCAATACACCTGGATCGGGGCCGGCCGCCGCGCGATGAGCGGCAACAGGAACGTCGTCATGTAGCCGTCGAGATAGACCAGGATGTCCAGGTTCTCGCGCGCGATCGCGCGCGCCATGGCCGCCGGTTCGTGTTCGGTGTGGAATCGCTCCGCGCCGGCCTTGATCCGGTCGGTGTAGGGATTGGCCTCGCCCGCCGGGTAGTAAAAAACATGGACCTCGACCTTGGCGCGGTCGTGCGCGGCGAACAGGGCGCTGGTGACGTGGCCGATGGGATGATCCCTGAAATTATTCGAAAGATATCCGACGCGCAGGCGGCCGGCGGATTTCGGCCGCGCCGACGGCAGGGGGCCGAAGTCTTCGGCGCGGGCCGCGATCAGGCTGTTGAGCCCGGCGATGACGGCACGCTCGACCGACGGCGTCAGCGGCCGCATGATCGCCTGATACGCGATCATGGCCAGATTGTTGTGGTGGATGCTGAGGAGATCGATGGCCTTCAGGGCGCGGATCAGGAAGCGCTCGTGACGCTCGGCGTCGCCGAGCCGCCCTTCGAAACCGTCCATCGCCAGAAGGCGCGTGAGCGCGAGGATCGCCAGCGGATATTGGTGCAGCACGGCTTCGTAGTTCTCGCGGGCCTCGTCCCAGGCGCGCAGGGTGTCGGCGTTGGAGGCCAGCTTCAGCAGCAATTCCATCGCCGCGATGGCTTCCTTGACCTTCGCGGCGGCTTCGGCGTGCGCGGGATCGATGCCGAGGATCGCCTGGTAGACCGCGGTCGCGTCGGCGGGCCGGTCGAGTTCCATCAGCGTTTCCGCCAGCACCCGCAGAAGCTCGATGTTGTGCTGTTCGCGCGGCACGGCGGGCCCGATCAGGTCCAGCGCCTGCTGGGCCTGTTCGCGCGCCAGCATCTCCCGCGCCGTTTTGATGAGTTCGCCCGTGTCCATGGCCCCGTTATGTCGCCTTTTTCCGCCTCGACGCCCGCATTTCCGGCGGGATATCGTCTTTACCAACGCAGGCCGGGGAGCGCACGTACAATGAAGATCATTGGCGTCGATGTGGACGGAACCTTCACCGACTTTGTGTACTGCGACATCGCGTCGGGGTGAAGCGCCGCCACCGCAAGGTGGTGAAGGGCCGTCTCGTTCCGCCCCGGTTAGCGTGCGGCCCGGTCGGGACGGGGCGCGGTTTCGTCCGTGGCCACCGGTTTGTCCGGGTGGATCACGTAAGCGCGGGCGAACTGCACGTCGATCGCGGCGGAGAGGGCGGTGTTGTGCCCTTTTTCGTCCGGATAACCGTCGGCGAGTTTTGCGAACTGACGCCACAGCGACGGCGACGAAAGCTGGCCGTAATTCGTGTGGTGCGTGGACCATCCGGAGTTCATCTGCAGGTACCACGCCCACGCGTCCGCGTAGCCGCCGATATAACCTTGGGCATAGTCGCCGGTCAGCTTCAGTTGGAACCGCGCGCCCTTGATCACATGCACGCCGGTTGAATCGAACGCGATGGTGAGCGGCAGGCGCAGATCGGCGGTTTCCGTGGTCAGTGTCCCGTCGACGATCTTGCCCTTGAACGTGCTGATGAACTCCTTGCCGAAGCGCGCGTCGACGCGCTGTGTGCCGCCGGGCAGGAAATTGTTGCCCGTCGCGTCCGCCAGCAGATTGTCGAGCCCGCGATAGGTCGTGACCGTCACGTCCGGATCGTCGACCAGATCGTCCACGTCGGTGATCTCGATCAGCGTGCGGTTGAAGTTGTTGCGCCGGACCGCGTTGCCTTCGAAGAAGGTCATATAGGGCTGCGAGTTGTTGTAGCCGGCGATGCAGCCGATGGCGCGGTAGAGCTGGTTGTCGATGCCCTTTTCGCCCTCGGGGCTGATGAAGTCGTTGGGACCGATCCGGCCGTCGAGATTGAGCCCCTTGCTGATTTTGCCTTCGACCTGGCGGTATGCGTAAGGCTCGGGCGTCAGGGTCGGATGCCACGTCTCGCCTTCCCACTTCAACTGTGTGTCGATCACCGAACGCTGAGCGCCGTCTTCCGGATACAGGATCTTGAACTGCTCGCGCTCGCCGTCGTTGATGCCCTGCGGGCATTCCTGCTTGGCGCCGGGCGTGCGGTAGATCGACCATTCCCGCAAGGTCATCACGTAGCCGATGGTGCGATTCGTGATCCCGGTTTTCGCTTGTTCCGCGGCGGAGGCGTCCCCCGCGCCGAGGGTGCCGAAGACGAGCGAGGCAAGCGCTGCGCCGAACCGGTATTTCATGGCCTTCTCCGTGGGATCGGGTGTAAGCCCCAGTCTACCAAGCCGTTGGTCGAGTTGCCCTAAAATGTTTTTTAGCGGCGCCAAACAATAGCGGGTGCAAAGGCTTAGGCGTCTATTTGCCGTAGGCGTCGCCGTCCCGGACCTCTATGCTTACGGCAGGTCTGAACCGAGGAACGAAGCCATGAAGCCTTTGGGATACGTCGCGTTTGCGGCCGGTTTGCTGGCGTCCAGCGCCATGGTGTCCATCACCATGGCACCGGCGGCCCACGCGCAGGCCGAGCGTTACCGCCCGCCGGTGGCGGACCTCGAAGCTTACGCGCCTGAACCGTTGCCTCCCGGCTTTTCCGTTCAGCATACCGACGTCGACGGCCCGGTGTTCGTCGACGAGAACGGCATGACGCTCTACCGCTGGCCGCTCAACAATCTGCGCAACGGCAACGCCGGTGATCGCAAGGATGAGCCCTCCTCGTGCGCCAACGAAAAGCGCACCGTGACCACGGGCCTCATGAGCCCGTACCCGGGCGGCCTGCTCCTGCCCGATCTCGACACGCGCCCGACCTGCCAGGAAGCCTGGCCGCCGGTCTACGCCGCCGGCGATGCGAAACCGGTCGGCAAATGGAAAATCGTCCAGAACGCCGACGGCCGGAAACAATGGACTTACGAGGGTATGCCTGTTTACCGCTCCGCGCTCGACCACAAGCCGGGTGATGTCGTGGGTTCGTCGGGCCGCTGGAACCGCGGCGACTCAGGATCGCACCGTGAGATCATCGGCCCGTCGCCCGATGCGCCGCCGGCGTTTGTCGTACGCACGGTCGCGACGGGCCGCATTCTGTCCACCGATGTCGGCTTTTCCGTCTACACATGGGACGGCGACGCATCGAACAGGTCCAACTGCAAGGGCGAGTGCCTGAAAGTATGGCGCCCGGTCGCCGCGCCGCAGGCCGCGCAGGCGCGCGGCGAGTGGGGCATTATCGAGCGTTCGCCCGGCATCAAGCAGTGGACCTTCCGCGGCAAGCCGCTTTACACGCGCATCGCCGAGACGCGGTTCCGCAGCCTCGAAGGTTCCGATATTCCCGGTTGGCATAACGTCTATACGCAAATCAATCCGAAGGCCCCGGCGGACTTCACCGTGCGGGACACGCGTGTCGGCGAGGTGATTGCCGACAAGCACGGCAAGACGGTGTATCAGCACCGCTGCGGCGACGATGCGCAGGACCAGCTCGGCTGCGATCATCCGTCGCAGACCCAGGCCTATCGCATGGCCGTCTGCGGCCGCGGCGACCCCGAGATCTGTCTCAAGACCTTCCCCTACGTGATCGCCGCCCCGGGCGTGAAATCCGGCAGCCGCATCTGGGGCACGATGTGGATCGATCCGAAAACCGGTCACGCGGCGGCCGAGAAGGCGCCGGGCGTGCTGCATGTGTGGACCTACCGTGAGCGTCCGGTTTACACCCACGGCCTCGACAAGGCGCCGGGTGAGATCAACGGCGACGGTTGGGGCGAGTTCAACGGCAAACGCAACGGCTACAAGGGCTTTTTCCTGCGCGACGATTTCCTGAATAACGCGAGCTAGATGTTCTGTCCCATCGGCGGAAAGCCGCTTGCACGCGAGGGTTACATCCCCGAGAGGCCGGACGGCGAAAACGCGCATCGATTTGAATGCTTTTTGTCACTTCGGCATTCCAAAAACCCGCGTGCGCCACTACCCTCGCTGACAACCAAGCCGGGGAGGGTTCGATGGCCCGTTTCAATGCAATTCATGTCGCTGTGGCTGCGGCGGTCCTTGTGACCGGACCCAGCGCTTATGCGCAAGGCCGCGGCGGCGCCCGTATTCCGGTCGAAGCGTTCATTGACGAGCCGCTGCCGCCCGCCATTCAAGTGCTCGGCACCGAGGTCGACGGACCGGTGTTCGCCGATGCGGCCGGCCACACGCTCTATATCTGGCAGGGGCGCGGCCAGAATAATCTCGGCTATCGCGGCGAGCAGGAAGGCAAACCGACCTGCGGCGATACCGTTCAACGCGCCACCGCCGGTTTCCATGAGCCGTGGCCCGCGGGCCTGGTCCTTCCCGAACTCGACAAACGCCCCTCCTGCGCGGCGGCATGGCCGCCGCTGCTCGCCGATGACGGCGCGAAGCCGGCCGGCAAGTGGACGATCGTCGAGCGCAAGGACGGTAAGAAACAGTGGGCCTACGACGGTTATGCCGTCTATCGCTCC
>JAYSFT010000089.1:0-12122 GCA_041913245.1 Rhodospirillaceae bacterium | reverse complement strand
CACCATGCTGTTCATGTCGACCACGCTGCTTCTGAGCTTCCTGACCTTCGCCCTGGTGTCCTCGATCACGCCGGGGCCGAACAACGTCATGCTCATGGCGTCGGGGGCCAACTTCGGCTTCCGTTCGACGTTGCCGCATTTCGCGGGCGTGACGCTCGGCTTCGCGGCCATGGTGATCCTGGTGGGGCTGGGCCTGGCCGGGGTCTTCGCCGCGGCGCCGTGGCTGTATGACGTGCTGCGCTGGGTCGGCGCGGCCTATCTGCTTTTCTTCGCCTACAAGATCGCGACCGCGCGCGGGCTGGGCTCCGCCGAAACGGCCGGGCGCCCGGTGACATTCTGGCAGGCGGTCGCCTTCCAGTGGGTGAACCCGAAGGCCTGGACCATGGTGGTGAGCGCGATCACGGCTTTCGCGCCCGCCCATCCGACGTTCGGCCATATCGCGCTGATCACGTTCCTCTTCTTCCTGGTGGGCCTGCCGTGCTCGCTGACCTGGATGACGTTCGGAGTGGGTCTCAAGACCGTGCTCGGTCGCCCGGCGGCGCTGCGCGCCTTTAACGTGACGATGGCCGTGCTGCTGCTCATCTCGCTCTATCCGCTGATCCAGGGCCTTTAAGCGGCAACCTCCTGAGATAGTGTAGTTTTCACGGAACGCGCGGGAACGGGAACCGAACCCTCGCGCCGTTCTTGACAGATAATTGCCTAGGCAACTATTGTCCCGGCAATATTTCCGGAGCCGCCATGCCGTTTTATAAACCCGGGACGTACGACGCCTCGCGCTCGGTGGGCTATCTGATCAAGCGCGCGAGCGCGACGATGGTGCCGCGCATTGAGGCGAAGTTCGCCGACGCCGAATTGACGTTCACGCAGTGGGTCGTGCTGATGCATCTGTGCCACGGCGGCGGCGACACATGCGCCGACATCGCTGCCAACATAAACCACGACGCCGGCGCGGTGACGCGCATCGTCGATCAGCTTGAGACGCGCGGTTTTCTCGCGCGCATGCGCAGCACAAAGGACCGCCGGGTGATTCACCTGAAAATGCGGCCCAAGGGCAAGGCGATGGCAAAGTCCCTGACGCCGCGGGTGATGGATTTCTGGAACCGTATTCTCACGGAGTTCACCGAGGCCGAGGCGCTGACGCTGATCGGGCTTTTGTCGCGCCTCAACGCGCGGCTCGACGCCGAACCGATCGCCGCGGCCGCGCCGATCAAGAAGAGGAAGCCCGCATGACATCCATGTCTTTGCGCACGGCAACGGCCGCCGCCTGTCTTCTGCTGGCCGGTTGCGTGGCCACGCCGCCGGCGACGACGCAGGTCACGCAACGCACGCCCGATAGCCTGGGTCTCGGCGCGCAGCCGGGGCCGGTCATCGTGGACCGGTGGTGGACCGCCTTCGGCGACGCGCAACTTGACCGCCTGGTGGAGACGGCGCTTGCGGACAATCCGACCTTGGCCGGCACCGGCGCGCGCTTGCGTGCCGCGCAATCGATGCTGTCCGAAAGCCGCGCGGCGACTTATCCGCAAGCGACCTTCGACGTGCAGGAGCAGTACACGCGGTTCAGCGAGACCTACATGATCCCGCCGCCGATCGGCGGAACCACGCGCTGGTTCGGGACCGTGCAGGCCAACCTGAACTGGTCCTTGGACATCGTCGGCAAACAGAAGGTCCGGATCGACCGGGCGCGCGCGACCGCGCAGGCGGCGGCGTTGGACGCCGCCGGCGCGCGCCTTGCGATCGCCGGCGCCGTGACGCAGGCCTATATCGCGCTCGACCGCGCCTACGTGCTGGCGGACGCGGCCGAGGAAAGCCTGAAACAGCGTCAGGGCATCTTCGCGTTGACGTCGACGCGCTTTGAAAGCGGCCTCGACACTCCGGCGAACAGCAAAGTGGCCGAGGCGCTGCTCGCCGCCGCCAGGGTGGAGCGTACATTGGCGCTGGGCGCGCGCGAGATCGCCGAACATCAGCTGGCCGCGCTGACCGGGACAGGGGCCGCGGGTCCGGCCCCCGCGCGGCCGTCGTTGAAGGACGACGCGCTGGAGCTTCCGAACACGCTGCCCGCTGATCTTTTGGCCCGGCGCGCCGACATCGCCGCCGCGAGGGTCCGCGTCATCGCCGCCGCGGCGGGGCGCGAACTGGCGCAAAAGGAATTCTATCCGGACGTCAATCTGGTGGGCGCCGCGGGATGGGCGTCCATCGGGCTCAGCCGGCTGTTCACCGGAGACTCGCTCCAGTACGGTGCCGGGCCGGCCGTTCATTTACCGCTGTTCGACGCGGGGCGCCTGCGTGCGCGCTATGCGGGCGCGAGCGCGGACCTCGATCTCGCCGTCGCGGATTACAACGAGTCCCTGCTGACCGCGGTGCGCGAGACCGCCGACGCTCTCAGTACCCTCAAGACGTTGCAGGCGCAGGCCGGCGATCTCGCGCATATGCGCGCCGCCGCCGACGCGACGGTGGACCTGGAAGAACGGCGTTACAAGAACGGCCTTTCGCCGCTCCTGAACGTGCTGAACGCCCAGGAACTGGCCATCCGCGCCCGCCGCGACGGCGCCGCGCTCTCCGCCGACCTCGCGTCAAGCCGTGTGCGCCTCGTCACGGCGCTCGGCGGCGGCTTCGATCCCGCCACATCCGTCCAATACTCTCTCGACGCAGGAAACGCCCCAGGAACCGCACATGAGTGACATCTCCGCGAATGAAGACAAGCGCCGCCGGCTGTTGACCGGCCTCGGCGCCGTGGTTGTCGGCGCCGCCGTCGCCTACGGTCTCTACTGGTTCCTCAACGCCCGCCACTATGTCGGCACCGACGACGCTTATGTCGGCGGAGACATCGTCGCGGTGACCAGCCAGGAAAACGGCAAGGTCATCAAGCTCAAGGCCGACAACACCCAGAGCGTGAAGCGCGGGGACGTGTTGGTAGAGTTGGATCCGCTGCGGGCCCGCGTCGCCATGGACGCGGCCGAGGCCGAACTGGCCCGGACGGTACGTGGCGTGCGCGCGAAGTTCTCGCGCGTCGAGGAGTTGCGCGCGCAGGAAAGCGCGGCGCGGATCGCCCTCGCGCAGGCCCGTAACGATCTTGCCCGCCGCCAGAAGGCCAGCGACAGCATTTCGCAGGAAGAACTGGCGCACGCGCGCGACGCGGTCACGCGCGCCGAAGCGGCGATCAATGTGATTCACGGCGGCATCGCCCAGGCGCTCGCGAGCGTCGAAGGCGCCGCGGTCGCCGACAATCCGGACGTGCTCGCGGCCATTGCCCGCGTGCGTGACGCCAGCATCACGCTCGGTCATATGCGCATCACCGCGGCGGTCGACGGCGTGATCGCCCAGCGCGGCGTGCAGATCGGCCAGATGATCGGGCCGGGCACGCCTCTCATGGCGGTCGTGCCCGTCGACGGGCTTTGGATCGACGCCAACTTCAAGGAAGGCCAGCTTGGCGACATGCGGATCGGCCAGCCCGTGGCGGTCGTGGCCGATCTCTACGGCGACGAGGTCACCTACCATGGCAAAGTGATTGGCTTCTCGGCCGGGACGGGAAGCGCCTTCGCGCTGCTGCCGCCTCAGAACGCCTCGGGCAACTGGATCAAGATCGTCCAGCGCGTGCCCGTACGCATTGCCTTGGACCCGAAGCAGCTGCGTGAGCATCCCTTGCGCATCGGCCTGTCGGTGCACGCCGAGGTGGACCTGCGCGACCAGTCGGGCGCGGTGATGGGCGCGTCGACCCACGCGCGCGAAGTCGCGACGGAAATGGGGGCCATCGAGGCGGCGACGGATCAGGTCATCGCCCGCATCCTGTCGGAAAACGGCGCGTAATCCAATGTCCGCGCCGGGACAACAGGCGCCGCTCGGCGGCGCACAGCTCGCGGTCACGTCCGTTGCTTTGGCTCTGGGCACCTTCATGCAGGTGCTGGACACGACCATCGCCAACGTGTCGCTGCCGACCATCGCGGGGAACCTTGGCGCGAGCACGAGCCAGGGCACATGGGTGATCACGTCGTTCGCGGTAGCCAATGGCGTCGCGGTGCCGCTGACCGGCTGGCTGATGGGCCGCTTCGGCGTCGTGCGCACCTTTGTCGCGTCGGTCCTGTTGTTCACCGTGGCGTCGCTCCTGTGCGGCATCGCGTGGAGCCTGGAAGCGCTCATCGTCTTCCGCATCCTTCAGGGCGCGGTGTCCGGCCCGATGATCCCGGGTTCGCAGGCGCTGCTGATTTCCATCTTCCCGCCCCAAAAGCGCGCGACGGCCTTGGGCATCTGGTCGATCACGACCCTTGTCGCCCCGATCATCGGGCCGGTGCTGGGAGGTTTCATCTCCGACAACTATCACTGGAGCTGGATATTCCTGATCAACATCCCGGTCGGTCTTGGAACGGCGTTCCTGTGCTGGGTCAATTTGTCCAAGCGCGAGACTCCTACTCGAAAACTGCCCATCGACGGCATGGGGCTTGCCTTGCTGGTGATCTGGGTGGGCGCGCTGCAGATCATGCTCGACCTGGGCAAGGACGCGGACTGGTTTGAATCGAGCGAGATCGTCGTGCTGACGATTATCGCCGTCATCGCCTGCGCCACCTGGATCATCTGGGAAATCACCGACAAGCATCCGATTGTCGACCTTTCGCTGCTCAAGCGCCGCAATTTCCTGCTCGGGACGCTGGCGCTGTGCCTGGGCTATGCGGTGTTCTTCGCCAACATCCTGCTGTTGCCGCTGTGGCTCCAGACCAACGTGGGTTATAACGCGACCTGGGCGGGGTTGGTGGCCGCACCCGGCGGCTTCATCGCGGTGCTGATCACGCCGCTCACCGCCAAGATGCTGGCGAAGTTCGACGCCAGGTGGGTGGCGAGCGTGTCTTTCGTCGCCTTCGCCGCCTCCTATTTCATGCGCGCAGGCTACACCAACGACGCCGGATTCTGGGATTTCGCCATTCCGTTGCTCGTTAACGGGATCGCGACCGGCACTTTCTTCGTGAGTACGATCACGCTGTCGCTGGACGGCGTTCCGCCCGAACGCATTCCCTCGGCATCGGGGATCGCGAACTTCAGCCGTATCACGGCCGGCAGTTTCGCGGCCTCCATCGCCACGACCATGTGGGATCAGCGCGAGGCGTTGCATCAAAACCGTCTGGCGGATGCCACGAGCGTGTTCAACATCAATTCGCAGATCGCTCTCGAGCGTTTGCACGGCTTGGGGCTCACGGACCTTCAGGCGGTCGCGGTGCTGACGCGCAGCCTGCTCACGCAGGCCTATTTGCTGGCGGTGACGGACCTGTTCTGGATATCCGGATGGTTGAGCATCGTCGCCATTGGGCTCGTATGGATGGCGCGGCGTAACCGTGGCGCCGCCAGCGGTCCCGTCGCGGCGGATTGATCCCCGCGAACTTGCCGGCCTTCTCGTCCGCAACGCGTTCAAAAATTCGCCTCATTCATTTGATATCAACGCTCCAGGCTCCGCGGATTGGCTGCCGCGGAGGTCGATCCAGGAGCATGTGTGATCGTGACCGAAGTCGACATCCGTCTTGCGGGACA
Organism: Rhodospirillaceae bacterium; assembly: GCA_041913245.1. Lineage (GTDB taxonomy): Bacteria > Pseudomonadota > Alphaproteobacteria > Rhodospirillales > Rhodospirillaceae > SHVO01. Next base: position 6,611 of record JAYSFT010000089.1, on the reverse strand, counting down.
GCGCTTGATCGCGGCCTACGGCACAGAGGCTTGGTTCATCGCCGCCGATCTCGCGGTGGCGGCGGCGCGCGCGGGCAACGACGGTGCGGCCGATCTGTGTAGCCGCATCGCCCAGGCCATCGAAGAAATGGGCATTACGCAGGTGCGCGTGCAGTAGAATCCTTTGCGGGCGGAAACCAGGCTGCCCGCCGGCGCGTTGTCTCCTGAACGTCAATGGAAAACAGGAGACGCCAATGGGTAAACACGCTCCCCCAATTCCACCCGCGGGCCGCAGCCCCAAGGGTCCGTCAAAACGGCCCGTGAACGAGGCGGAACACGCGCATGTCACGGAAACCGACAAACGTCTGCGCAATCAGGAGCAACAAGGCCACCAGGCGAACATCGCGCAGAACACCCGTAACCAGGGCTACCAGCAGGACAGATGAACAAAGGGCGGGATGCCGAAACATCCCGTCCTTTTTCTTTGGTGTGCGCCGCTCTTTAGTGGGACGGCGGTCCGCTCGGCTGGACCGCGCCCTTCACGCCGGCGTCGTTCGACTTCAAGTCGTTGCGCAGCGGGGTCTGGGTGAGGCGGGCCTCATAGCGCTTTTGGACGGTGAGCTGTTCATCCGCGTTGGCGGCCTTCAGCATTTCAGAAGAGCAGTCGGCCTGTTCCTTGGCCGACAAGCGCGTGTCCGAGCAGATCAGCGCGGAGGTCGCAATCGTCGGGGAAGAGCCGGTGGTCAGGTCCGCGCCGGAGGAAGCCGACGGAACCGGGACTCGTTCCTCGGTCACCGCGATGTTGGAATCGGCGTTCTTCACGCCGGCTTCGTCGGACCGCAGATCGTTGCGCAGCGGAGTCGAGGCGGGCTCCGCCGCGAACGCCGGGGCTGCAAAAGCAGAGGCGAGCAGCGCACCAATGAGAAGTTTCTTCATGGATTAAATCTCCTTTTCTTCGTGATGCGGCCCTGCGGACCACATAGAGACTTAACCCATGAATTATGGTGATTGTTCGGGAATCCCTTGACTTATCGCGCCATATTCAACCGCAACGGCGCGGGCCGCCGGGCTGCACGCGTGATCTTCGAGCGCAGCGGGAGAGGGCTAACAGCTGCGCGCGGAGCCTAGCGGCGGCGCGCGCCTTTGACGCCCGCCTCCTCGGAGCGCAGATCGTTACGCAGCGGGGTCACATTGTTGAGCACCCAGTAGTAGCTCGCCATCACACGCTGGCGTTCGCGGTCGGATTTCGCCATGCGCATCTCGCCGCGGCAGTCTTTCTGCTCGATGGGCTTCAGCCGGGCGTCACCGCAAAAAATGTCCGGGCTGACATTCTGCGCGGAGGCCGCGATCGCAAAAGCGGAGGCGAGGAAGGCGCCGATAACAAAAGCTTTCATGGATCGTCTCCTTGAAAGGGGCGGCACGGAACCGCGCCTATTCTAACAGAAGTGACCGGAAACGGGAGGAGGACGACCCCGTTGAATTGCCGACTGAATATTCGCGGGGAGCTTGCGCTACCCGGCCTGGGCGCCGAAGCGAGGCCGGACCGCCCTGAGGTAATTCATGACCGTATCGGGGTTCGTGGTTTCGTATGGGTCGTGGTCCGCGCCCTCGTCGTTGATGCCGGGCTCCTCGAACCATTTCTCGATGACGCCGTCATGCGTCACCATGGCGTAGCGCCAACTGCGATAGCCGAAGCCGAGATGTTCCTTGTTGACCAGCATGCCCATGCGGCGCGTGAAGCGGGCGGAGCCGTCCGGGATCATCTTCACATGTTTGATGTTCAGCATCTTCGCCCATTGAAACATGACGAAGGCGTCGTTGACGGCGATGCAGTAGACCTCGTCGATCCTCAGGCGCCGAATCTCGTCATAGGCCGCTTCGTATCCAGGGCACTGTTTGGACGAGCAGGTGGGCGTATAGGCCCCCGGAAGCGAAAAGACGACCGCGCGTTTGCCGGCGAAAAAGTCCGCCGTCGTGCGATCCTGCCAGCGATAGGGGTTGGGGCCCGGAATACTCTCGTCACGGACACGGGTCTTGAAGACCACGTCGGGCAGGCGCCGTCCTTCCATGAGGTCCCTCCGCGCGAAAGCCGTGCGCCCAACAGGGGCAGCACATAGCCCTAACTCGCGCGGACGATCACTGTTCCCACCGGCATGAGGCTGAGTCGGGCCAGCTTAAGATGCGCCCAGGCGAAGGGCAGCCCGATGATGGTGATCCCGAGGATAATGGCCCAGAACAGGTGTCCCAGCGCCAGCCACCAGCCGGCCAGGATGAACCAGACGATATTGCCGGCGAGGCTGAGCGCGCCGGCTTCCTTGTGCTCTTCGACCGTTTGGCCGAAGGGAAGGAGCGTGTAGAGCGCGATCCGGAACGCGGCCGGGGCCCAGGGTAGGCCGATGATGGTGATGGCGATCACGCAGCCGGCGACGAACCAGCCCGCCGCCATGGCGAAGCCGCCGAAGATGATCCAGATGACGTTGAGGAGCAGAGATCCGGGTCCCATGAGCGCCTTCCCTAAAGGAGAAGGGCCGCGGGGATGTGATCCCGCGGCCCGCTCTTCAGGCTAGTTGCCGAGATAGTCGCGCTTGCCGATCTCGACGCCGGCGTGGCGCAGGATCGCGTAGGTCGCCGTGGCGTGGAAATAGAAGTTCGGTAGAACGAAGTCGGTGAGGTAGTCGAGGCCCTTGAAATGCAGCTCGCGCGGGCCGGCCTTCAAGGTGATGTCGCGGGTTTCCGAGCCCTGGAACTGTTCCGGCTTCAGGCCTTCGAGGAAGGCGATGGTCTTGGCGATGCGGGCCTTCAGGTCTTCGATGGTGGTTTCGGTATCCGGGAAGGACGGGACCTCGACGCCGGCCAGACGCGCGCCGCAGCCCTTGGCGCCGTCGCTCATGATCTGGACCTGGCGGGCCAGCGGGAACATGTCGGCGGCCAAACGATAGCCCGTCAGCACGGTCGGCTCGACTTTCTTGCCGGCGCAGAAGGCGGCGGCCTTGTCGAGAATCGCGGTCATATTCTTCATATAGCGAATCATCACCGGCACCGACGCGTTGTACATATTGATCGTCATCTTGGAGTTTCCCCTCTTGGGCGAATCTGAAAGCAATGTCCCATTCGTCCACAGTTCCCGGCGCAATTCCAGCCAAAATCGCGTGGGTCGGGAGGAGGTTCTTTTCCGGCCTAATGTTTGACTTGCGTTTCAGCCGGGGGCGGCGGCGGAAGATCCGTGCGCGGTGCGGCGGCGATGACTTCCTGCCGGCGGTGCGGCAGGCACCAGGGAAGTTCATCCTGAAGCCATGCCAGCATCTTTTCGCGGACATCGCAGCGCAAATCCCAGGCGGCGGCAGAGTGTTTCGCGCTGACCAGGATGCGCAGCTCGACGATCTCGTCCTTCAACTCCGTGACTTGGACGTTGAAAATCTTGCCGTCCCAAAGGCCGGCGTTTTTTACTACCTCCTCGGCCTTCGCGCGAAACGCTGGAACCGGGACCCTGGGATCGAGCTGGAAGGCGACCGGAGCCAGCAGGGCCGCGTCCGAGCGCGTATAGTTCTGGAACGGTTTCTCGATGAAATAAGACAAGGGCACGACCAGGCGGCGCAGGTCCCACAGGCGGATCACAACGAAGGCGCCGCCGATATCCTCGACATTGCCGAATTCGTTCTCGACCACGACGACGTCGTCGATGCGGATCGGCTGCGTGATGGCGATCTGGAGTCCTGCGATGATGTTCGAGAGCACGGGGCGCGCCGCCAAACCGATCGCGATCCCCGCGACCCCGGCGGACGCGAACAGGCTGACGCCGAATTGGCGTACCGTATCAAACGCCATCGTGGCCGTGGCGGCGGTGACCAGATAGATCAGTACATTCACCGTGCGCTTGAGGATCTTCACCTGCGTCAGATGCTTGCGCGCAAGCAGGTTGTCATCCACGTCGATGCGGTAACGGCGGATGTGAAGCGCCGCGCCGACATCGACCGCGACGAGGCTGGTCCATCCGATGAGAACGACAAGCGCGACCCAGAAGACCTGACCGGAAATCGTCTTAAGCGCCTCGGGGAAGAGGGGCGATTGGAGGGCGAGATTGATGGCCGTCAGCACAAACGCTGCGCGCACAACCGCGCGTGCGCGCACAATGAAGGGTTCCCAGAACTCCCGGCGTTTCTTCAACAGGCGCAGGCTGGCGCGTTCGACCAGCGAATATAAGCCGATGGCGAGAAGCGCCGAAAGGGCGGCCAGTACAAGTCCAAAGGCCCATGCCGGCGCCCAAGCCATCGCGCGCTGGAGAAAACCAAAGCCCTGCTCGAGATATTTCATAGCCACATAACGCGCGATGCGGGTTGCGGTTTCCTGCTGCATCTCGCGAGTGCAAAACGCTTGCGCGCAAAGGGCGCCGGCTGCTCCGTATTGCGTGATGCAGCGGCGCCGGATTCGTCCGGCGCCACGACGATGAATGGTAAGCAGACAAAATCGAGGCAGCGTACCGCGGGGTTCACGCAGGCGGCAGCTCAAGTCCATGAAGGACGAACTAACGGCCGAGGGAGACGCCGTAGCGGACGCGCCGCTAGAAGCTCCTTCACTTCAGCCCAACAACATCAACGCAATGTCGGAGGAGACGCAGATGCCGAGACAAAGCCATTACGACCATGAAGACGATTATTGCTCTTCGCGCAGCCGCGGCAGCCGGATGCGCGATGATGACGGCTACGGCGGTCGCGGCCGCAGTCAGGGCAGTGGGAGCCAAAGCAGTCGTGGGCGCAACGAAGGTCACGGCGGCTGGTTCGGTGATTCGCAAGGTCACGCCCAGGCCGCGCGCCGTGGATGGCGTGATCGCGACTAGGCGAGAGGGTTGCGGTGTCCGCCGGCCGGGAACTCCCGGCTGGCGACGCTCGCGGCTTGAGAAGTGCGCGCCATCGGGGTTAAGGTGCCCCGATGAGCGCAAAGAAAAAGAAAGTTCGTCCGATTTTTCTGGTCGCGCTGGGGATCGCGCTGCTGGGGTTTGGCCTTATCAGCGGCATCGCAATCGATCTCGCGACACGGTCCGCCGAGCGCCTGCCGGCGGGCCTGCGCGCGACCGCCGCAACGCCGGCCGCGCCCGTGCAGAGTAATGCGACGTCGCTCGAAGCGCTGGCCGAAATGACCAACATCCGGCCGGAGCGGTCTACCGGCCAGCCGATGCGTGCCTGGGCGCCGGATGTTGTTCCGGAACCGGCCGACGAGAACCCCATGGTCGCCTTCGCGGTTCCCTCAACCGCGCAGCGGGGCCGGCCGGCCGTCGCGATCGTGATCGATGACATGGGCGTGGATCGCGCGCGATCCTTGCGCATGATCGATCTCGAGGGCCCGTTGACCCTGTCCCTGATGACCTATGCCGACAACCTGCCCGACCTGGCGGCGCGGGCGCGCCGCGGCGGGCATGAGGTGATGGCGCATCTGCCGATGGAGCCCATCGATCCTAAAGAAAATCCGGGCAAGGGCGCCTTACGGGTCGGCATGGACGAGGCCGCCATCCGCGCGACCCTCGCGGCCGATCTCGATACGTGGAACGGCTATGTCGGTATCAACAATCACATGGGCAGCAAGTTCACCACCGACCGCGCGCGCATGAATGTGGTGATGATGGAGCTGAAGGCGCGCGGCCTGCTCTGGCTCGACTCGAAGACGATCCAGGGTTCGGCCGGAACCGCGGCGGCGCAGGCGGCCGGCGTGCCTTATATCGAGCGCGACGTCTTCATCGACAACGAGCAGACGGTCGAAGCGGTGCTTGCTCAATTGGCGGAGGCCGAGAAAGTTGCCCGCGGCCGGGGAACGGCGATCGCCATCGGGCATCCGCACGACGCGACGCTGGAAGCCCTGGCGCGATGGCTGCCCGAGGCGGGCCGTAAAGGCATCGCGCTCGTGCCCGTGACCGAAGTCCTGCGCCGCAGAACATCTGCGCCTTAGGCTGCGCGGTTTAGAACCCTCTCCCGCAAGCGGGAGAGGGAGGGCGGCGGAATTTTTGCGTGGTTTCCCAGGGGATTGAGGTTCGAGACCGGAGATTATATGTAGAGCGCGCGAGGCCACGTCCTCCCCCGTGCTCCAGCATGGTTTCAAGTCCGGGACGGCCCGGCGCTCTTTTTATGCAAAAGGAGGGCCGCCATGGCCTGGGTTTATCTCATCGTCGCCGGTCTGTTCGAGGTGGTGTGGGCTTATTTCATGAAACAGTCCCACGGTTTCACCCGGGTCGTTCCCACGGTGGTCACGTTCGTGACCATGTTCATCAGCTTCGGTTTGCTTTCGGTGTCGATGAAGACTCTTCCGCTGGGCACGGCCTATGCGATGTGGACGGGCATCGGCGCGCTCGGCGCGTTCCTGGTCGGTGTTATCGCGTTGGGAGAGCAGGCAAATCCGATGCGCATCGGCGCCGCGGCGCTGATCGTGGCAGGGCTCGCGCTGATGAAAGTCTCCTCGCCGGCGTGAACGATCTAAACGGTAATTTAGGTAAAAGTGAAAAATCGACACGTTTCACGTCATTGTGTCCGGGAATTTTCGCTTTTCCCATCGGCGTAAATGTGCAACTTACGCGCCGGGCAAAACAAACCGAATAACAACGAGGTTGGGGCCCTTTATCCAACTCATAGTGAGAGGCGTTGTTTATA
>JAYSFT010000088.1:0-12216 GCA_041913245.1 Rhodospirillaceae bacterium | reverse complement strand
AGGCGGAAGTACAGGTCGTCGCGGAACTTTCCGCTCTTCACCGTCTCTTCCATGTTGCGGTTGGAGGTCGCGACGATGCGCGTGTCCACCTTCACCGGCGTGTTGGAGCCGATGCGCACCACTTCCTTTTCCTGGATCGCGCGCAGCAGCTTGGCCTGCAGCTTCAGATCCATTTCGGTGATTTCGTCGAGCAGCAAGGTACCGCCGTTGGCCTCCTCGAACTTGCCGAGGCGGCGGGCGATGGCGCCCGTGAAGGCGCCCTTTTCGTGCCCGAAGAGTTCGGATTCCAGCAGCTCGCCCGGGATCGCGGCGCAGTTCACCGCGACGAACGGCCTGTCTTTACGCGGGCTGTTCCGGTGCAGGAAGCGCGCGACCAGTTCCTTCCCCGTGCCGGACTCGCCGGTGATCAGCACCGAGGCCGGGCTGGCGGCGACCTTCTTGGCCATCTGGAGCACGCGGTCCATGGCCGGGTCCTGGTACACCAGCGTGTCCTGGTCGGCGGACACCGCTTCCAGCACCGCGGCGATCAGGTCCGCGTCCGGGGGTAGCGGGATATATTCCTTCGCGCCCGCCTTGATGGCGGCGACGGCGGCGCGGCTGTCGGTCTCGACACCGCAAGCGACCACTGGCAGCGTGATGCGCTCGGCCTTCATGGCGGCCAGGAGCTGCTCGATATCGAAGGCGACGTCGACCATGGCGACGTCGGCGCCCTGGCCTGAGCGCAGCACGTCCATCGCCTGGCTGATGCCGTCAGCCTGGATGACTTTAGCGCCGCGCTGCATGGCAATCCGGCTCGCCGCGCCGACTTGCCCGCCCAGCGATCCGATGATCAACAACCGCATGAGGACTCTTGGCTCAAAACTGTTCGCTTGTTATCGGCGCACGGGGACCGCGCGTCAACACATCGCGTGCCCAGGAAAAGTGTAAAGCGGTTTTCCGTCCGGACACGCGACAAATTAAGAAACTTCTTAGTCGCGTTCGCCGGCGAAGCGCACCTTGCTTTCCGGCGGAAGCGCGCTGTTCAGCAGCATTTCCAGGCGGCGCGGGGCGTCCTTGCGGATGATGGACAGCGTGCCGAGGGTGTAGATGTAGCCGATGAGATGTTCTTCCGCGGCATTGCGCTCCAGCTTCGCGGCCAGCGGGTTGAACACCATGTTGGCCAGAACCACGCCGTAGAAGGTCGTGAGCAGGGCAACGGCCATGGCCGGGCCGATGACGCTCGGGTCCGAGAGATTGCCCAGCATCTGCACCAGGCCGATCAGCGTGCCGATCAGGCCCATGGCGGGCGAGATTTCCGCGGCCTTGCGCAGAACGTTCGCGGATCTTTGAACGCGCGCGGTTGTCGCGGCCAGGTCTTCGTTCAGGATGTCGGCGATGTCTTTTTCCGGCAGGCCCTCGACCAGCATGGACAGCGCCTTGAACAGCAGCGGCTCCTTGGCGAAACGTTGCAGCGGCTGGCCCTGCAGGCGCAGCACGCCGTGTTTGCGCGCGAAGTCCGACAGATCGAGCATGGTGTAGGCGACGTCCTGCGGATCGCGTTCGCGGGCCATGAACGTCGAGCCGATGACGGCGACGGTGCGCGCGACATCCGGCATCGTGAAACACACGGTGGTCACGGCCATGGTGCCGCCGACCACGATCAGAAGACCGGGGATGTTGAAGAAGGCGCTCGCGGAGCCTCCCAGGCCGATGGCGGTCACCACCAGGAGAAGGCCGCCGGCGAGGCCGAGGACGGTCGCGCCGTCGAACATGGTGCGGCGGGCGAGGTGCGGGATCTTTTCGACGTGTTCGGCCATGGCGTCTCTTTCTTATTCCCTGCCCCTCGATGGGGGAGGGTAGGGTGGGGTGCTAGGCTTTCTGCGTCTTGATGATTTCCGTCATGGTGATGCCGAGGCGGTCGTCGACCACGACGACTTCGCCGCGCGCCACCAGGCGGTCGTTCACGTAGATATCGATCGCTTCGCCGACCTTGCGGTCGAGCTCGATCACGGCTCCGCGTCCCAACTTCAGCAGCTCGTTGACCTGCATGGACGATTTGCCGAGGACGGCCGAAACGCGCACCGGAATGTCGTAGACGGCTTCAAGGTCCTGCGCCGAGCGCGGCTTGTCGGGAATATCCGCGGGATCATCCCACGAATCGTCGCCGTCGTCGGCCTTGGCGGACTTGGCATCGGTTTCGATCTCGTCGAGCGAAAGTTCGCTGACGGACTTGCCCTTCTTGCCGCTGTCTTGCTCTGACATCTCTTCTCTCCTGCCGGCCTTTCAAAGACCGTGGTGGCCACTTTACGCGGCCGGTTGAAATAGACTCTTAATGCGCCGGGTCCGGCGGGGGGCCGGCCGGCTGGGGATGCGCCGTCATCCGATCGGCGGCGGCGTCCAGGGCCTTCACATCCACATCGCCGAAATTCCCCGCGATGACTTCGCGGATGTCCGCCCAGATCCGGGCTTCGTCGCGGTCGGCGCCGCCGCCGTCCCATTCCAGGCGGCAGTCGCCCGGCTGGACTTCGTAGTCGGTCACCACCGTGAAGCTGCCCTGGAACGAGACGCGCGCGAAAACGTCCTTAAGCCGCGCCTCCAGGTCTTCGGCGATCATCGGGTGGCTGCGCACCAAGAGGCGCGGTTCGCCCACGGCGAGCGGCAGCGCACGGCGGACGAATTCCTCGATCGAGTCCACCGCGTGCGCTTGCGCGTGGCGCGGCAGCAATCTCTGCGCGAGGCCGTAGACCATGCGCATGGCGAAGTCGGCGAGTTCCTTGTTCGCTTCGGCCTGCTGGGCGTTGAGGGTCGAAAGGCCCTGGGCGATCAGGTTGAGCGCGTCGGCGGCATAATGTTCGCGCGCGGTCGCGGCTTCTTCCAGCGCGGCGCCATGCCCCTGGATGTAGCCTTCTTCCTTGGCGGCGTCGAGCTGGGCTTGCGTGTATTCGGCCTTGGCCATGGGCGGCGGAGGCGGAAGGTTGGCGGCTTCGCGGGCCAGCTGTTCCTCCATCTCGCGTTCCATGCGCGCGGCCGCTTCGGCGGCCGCCTCGGCTTCGATCTCCGAACGGCGGCGTTCGCCGGGCAGATAGAGCTTCGACGGATCGTCGAACGAGCGCTCGAACAGGAATTTCGCGTTGCGTGCCATTTATATCGTCCGTTAGTACACCAGCTCGTCTTCTTCCTTGCCTTCGGAGATGACGATCTGGCCGGAGTTCGACAGTTCCTTGGCGAGCGTGACGACTTCGTTCTGCGCTTCTTCCACATCCCTGAGACGGACCGGGCCGAGGGCATCCATATCGTCCTTGAGCATCTTGCCGGCGCGCTCGGACATGTTGGCGAAGAACAGTTCCTTGACGCCGTCGGAGGCGCCCTTGAGCGCGAGAGCCAGCTTTTCCTTTTCCACATGACGCAGCAGGGTCTGCGCGCCGGCCGTGTCGAGGCGCACGAGGTCCTCGAAGGTGAACATGAGCTGTTTGATCTTCTCGGCCGACTCGCGATTGCGTTCTTCCAGGGCGGTGAGGAAGCGCGCTTCGGTGTTGCGGTCCAGGTTGTTGAAGATTTCGGCCATCATTTCGTGGCTGTCGCGGCGTGCGGTGCGCGCCAGGTTCGACATGAACTCGGTCCGCAGCGTCTTTTCGATCGATTCCAGAACGTCCTTTTGGACCGCTTCCATGTGCAGCATGCGCATGACGACTTCCATCGCGAAGCCTTCCGGCAGAAGCGACAGGACGCGGCTGGCGTGGTCGGGTTTGATCTTCGAGAGAACGACGGCGACGGTCTGCGGGTATTCGTTCTTGAGGTAGTTCGCGAGCACCTGTTCGTGCACGTTGCCGAGCTTGTCCCACATGGTGCGGCCGGCGGGGCCGCGGATTTCTTCCATGATGAGCGCGACGCGGTCTTTATCAAGCGACTTGATGAGCAGGCGTTCGGTAGATTCGTAAGAACCGACCAGCGAGCCGGTGTTCGAGATGGCGTCCGCGAAGTCGACGAACAGGCGCTCGACCAGATTGGCGCCCACCGTGCCCAGGTTGGCCATGATCTGCGAGAGTTCTTTGATCTCGTCGTCTTCCATCATGGCGAACAGCTTTCCGGCCTGCTCTTCGCCCAAAGACAGCATCATGATCGCGGCCTTCTGGGGGCCGGTCAGGCTGCGATAGTCTTCTTTGATACGCGCCATCTTCTCTTATCCTCTGATGCCGCCAGTACCCATGGTGGCATTATACGCCCAGCTGGTTTCTGCGCCTAATCGGCGCGCCTCATTAACTTTCCTGATAAAGCCAGGTCCTGATGATCGACAGGGCCTCTTCCGGATGCTTGTCGACGATGTCCCCGATCTTGCGCAGGCTCGAGGCCTTCACGCGGCCTTCCACCTTGTCGATGTCGATAAGCTCGTCCAGATCCTCTTCTTCTTCCTTCTGGCCCATGGGCATGGGCACGCCGCCCGGACCCGTGAGTTGCGCCATCGCGCCGTCGGTGGTGAGCAGCGCTTCGTCGCCCTGCGGCATCGCTTCGAAGGCGCGCGTGACCAGCGGGCGGACGACGAGCAGGATGACCAGCACGGCCACCACCGCCACGCCCAGGCCCTCGGCCATGCGCATGATCTCTTCTTTATTGAAGCCAAGGAGGTTGAACTCGTCCTGGCTGCCCATCAGGTCGTCGAAGCCGGTGAAGGGCATGTTGACGACTTCGATCTGGTCGCCGCGGTCGGCGTTGTAGCCGACGGCGGTGTTCACGAGGGCGCGGATCTTCTCCATGGTCTCGTCGGGCAGCGGCGCATAGGTGCGCTCGCCGGTTTCGGCGTTCGTCGTATAGATGCCGTCCACCAGCACCGCGACCGACAGGCGTTTCACCGAGCCGGCTTCCTTGACGCGGTTGGTGGTGGTCTTCGAGATCTCGTAGTTGATCGTTTCTTCCGAGCGGTTCTCGTTGGTGGTCATGCGCGGCGCGCCGCCGGTGTTGGCTTGCGCGTCGGGAAGTTGGTTGCCGACGGTGACGTCGGACGGGTTGCTCTCGTTCTGAGTATTGTTCTCGGTGACGGTGACCTGGGAGCGCGGCACCTGCTGATCGGGGTTGAATTCCTCGGCGGCGGTGACGACCTTGTCGAATTCCATTTCGGCGCGCACTTCGGCACGCACCTTGGACGGGCCGAGCGAGCTTTCCACCAGCGAGATCACGGACTGCGACAGCCGCCGTTCCATGTTCTTCACGGCTTCGTCCTGCTGGGCGGCGACCATGGCGTTGTCGTTCTCGAACGAACGCGAGAGCAGCGCACCGCGTTCGTCGACGATGGAGATGTTCGAGGGCTTCAGTTTCGGCACGGCGGCGGCGATCAGGTGCTGCACGGCGTTCACCTGGTTCTCGGCCAGGCGGCCGGTGCGCATCTTGATGTAGACCGAGGCCGTCGGTTCCTGCGTTTCGCGGGTGAACATCTCGCGCGTCGGCATCACGAGGTGGACTCTCGCATTCTGCACGCCTTCGATGGACTTGATGGTGCGCGCGAGTTCGCCTTCAAGCGCGCGGACCAGGTTGATGTTCTGGATGAAGTTGGTGGCGCCGAGGGCGTCCATGCTGTCGAACACTTCGTAACCCACCGATCCGCCGGACGGCAGGCCGAGTTCGGCCATCTGCATGCGGGTCGAGGTGACCTGTTCGCCCGGGATCAGGATTTGCGAATTGTTGTCGGCGGTCTGGAATGGGACGCCGGAGAGTTCGAGCTGCTTGATGATTTCGCGGGAGTCGGTGGCGGAAAGGTCGCCGTACAGGACTTCCATCGGGGCGGTGGAGAACCTGGTCGCGAAGAAGATGATGAAGGCGATCAGGCCGACCGCGACGCCGCCCATGGCGGCAAGGCGCGCGGGACCTAAGTTCTTCAGCTGCTGGACGAAGGGGTTCACGGGGCTCTTCCTCTCGGCCGTTATCGGGCGTCGGTTCTCGTTTTGCCGAGGGCGCTGGCTCTTGAAGGCAAATTCTGGACAGTCGTCCCCCGGTCCCCGGACGCTAGCGCCCGCGCCGTGAAGAACAGGTTAACGATGGGAAATTTTTGCCGGTTTGCCGGTTTTGTGGGCGGCAAGTTTTGCCCTATAGAGTGACCCCATGAAGTCAGCCGCCGCCGCCGAGCCGGCCCGTCTCGCTGGAGTTGTCGTCGAACTCTCGGCCGCCATCGCGGCCGTAACCGACGAATCTCCCAAGGTTCTCTTGGTCCAGCCGCCCGATACCGCGGCCCGGGCCGGCCTGCCCTGCGGCCCGTTCGATCCCACCGGCCACCGGACGTTGGAGGAGGGGCTGCGTACCTGGGTCAGCGAGCAGACCGGCCTCGCCCTCGGCTATGTCGAGCAGCTTTATACCTTCGGCAATAAATTCCGCGATCCCGAGGAAAGGGCCGGGGGCCCGCGCCCGGTCTCGGTCGGTTATCTCGCCCTGGTCCGCCAGACCGAGGTCAAAAGCACCGCCAAGGCCGATTGGGTCGACTGGTACCGTCACTTTCCCTGGGAGGATTGGCGCAAGGGCGCGCCCGCGGTGCTGGATTCGCTGATTCTGCCGCGCCTTTTGAGCTGGCGTGACGACGCCAAGGGCCCGGAAAAGCAACGCCGCCGCGACCGGATCGTTCTGGCCTTCGGCATCGAGGGCGCAGCCTGGGACAACGAGCGGGTGCTTGAGCGTTACGAGCTTTTGTATGAGGCGGGCCTGGTGTTCGAAGCCAGCTTCGACAGCGGCCTGAAGGTGGAACCGAACCTTGTCGCGGCCCAGATGGTCACCGGCGCCGCCCTCACCAAGGATCACCGGCGCATCCTCGCCACCGCCCTTGGGCGCCTGCGGGCCAAGATCAAATACCGCCCTGTCATTTTCGAGGTGATGCCGCCCACCTTCACGCTGTTCCAGCTGCAGCGGGCGGTGGAAGCCCTCGCCGGCGGGCCGCTCCATAAACAGAACTTCCGGCGTCTCGTCGCCAATGAAGGCTTGGTCGAACCCACCGGCCACATGTCGGCGCAAACCGGCGGCCGCCCGGCGGAGCTTTTCCGCTACCGGCGGGAGGTCGTCCACGAACGCCCCGCCCCCGGCGTCCGCCTCCCCGTCCGCGTCCGCAAGCCTTAATCATATAGCCTTAATTATATCAGATATAATTTAAGTATCTGAAATAATTATTGTTTCATCCCCGGGCGGTCCGGGTCGTTTTCGGCCTCCACGGCCCGCCCATCGCCTTGACTCACCCCCTTATGCTCTTTAAGGTTCCAAGTCGAACACGTGGGGCCCACGTGCTTTTTTAGCGGCCCATATATGCTCATAGTAAGCACAAGTATCGCCGGGCTGTCATGAACCGGTGGACGAACCAGAGGGACGAGGGCGATCTCATGAATGTTGTGAACACGCACATCACCCGCGCGAAGGACCTGCGCTTCACCTCCGAAGTCGAGCGCGACACCGCGCACCTTTACGATAAGGTGAAGACCGTCATCCCCGAGATCGAGTGGCCGCTGTTCGCTCCGCTCATCGCGCGCATCAATCGGCTCAAGGCGGAAAAGAACGCCGTCATCCTCGGTCACAACTACATGACGCCGGAGATATTCCACTGCGTCTCCGACATCACCGGCGACAGCCTCGCCCTGGCGCGCAGCGCCGTGAAGGTCGACGCCGACATGATCGTCATGGCCGGCGTGCATTTCATGGCCGAGACCGCGAAGCTCCTGAACCCGTCGAAGAAAGTGCTGATCCCGGACCTCGGCGCCGGCTGCACCCTCGCCGAATCCATCACGCCCGAAGACGTGCGCAAGCTGAAGGCGCAGTATCCCGGCATCCCCGTCGTCACCTATGTGAACACCTCGGCGGCGGTGAAAGCGGAGTGCGACATCTGCTGCACCTCGGGCAACGCGAAGGAGATCGTCGAAGGCCTCGGCGTTCCGCGCGTCATCATGCTGCCGGACGAATACCTCGCGCTCAACACCGCCAAGCAGGTGAACTGCGAGATCATCACCTGGAAGGGCCGCTGCGTGGTGCATGAAACCTTCACCCCGGCCGACATCCGGGGCCTGCGTGAATCGAACCCGGGCGTGGTCGTGCTCGCGCATCCGGAATGCGCGCCCGAAGTCGTCGCCGAAGCCGATTACGCCGGCTCGACCGCCGGCATGGTCGACTACGTGAAGAAGTTCAAGCCGCAAAAGACCGTGCTCATCACCGAATGCTCCATGAGCGACAACGTCGCCGCCGAGTATCCCGAGCTGGAATTCGTGCGCCCGTGCAACCTGTGCCCGTTCATGAAGAAGATCGAGCTCGCCAACATCCTGCACACGCTGGAGACCGAGCGGCACGAAGTCACCATCGCGCCCGAGATCGCCGCGCGTGCCCGCGTCTCGGTCGAGCGCATGTTGACCGGTTGGAAGCCGTAAGCGCCGCCGTCCGGTTCATGACGGCCTTCACGCCATGAAGCTTCCCGACTATTTGCCGTCGAAAGAGTGGACCGACGATCTCATCCGCCGGGCCCTGCGCGAGGACCTCGCCGAGACCGGCGATATCACCACGTCCGCGACCGTTCCGAAAGGCCGTGCCGCATCGGCCGTCATCGCCGCGCGCAAGCCCGGCGTGCTCGCGGGTCTTTCCGTCGCCGCGCGCGTGTTCGAGCTGGTCGATCCGGCTCTGCAAGTGACGCCGGTGGTCGAGGACGGCGCGACGCTCGCGCCCGGCGACGTGGCGCTTGAACTGAAAGGTGCCGCCGCGTCCATTCTCATCGGCGAGCGCGTGGCGCTCAATTTCCTCGGCCATCTGTCCGGTGTCGCCACCGCCACCGCCGCGCTGGTCGCCGCCGTCGCGCATACCCGCGCGCGCATCTGCTGCACGCGCAAGACGACGCCCGGACTTCGCGCCCTCGAAAAATATGCCGTGCGCTGCGGCGGCGGAGTCAATCACCGCATGGGCCTGTTCGACGCGATCCTGATTAAGGACAACCATATCGCCGCCGCCGGCGGCGTGACCGCGGCGATCCGCGCCGCGCGCAAAGTCGCCGCCAAGGGCATCAAATTCGAGGTCGAAGTCGATACGCTGGAGCAACTCGACGAAGCACTTGCCGAGGGTATCGACCAAGTGCTGCTCGACAACATGACGCCGGCTCAATTGCGGCAGGCCGTGGCGAAAGTGAACGGGCGCGCGATCACCGAAGCGTCCGGGTCCATTACCGCCGCCACCGCCGGGGCTATCGCCGAAGCCGGCGTCGATCTGCTCTCGGTCGGCTGGATCACGCACTCCGCGCCGTGCCTCGATCTCGGCCTCGATTTCAAAAGCGGAATCTGATTCCCAGTCTCACTCGCGGCGGATAACGACGCGCTTCGCCGGCTGCGAGAGCACGACGACGTTGGTCGCATCGATTTCCGGATGATCGAAAATATCCTCGCCGCTCACCATGCCGGAGACGCTCACCCGGCTGCCGGGGCGCAGCTTGCCGACGGCCACCGGATCGTTGCGCATCGCCCCCGTGGTGATGCGGAATTCGCGCACGCCCGTGTCGAGCACGAAATCGCGGCCCGAGATCCCCTTGACGGTGCCCGAGAGATTCACCCAGCTCATATCGTTGGGCCGCGGCTCGATCGGGAAGAAGCGTGCGTTGCTGGCGTCGGAATAAAGATAACTCTGCGTGGCTGGCCGGTAGATCGAGCTGGCCTCGAGTTCACGGTTCGCGAAGGTGTCGTCGTCGATGCGTCCGTTGACCGTCACCGGCTCGCCGATCGTCAGGCCGGGCGTGCCGGTGGGAAACCAGTCCAGACCGTCTTCCAGGTCGACGCGGACCCGGCCCGCGCCATAGTCCAGGACAAAGGAATCCTGATCGATCGAGGCCACCTTGCCGGAGAGACTGATCTGGCTGTCGGACGGCGCGTCGGTGACTCGATCCTGCGCATGGCCGGCCGCGGCGAGACTCATCGCCGCGAAAAGGATGGGGAAATACACACGCCGAACCATCTGCGCCTCCCTTCGAGGTCTTCTTCGAAGGTGCAACGGCCCATCCGCGTGCAAGGTTCCTCTGACGCCTTTATGTATATACAGGGATTTATATTGCCGCTTGCCGGATCGAGACTGATTCGTGGCCTATTTGATCGATACCATATTCCAGTGCTTCCCTTCGATGCCGCCGCAGCCATTGCATACGGACAGATCATCGCCCAGTGCGGCTGGGTCAAAGGCCGCGATTACGACCGCATGATTGCCGCGCACGCCGTCAGTACGAGTTCCGTATAAAAGTGCGCCGGGCAAGAAAAAAGCCCGGCGCCCACCCGCCGCTTGGCGGCGGGCGACAAAATAGAAGTGCGCCGGGCAAGAAAAAAGCCCGGCGCACGAGGCGCCGGGCTCTTCGCTTTCAGCGGACCATGGGTGATGGTGGCCGCTAAACTACGAACTCTTACCGCTTGATGTTGAGCAGTTCGCTCAGCATGTCGTCGGCGGTGGTGATGATCTTCGCGGCCGAGGAGTAGGCGCGCTGCGTGGTGATCATGCGCGTGAACTCGGTGCCGAGATCGACGGTGGACGCTTCGAGCGTCGCCGCGTTGATGAGGCCGGCGCCGGCCGAACCGGCTTCGCGCAAGGTCGGGTTGCCCGAGAAGTCGGTCGCGATCCACACGTTGCCCGACAGCGACTGCAGCCCGTTCGGATTGGTGAAGCTCGCCAGCGGGATCATGAACACGGGACGCGTCACGCCGTTGTCGAACAGCGCGGTGACGATGCCGTCCTGCCCGATCGAGACGCCGGCGAAGTTGCCGAACTTCGCGCCGTTCTGTTGCAGGTAGTTGAGCTGGAAGTCGCCCGAAAGCTGCGTGATGCCGTCCGGCGTGTTGTAGTTGCCGAAGAAGGTCTCGATCGCCGGGCTGTTCGGGTTGCCCGCTTCCATGTTTTCCGCGCCGTTGGCCCACACGAGCTCGACCGTGAACTTCGGCGAGGGGGCTTCCGACGGATCGCGGCCGTAGAACTTCGCCGGTGTACCGTTACCCGCGAATTCGATGCCCGCCAGGCCGCGCTGCGGTGTGCCTAGGTTGATTGTGCCGGTGGCGTCCGGGTTATAGCCGCCAAGATCGTACCACGCGTAGGACAGATCGGCGCCGGTGCCGTCGCCGTCGTCAAGCGCCGGGACGCTATAACCGGCGGGGTCGTTCTGGAACACGATCTGCTTACCGGCAGAGTCGACGATCGGGTTGGCCGGGTCGACCTGGAAAGTCATTGCGGCGGTCTGCGAGACGTTGTCGAAGGTAATGCCGTTTTCGCCCGAGATGCGGCGCGCCCAGTTACCCGGGACAGCCGGCGCATCGCCGCCCGTTCCCGCGCCGCCGTAAGCGGTGATCATGTTGTTGTTGATGACGTCGGCCAGCTCGTCCAGCACTTGGCTGATGGTGCGATTCTCGGTGGCGATGACGGAGATGTCATCGTCGACGGCGCCCGCGGTGCTGTCGAGCGTGATGGTGATCGGGCCGGAGCCGTTGACGTCGATGATCAGCGCGCCCGAGATCGGAAGCTGGGCTTCTTGGTTGAAGTCGATTCGGCCGCCCGAATAATAGACCTCACCTTTCTGCGTCTTCTGGGTGATGACGGCGGACTGCGCCGGCTGTTCGACGGTGGCCGACCACTTGTTCGGGCCCGTCTTGGTGTAGTTGTAGCTGATGTTGTGCGGGTTGCCCAAGCTGTCGAAGATCAGCGCGTTCACGCGTTCCTGGTCGTTGACCAGCGCGCCCGCCGGCAGGTTCGCGCCCACCGACAAGGTGGTCGTCGGCGACGCGGTGCCGCCGATGGTCTGCAGGTTCATCGGACGCAGGTTGCTCGGATCGATGATGTTGTCGTTGATGATGACCTTGTCGCCATTGTCGCGGATGTAGGCCTTCATGAAGGTGTTGCTGCCGACCGTCACGGTCTTGGCCGAGGCGGTGCCGTCGTAGAAGCTGAGCGGCCAGCCCTGGAGGTAGCCGCCGCCGACGTTCTGCAGGTAGCCTTCGTTGTCGACCTTGAACGAGCCGGCGCGGGTGTAGGTGAAGAGATCGTTGGCGCCCGCGTTGGCCGCCGCGCTGGTGACGAAGAAGCCGGCCCCGGAGATGCCGACGTCGGTCGAGGACGTGGTCGCCTGCAAGAGGCCCTGGATGTCCACGTTCTGGCGCGGGCTCGACTGCACGCCGCCCGGCGAGTACTGGGTCAAGGAGACCTGCGCGGTGACGAGCGTCTTGAAGTTGACGTTCGTGCCCTTGTAACCAATCGTGTTGACGTTGGTCACGTTGTCAGCGA